>CAZYER010000036.1:0-16041 GCA_964646525.1 uncultured Francisella sp. | reverse complement strand
ATCAAATGCCTTAAGCTGACGCTATGTTATTTAAAGAACACGGATTCAGGTCCTACCCAACAACTTGCATCAATCAATTGATTACAAATATTTTTTCTAGATCATCGTTTAATAATAACGACGTTAGAACACTTGTTTTTTTACCCAAAACTTCCGATGCTTTAAAGCCTGTAATGCGTGAAAATGAATGATTTACCTCTAAGACAACTCCGTTAGCAGAAATAATAACTCCCTCACTAACATGGTTGAAAGCTGAAACGATCAGGTTCAATCGTTCAGGTGAAAGATCACTCAACCCTGATGTACAAGGCAGTTCAGAAACACTCATCATTTTCAGCATAACTTTTTACTGACACCCTATTCTTATTGCCACACACTTAACTTCAATATCCGTGGTTATCAATAGTTCATTCTAGTAAAACACAACAAACAAAACAATAGGTTTAATTTATAAATCTTGTTCAATGTATGGTTCAATAGTGCTTTAACTTCTTGTTACATGAGTGAAGCACAAAGATTTAGTGAACGACTAAAGCAGTCGATGCAGGCAGCGGGTTATGAACTACGCCCTATCGTATTAGAACGTGAGTTTAACTTGCGTTATTGGGGGCGTTCGGTTTCGTTTCAGGCAGTGCGTCGGTGGTTGCAAGGCGAGGTCATACCCACACAAGACCGATTACAAGTATTAGCGGAATGGTTAGGTGTGGATGCGCACTGGCTGCGTTTTGGTGAAAAGCTGGTGGTGGCGGTAAATGAACGACCAGCTCAATGGAACAGCAAACTCGCGCCCGAAGAACGTGAAGCCATCGAAGCTTTTTTAGCCCTACCACCCGACAAGCGCAAGCTGTTCGGACAGTTGATGAAAGCGTGTGGGAAGTAAGCTACTTAACCGATTCACTTTGCACGCTCGGTGCAGGCGCTTCATTCACTTCAATGCTCATGGGTAAGTCGGCACCATCGTACTCATCGAGCTTATTCTCACGCATGATTTTAAGCAGAAAATCAATATAGCGACTGCCCAATTCAGAATAGCTGAGTAGCGTCTTCGCCAAAGCCAAACCCGAAGGCACATCACCAATCAAACGATGGCGCATACGCTCGGCTCTCGCCGCACGATAAGCACCCTTGGTGTTAATGAGCCGCATATAAAAAGCAATCGAATCATTCACACCAACAAAACGTCGAAACTCTCCAGGACCGCCATCAAAAGGCACACCACAACCAGGTTTGAAGCACATAATGCCGAAAAAGTTGTGCGCGTCTTTAGCTAAGCGAGACGTACCCCAACCCGACTCTACTGCTGCTTGCGCCAGCACCAATGAAGGCGGAATGGCATCCACTCGATGCAACAGGTTTTGCCAAAAAGGAAGATCAAAGCCCTTAACACCCAAGTCAACTTCATAGTCTGTCGCTAGACTAACCAACCACTCTTTTTGTTTCAACGATAAGCGGTTTTGTTGCGACAACCCATACAGACGAACAGCTTCACGACGTAGCTCTAATACACGCGCATTTTCTTGGGCAATTAATGGCAATAACCAAGCAATAAAAGTCTGCTTACGATCATCGGACAAACTAATAGCAGAAAAATTAGGTGCGGGAATCAGTGTCACTTGCAACCCAGAAGCATCATCAGCTTCTGCTTCATCGAATCTTAAGGTCTCTTGAGCAATTGGCTCATTGCTGGCAACTGAGATGGGTTGAGGTGGTGCGGGCCAAGACAGCCACCAAGCGGTTAGCGCGAACACAACCGTCAAATAGGGCGATGCCGATAACCAACAAGACCAACAGGATTTCATATCACACAACTCCCAGCCAAGCCTTACCCAACACAGCTTGCCACAAAGTCCAGGCTCCAAAAATCACCATACCCAGCGCAGCGGCACGAATTAACCAAGGGTTACGTTTAAATCGCATTAACCAAAAAGCACTGGCGCCAACCAACAACAAGTTGGGCAGTGTACCCAGCCCAAATGCTAGCATCACCGACATACCTGCCCAGACAGAACCAGCGCTCATCGCCAAAATAAGGGTCGAATAAACCAAGCCACACGGCATCCAACCCCATAACACACCCATTAAATAGGCCTGATACCAACGCTGTACAGGCAAAAAGCGGGCGCGCCAGCGTTGCGATAAACGCGACCACCAGCCCGCCCCTAAACCTTCTAATTTTGCTGGCAAAGCCGACCAGCCCAGTAACCAAGCGGCTAAAATGACCATCCACACACCAGCAAAGCCCAATAGCCAACGCTGCATCGACAGCAATTCACCCGCTTCAATTAACAGCAATCCCACCAAACCAGCAATCCCACCCAGCATGATATAACTGGTTAAGCGCCCTAGGTTATAGCCTACTTGCATCAGTGCCACACGCTGTGAAGAACACTGTATTTCCGGTGCTAGCGAAAAGGTAAAGGCACCCGCTAAAGGACCACACATACCGACACAATGTACGCCGCCAAGAAAACCAACCATCAAGGCGGTCGCCAGTAACTCAATCGACATGCAATGACTCGCACCTGACATCATCTGTTAAATCGGCCTGTAAGTAAGTGAGAAGTTGTTGTACCGAATCGGTCAAAGCGCCCGAATTATCAATCACTAGCGCGTCTACAGGTGGCACAAAGGCTTTGGCTCGCTCCAAACGCTCTTGAATCTGCGCTTCCGTTTCACGACCTCGCGCACGCAGCCGTTGCGCCAAAATACTCGTTTCACAATGCACCCACACGGGCACCAAGATCACGCCATCTTGTGCACAAATACGCGTGACTTCGGGCAAAGCTTGACGCGACCCATTCACCACGACCGTTAATCCCGACTGCAACCAGTGACGTACCTCGGTGCCAATTGCATAATGCAATTGATGCGATTGCCAAGTTAACCAAAATAAACCCAGCTGTTGACGCATGCTAAACTCAGCCTCTGAAAGCTGAACAAAGTTTTCTGAGGCATCGCTGTTGTTTCGCGTGATATAGCGGTGGGCGAAGAGCACCGACTGACCCTCCAAGGCCACACGCGCCGCTTGCATTAGAGCATCTTTTCCGGCTCCAGAGGGTCCGATCACGTAAAATAATTGACTCATAGACACTAGCTTTAGCATAAATATGGTGCCATTATAATGACTTATGCTATTTATTGCAGAATAATGCACCCAGAGAAGAATCAAGTTTCATCCAATTGTCATTAAATCGTGCGACAATAGAGGCTGAAATTTTATGCTCTGATGACGGGAAAACACCATGACGATTAGCACCAACACACTGGCTACCGATACCACTTATAACCCCTTCATTAACCGTGAAACCTCGGTACTGGCCTTTAATCGTCGCGTGCTCAATATGGCACTCAATCCGAACTACCCGTTATTAGAACGCCTACGCTATTTATGTATTTCTTCCAGCAATTTAGATGAGTTTTTTGAAATTCGCTATGCCAGTTTGGTCGAATTAGCCAAAGATCCCGATGCACGCACCAAGCCCGACGGTATGCGCCCGAAAGATGCGATTGAACTGGTTAATGCCAGTGCCCATCAATTGGTCGACGCACAATATCAAGCCCTACAGAAAGTTATTCTACCAGAGCTGGAACAAGCAGGCGTTCGCTTCCTGCGTCGTGATCGCTGGACAGCTGAAATCCGGGCTTGGGTAGCCGACTTTTTTGCTGCCGAACTACAACCGCTACTTACCCCATTGGGCTTAGACCCAGCACATCCTTTTCCGCGCTTACTGAATAAGTCACTCAATTTCATTGTGTCACTTGAAGGCAAAGATGCTTTCGGTCGCATGGGCGAATTGGCGGTGGTACAAGTCCCTCGTGCTTTGCCGCGGATTATTCAATTACCCGAATCGGTCAGTGGCAGCGCACACGACTTTATTTTCCTCTCCTCAGCAATCCATGCCAATGTACACAAGCTTTTCCCTGGCATGTCTATTAAAGGTTGTTTTCAGTTCCGCGTCACGCGCAACTCTAACTTATTTGTTGATGAAGAAGAAGTCGATGACTTACTCACTGCGTTGCAGGGAGAATTATCGTCGCGCAAATACGGCAATGCCGTGCGACTAGAAGTCGCAGATAACTGCCCTGACGAAATCGCCCACTATTTATTGCAACGCTTCCGCTTGCCCGAAAATGCGCTGTTCAAGGTCAATGGTCCGGTAAATCTACACCGACTGTCTGCTGTACCCGATATGGTCGCTCGTGCCGACCTACTCTTCCCACCTTATACACCTTCAACACCCAGCCTACTCGAAGATACCCAGTTGGATGGTCAAAAGGGTCACTTTTTCGATATTTTGAAAACACAAGACATACTGCTGCACCATCCCTTTGAGTCTTTTGCTCCCGTTATTCATTTTATTCGCCAAGCCGCTGCCGATGACCAAGTATTGGCCATTCGCATGACGCTGTACCGTACTGGCACCAACTCGGCGATTGTTGAAGCACTGGAACAAGCCGCCAAACGTGGCAAAGAAGTGACGGCAGTGATTGAGCTACGCGCCCGGTTCGATGAAGACAACAACATTCAACAAGCCACGCGCTTACAGGAAGCCGGCGCTCACGTCGTTTATGGTGTGGTGGGTTATAAAACCCATGCCAAGATGATATCAGTATTGCGTAAAGAAGCGACGGGATTGCACTACTATACTCACTTAGGCACAGGTAACTATCATGCTGGCACCGCGCGCGTGTACACCGACTTCGGTCTGCTCACCTCGGCAGCCGATATTGGTCGTGATGTGAATCGCATTTTCCAACAACTGACCAGCTTTGCCAGCGAAACTGAGCTAGAGGCCTTGTGGCAAGCTCCGCACTCATTACATAACAACCTGAAAGCAGCAATTGCACGCGAAGCGGCCAACGCACAAGCGGGTAAACCCGCTCGTATCATTGCCAAAATGAACGGGTTACAACAGCGTGAAATCATTGAAGGACTCTATGCTGCTAGCCAAGATGGCGTACAAATCGATTTAATTGTACGTGGCATGTGTAGTTTGCGTCCTTGTGTGTCAGGGTTGTCCGATAACATTCGCGTGACTTCGGTACTCGGTCGCTTTTTAGAGCATCATCGCATTTTTTACTTCCAAAATGATGACCAACCACAGTTGTGGCTGGCGAGTGCCGACTGGATGAGTCGTAACCTGCTTTCTCGCGTTGAAACCTGTTTCCCCATACGCGACCCAGCACTATTTGCACGCATTTATGAGGAAGGCCTGAATAATTACCTTAAAGACACCACAGGCTGGCAACTAGATGCCAATGGCGACTACCATCAGCGTAACAGCGATGGCGACGCCTTCAGTGCGCAACAGGTGTTAGCAGAAAAATATCACAAGGGCTAATGAATCGCGTAAAATAGGCGGATGATTGTTATGACCGTCCAAACGCTATGAATACACCCGATACCTTCGCTGCCATTGACCTAGGCTCTAACAGCTTCCACATGATCATCGCTCGCGAAGTGGATGGTCAACTACAACTGTTAGACCGTCACAAGGAAACTGTGCGCTTACGCATGGGATTAGGTGCTGACGGCCAGCTCGACCAGGCAGCACAAGAACGGGCTATTGCCTGCCTCACCCGCTTCGGTCAACGCCTGCGAGGGATCCCTAGTGAAAATATTCGTGCTGTCGGCACCAATACGCTCCGCCTTGCCAGTAATACAGGCGACTTTCTCGCACTGGCAGAGACCGCTCTGGGCGCACAAATCGACATTATTCCTGGTCATGAAGAAGCACGACTTATTTACTTAGGTGTGTCGCACTTTTTAGTCAATGACGACCAGCAACGTCTGGTTATGGATATTGGTGGCGGCAGTACTGAATTTATTATCGGCACCCACTTCGATCCACGCTCGATGACCAGCACCGAAATGGGGTGTGTTTCCATCAGTCAACAATTCAACTTGATTGATCAAATCAGTGCCAGCGATTTTCGTGACGCACTCAACGCGTGTCAGTTAGTGTTGCGACCGCATGTACCTAAACTACGACGTTTGGGTTGGGATAAAGCCATTGGTGCTAGTGGCAGCATTAAAGCCATTCACGAAACGCTCATCGCCAACGGCTGGTCTAATGATGGCATTACGCTCGCTGGCATGGAAAAGCTACGCGATGCTCTGCTTGCTGGCGGTTCGCTGGATAAAGTCAAAATCGAAGGACTATCCGATAATCGTAAACCCGTCATTGGTGGTGGTTTAGCCGTGCTGATGGCCGCTTTCCAACTGCTCGGCATTGAGCAAATGCAGGTATCCCCAGGCGCACTGCGCGAAGGTCTGATTTTAGACATGCTGGGACGAGTACACCACACACAGGATGTACGTGAAACCAGTATTCGCGCTTTACTCACCTCCAGTCGCATCGACCAAGCGCAGGCAGAACGTGTCGCTCACTGTGCGAGCAGTTTTTTTGAACAAGTCAAAACAGATTGGCGGCTACAACACGCTATTTTGCCGCTCAAATCGCTGCTGATATGGGCCGCCTTGACACACGAAGTAGGGCATTTTATTTCCAATCGCAAATACCGTCATCACAGTGCTTATATTCTAGAAAATGCTGACTTAGCAGGCTTCAATCAGGAAGAACAACGACTACTCGCTTGGCTGGTATTACATCACCGCTCCAAGATGAGCGCCAAAGACCTACTCTCTTTACCCGAAGATTGTTTGGCTGTACTACCCAAAGTACTGGTGTTATTGCGACTCGCCACGCGTTTACATCGTGGACGAGAAGACCAGACGATGCGCGTTAATCTAAAACTGATTAAAGAAAACCAACTAGCGCTCTGCTTTCCCTCGGGCTGGTTAGCACAAAATCCACTGACACAACTCGACCTAGAAATTGAAGCCAAACGACTCGAGGGCGCGGGGTTTTCTTTAAAGCTGATCGAAGGCTAAAAGACCAAGCATGACCTCTAAAAATTCCACGAAGTTGGGGTTTTAGAGATGCCCCAAGCTTAGTTCGACACCTCATCAGCCAACGCCATCCAACCTTCTTGCTCGACCAACAAAGCAACTCGACTTGCTAGATGCGTAAAATCTTGTTCACTAAGCCCCAAACAGGACAAACGCAAGTTGGTTAACTCAAGCAATACGCCCGGTGGACTCGAAGGACAAACACCATGACCATAGCCCAAATAATAGCTCACACTTTCCGCAATCAATAACGCATCTGCCCAAGGTTGTTGCGCCTTAGGCAAGCGCGCTGGGAAGTAATGTCCTGCCACACCCATTACCCAGCTTTCTGGAAAACGCCAAGAACGCAATAGAATTGCACTGGCAATGGCATGATCCACACCCAACACTTGTTGCTCCATTTTGACCAGCGCCAATGGATTAGACTGCATTTTAGTTACAATCGCTGCATAGTCATCGGCACAACAAGCATCCAGTAAAAAAACGCCTAAGTCGCTAGCGACACCCAGTGTAAATGCCGATGAGGGATCAAAATTTTCATGATTTAAACGCGCCATACCAACCACTTCTCGGCAGGCAACAGCAGATACAAACGCAGAACGCCAAAAGTCTCGTAGCGAAAAACTCTTTGGCGAATCCATCAAACTCATAAAAGCCGCTGCAATCGCTACCATGCGAGTTGCCGAAAAGCCAAGCCGTGAAACGGCATCGGTTAAGGTCTGTGCCGGTTCATGCATCACATAACGCGCTGAATTAACCGTTTTCATAATGCGGGCTACAACACTGACATCGACTTGCAATACCGCGACAACGGCCTCAACCGTCACCGCATCCGATGCCAATACCGCATCTAATTCAGTCAGCACAGAAGGAAAGTTCGGCAAACTTTTATGCCTTTCCAACCAATCATTTAAGGTTTTTGCTGTATATTTTGGCTGTGTATTCATGTTTATTTAGATTCCATTTGCCAGCTCTAGCCAGCCTTCCTCTTCTAATTGGTGTGAAACCATTAAGCCGATTTCATGCCAAACGTCATCATCTAGCTGCATCGCTGCTCGTCGCTGCTCAACCACTTCCTGCATCATATCAGAAATGTTCGTATAAGCACCATTAACATAACCTAGCGATACCGCCATTGCCTCACCCAACAACACCACATCCGCCCAAGGCTGCACCGCAGGCTGTAAGCGAACTGGATAATGATGACTGGCCAAAGCCATCGACATTTGATCACTAAAGTGCCAGTGATGTAGCAAAGCGGCACTCATGACCGCATGAGTTGTACCCACGAACTTTTGCTCTGCTAACAGCTGATCTTCTCCATGGTGGACCGCTTGCAACACCTGTGCGTATTGATCTGGCTCAAGCAGATCCAACAATAACATGCCCATATCATGCGACAAACCCAGCAAGAAAGCAGTCACCGTATCACACACACTGAGTTGGCGATGGACACTCAGCCACTGAGTAATGGCTCTTGTTGCGACAGCGGCAACAAAGGCGTGTTGCCAAAATACGGTTAATGAAATATTGGCTGGACGGGCAAAACTTGCACTAAAGGCTACAGCAAGTGCAATGGCTCGAACCTCTACCACACCTAAACGCGCCACGGCTTCCACCAAGGAGCTCGGCGACTTTGGTCCATAACGGACACCGCTCGCTGCTCGCATGACGCGCGAGGCGAGCAACACATCAGCTGCGAGTACTGCTGCCACATCCTCACCCCTCGAACAAGGGTCATTAATCACCTCATCAAGACGCGTTAATACACCAGGAAATACGGGTAATAATTTGCGCTCATGCAACAATTGCAACGCACGCGCACTCGGCAGTTTAACCGACGGCATTGACTTTCCTTTTCGCTAAACAACAGGTTTTTGTTATTATAATGCAAGCTCGCTTTATGAATGGGACTTTCGCACATGAACCTAAAACGCCTGACACTTGCCTTTGTGCTTTCACTGCTCACACTGCAAGGTTGCTCTACCAGCCCGTTGGGACGTTCTCAGTTGTTGATGCAAAACGAAGCCAGCTTGGCTGCCTCAGCACAACAAGAATATCAAAAAATGAAAAATGAAGTCCCTATCAGCAAGGATAAGGCCCTCACCGCTTATGTCAATTGCGTGGTCGCTCCGCTGACTAAAGAGGTGGTGGGTGACAACTGGGAAGTGACGCTGTTTGAATCGGATCAAGTTAATGCCTTTGCTTTACCCGGCGGCAAAATTGGTGTTTACACGGGCATTTTAAAGTTTGCCAACAATCAAGACCGACTTGCTGCCGTAGTCGCTCACGAAATTGCCCATGTCCTCTCTCATCATGCCAATGAGCGTGTCAGTGCCGCAACCCTAGCCAATATTGGCATGGTGGCACTAGCGATTGCTGGCAGTCGTAATCAAAACACCCAACTCGCGGTTGCAGCATTAGGTTTGGGCGTACAATATGGCGTGATTATGCCCTACTCGCGTGCTCACGAAACGGAAGCTGATTTACTCGGTTTAGATATCATGGCCAAAGCCGGCTTCGACCCGCGTGAAGCTGCGAAACTGTGGGAAGCGATGAAAGGCGATCGCAAACAAAGTATCCCAGAGTGGATGTCTACCCATCCCAGTGATGATACGCGCATTACCAACTTACGTGACCGAGAAGATGAAGCCCTGTATCAGATGAAAGCAGCTCATGCTGCTGGCAAAAAACCGCGCTGTATCATGCCGAAATAGAGGCATTTCAATAGTTGAGACTGTGATACAATTCAATCATGAATTATCTACACCATTATCACGCTGGCAATTTTGCCGACGTATTCAAACATCTGGTTCTTTTAGAACTGGCTGCCTTTCTGCAACGTAAAGACACGCCCTTAGCCATGTACGACACCCATGCTGGCGCGGGCATTTATGACTTGGCGGCAACTCCCTCGCAAAAAACGGGGGAATGGAAAGGTGGCATTGGCAAACTCTGGGTCAGCAAAGACCCTGACTGGTCGGCATTGATCTCGATTGTACAAAGTGTTAATGAAGGCAGTGAGTTGCGCTTGTACCCTGGTTCACCGTTTATTTTGGCAGAACAACTGCGTCTGATTGACGACCTAACGCTGTGCGAAGTTTCAGATGGTCCGATGAAACATTTAAGGCAAAACTTTGCCAATGAACGACGCATTCATGTGCATCAACGTGACGGTTATGAAGCCTTACTGGCCTTATTACCACCCAAAACAGCCAAGCGTGCACTCATTCACATTGATCCTCCGTTTGAGCAAGATGATTTTGCCAAGCTTTACGATGTCATTCCGAAAGCCTTACATCGTTTCCGTCAGGGCGTATTTGCCATTTGGTATCCCGTCAAAACTCGCGCAGGCGCACTGCCTTTCGTTAATAAAATGAAACGCTTAGTGGGCGACGATGAAAAAGTGCTGAATTTAAGCATCATGACCAGACCCGAAAACACCCTACTCATGAATGGTAGTGGCATGTTAATTATTAATCCGCCGTTTGGTTTTGCTGAAACCATTAAACCCAAGGTGGCGAAATTAGAAAAACTGTTAATGCAGGGTTGATAAGCCTTTAGGAATCTTTGAAAAAGGCGCAAGCCGTATTGTTCAGACCCTCCTAACAGGTTTCATGACGAACAACTTAAACTCAACCCCTTAGCCCAATCGGGTGCTGGCTGGGCGTAGTCCTCTTTTCCGTCTTGCTCCACAAAGGGATTAGCTAGTAATTCCCATAATTCAGAAACCAAACTATAGTCATCACGCTGGGCGGCATCAATCGCTAATTGTGCTATCCAAGTGCGTAGCACATACAGGGGATTGACCGCATCCATTGCTTGCCGACGTTCATGCGCTGAGCAGGACTCACCGCTCAACCGGTGCTGATACCACTGCCACCACTCTTGTCCGTCGGCAGACTGAAACGGACTTTGTGTCGCTTGACTGAGTTGACGATGCGCCAAGGTGTAATCTTGCTGTTCATGCGCCAGCAAATTCAGCCAGTTACGAATCAGCAAGGCGTCTTCATCTTTCGCTTGTTGCAAGCCCAACTTAGCGCGCATGAGCTTTAAAAAGTGCTCATGATATTGCGACCAATAAGCATCAAGAATAGCTCTGGCCATACTCAGCGATTCAGACTCCTCATCGGCCAATAAGGGCATAACCGCTTGCGCTAAACAGGCGCAATTCCACAAGCCAATTTCGGGTTGTTTGTTAAAAAAGTTTATAATCAGTCGAGACCCGACATGTCGTGCCTTTCAAGCAGATGTGTGCGTGCTTGGGGTTTTTATCGCGCCTAAAGCCGCAGCGGCTTAGGCAACAAAATGGTCAAGATAACGTACAATAGGCGTATTAATAATCAAAGTTAAGATATAGCCCATGTCTGCGATTGAACAAAGCCAGTTAGGTCATCACACCCACTACCCCACCCATTACGACCCTAGCCTATTGTTTGCTGTGCCACGGGCGCTGAATCGGTCGAAGTTGTCGCCTTCACCACTTTATGGTGTGGATGTTTGGACGGCTTATGAGCTTTCTTGGTTGAACGCTATGGGCTTGCCGCAAGTAGCGGTTGCCGAATTTAGCATCCCTGCTTCCAGTCCAAACATCATCGAATCTAAGTCTTTTAAGCTCTATCTCAACTCGCTCAATGCCCATAAATTCAGTGATAGCCACGCTATGATGACGCAAGTCACTCATGACTTATCGGGCTGTGCGGGCGCGATGGTGACCATGCGACTGCATGAGGTGAATCACCTCAGCATAGGTCAGTTGCCAGGGCAGTGTTTAGACAAACTCCCTATCAATATTAATACCTACACTCCCAGCCCCACGTTATTGAGTCTTGATCCGCATCTGTCGGGCGATGGGTGCTGGCACAGTCACTTGCTCAAATCCAATTGCCCCGTCACCAATCAACCTGATTGGGGCAGCGTGGTGATTGAAATGCGCGCACGCAAACTGCCTAAAGCAGAAAGCCTGCTAGCTTATATTGTTTCTTATCGTGACCACCAAGGCTTTCATGAGCACTGTGTTGAAAGTATTTACAGCGATTTATGGCAGGCCTTTCAACCAGAACGCTTAACCGTCTACGCCCGTTATGTACGTCGTGGTGGACTGGATATTAACCCTTGGCGTTGTCACGACAAGCATGCCCCCACTTGGCCAACCATGCCTCGCTTAGCGCGTCAGTAAAAGTGAAAAATCGGTTAGAATATTCAATCAACCTCCATTGAACTTAGGAAACCCATGCCACAGCGCGAAAATGAACAAGCAATAGCCAACAAACTGCTGATTGCCATGCCCGATCAAGGGGGTGGTTTTTTTGAAAAAAGCGTCATCTTAATGCTAGAACACAATGAACAAGGCGCAATGGGACTCACACTCACCCATCCTTCCGATATGGACATGCACGCCCTACTGGACAATCTTGATATGCCCTTACGTCATGCAGAGCGGGATTTATCTCAGCCAGTGATGGTCGGCGGTCCTGTACAACCCGACCGAGGCTTTATTTTGCATCATGGCAAATCACGCTGGGAAAATACAGCACGACTCAGTGATGCCCTATCACTCACCGTGTCACTCGATTTTTTGAAAGCCATCGCCGATGATCGCGTGCTCGAGGAGTATGAAGTTTATTTGGGTTACGCTGGTTGGAGTGCGGGACAATTAGAACAAGAACTGCGCAATAACCAATGGCTATTTGCCGAAGCGGATCCAGAGCTGATTTTTGACTTGCCGCCCGAAGCGCGTTGGCAAGCGGCTTTTCAGCGTTTGGGCATTAACACCCACCAAATTTCACGTACGGCAGGACACGCTTAACTCATGGCTAAGGGCGTGTTTATGGCTCTCGACTGGGGCGAAAAACGCATAGGTCTGGCGGTCGGACAGAGCTTAACAGGCTCGGCACGAGGCTTAACGGTACTCAAAGCCAAGCAAGGCGTGCCCGACTGGCAAGAACTGAAAAAATGGCTGAGCAAATATCAACCCGAAGGTTTGATATTGGGCTTGCCCTTGTTGTTGGACGGTAAAGAACAACCGCTTACCGAACGAGTACGTGATTTTGCTGAGCTATTGGTGAAACAAATTCCGCTACCCTTGTATTGGATTGAAGAGCAGCTATCTTCCAGCGAAGCCAGTGAGCGTTGCACCAATCCCGCTATGTTGGATGCCGAAGCCGCGGCCGTTATTTTAGAAACCTGGTTGTCTCAACCTGCCCATCTACGCGATGCCAGTCGGCACCTTCAAACAGAACAACCAAAACCAAAAGAGGATTCATGATGTTTGGCTACCCAGGATTATCTTCCCCAAGTTTACAACTCAATGAAGCGGGCAAGCTCAAACATCTGCTCACCCTAGAAGGCTTAAAACCCCACCACATTCGCGACATTTTAGACCGTGCTGACGGCTTTATTAATACCGACACGCGCCAAATTCACAAGCAACCCTTGCTGAAAGGTAAAACCATCGTTAACCTGTTTTTCGAAGCCTCGACGCGTACACGTACCACCTTCGAAATTGCTGAAAAAAGCCTTGGCGCCGATGTCATTAACCTTAACGTGGCGACCAGTGCTACCAAAAAGGGCGAGTCACTACTCGATACTATTTACAATCTCGAAGCCATGCAAGCAGATATGTTTGTCGTGCGTCATGCCGAATCGGGGGCGGCGCACTTTTTTGCCCGCCACGTCGCACCGCATGTGCATGTACTCAATGCGGGTGATGGTCGTCATGCCCATCCTACACAAGCCTTGCTCGACGCTTACACCATTCGTCATTTTAAGGGTGCTGACTTCTCGCAACTGCGCGTCGCCATTGTGGGTGATATTTTGCATTCGCGTGTCGCTCGTTCGCAAATTCAAGTATTGAATCTATTAGAAACTGAAGAAATTCGTTTAGTTGGCCCAAAAACTCTGCTACCGCATGACGCCAGCGCCATGGGTGCTCATTGTTTTACCGACATTGAAGCAGGCTTGAAAGATGTCGATGTGGTGATTACGTTGCGCATGCAAAACGAACGCATGAGCAGCGCGCGCCTACCTTCGGAACAAGAATATTTTGAAACCTATGGCATTACCGAAGAACGCTTAAAACTGGCGATGCCCGATGCTATTGTCATGCACCCTGGCCCCATTAATCGCGGTGTCGAAATTGCTTCGACCGTTGCCGATGGTCCACAGTCGGTTATTTTGGATCAAGTCACTTTTGGCATTGCCGTGCGCATGTCGGTGATGGCGGGGATTATGCAGACACAAGGAGACCAACCATGATTGCCATCACCATTCAACAAGGTCGCTTGTTTGACCCAGCCAACCAACTCGACAGTGTTGCCGATATTCATATCAATCACGGGCGCATTATTGCCATTGGTGAGGCACCAGCCGACTTTACCGCTGCCAAAACCATTGATGCCAAAGGCATGTTGGTGATTCCAGGTTTAATTGACCTCTCCACACGCTTGGGTGAACCTGGCTTAGAACATTTCACCACCATTGCGCGTGAAACCAAAGCTGCCGTTGCGGGCGGTATTACCAGCCTGTGCGTGATGCCCGACACTGACCCAGTCAACGACACTTTTGCCGTCACCGAATTGATTCAGCGTCGTGCGCGTCAAGCGGAAACCGCTTATGTGTTGCCTGTTGGTGCTTTGACTAAAGGCTTAAAAGGCGAAGCCTTATCAGAAATGGTGGCGATGCATCGCGAAGGCTGTGTTGCTTTTAGCCAAGCTAATCAGCCCGTGGTCAACACACAAACACTGTTCAACGCTTTTGATTACGCCGCTACTCACGATCTACTGGTGATGATGCGCCCGATTGATGCCTATTTAGGCAAAGATGGCGTAGCGCATAGGGGCGCGATTAGCTCCGTATTAGGCTTACCAGACATTCCTGCGGCTACCGAAACCCTGGCTGTGGCGCGTTTGCTGTTATTAGCCGAAGAAACAGGCGTGCGCTTGCACCTGAGCCAAGTTTCCACCGCTCGCGCAGTGGATATGATCGCTGACGCTCAAGCACGCGGTTTACCCGTTACCGCCGACGTTGCCATTCACAACTTGCACCTAACCGAGTTTGATGTCGCCGACTTTGCTAGCTTTATGCACGTACAACCTCCGTTGCGCAGTCAACGTGACAGAGACGCGCTATGTGCAGGCGTTAAAGCAGGCGTGATTAGCGCCATCTGTTCCGATCACACGCCACTAATGCACGATGATAAGCTGCTACCTTTCCCTGAATCGGTACCTGGCATCAGTGGATTAGAAAGCTTATTGCCGTTATTGCTCGCATTGGTACGCGAGCATGTTCTAACATTAGAGCAAGCGATCAAAGCCGTCACTCACCAACCTGCGAAGCTGTTAGGCATTAATCGGGGCGGTTTAACGGTGGGCGCACCAGCCGATATCGCCATTGTCGATATGGAGGACGACTGGTTATTCAATCGTCATCAACTGATCAGCGCGGGCGATAACACGCCTTTCCACAAGTGGTCGTTCACGGGCAAGGTACACACGACGCTATTCCAGGGTCGCGTGGTTCACCAACAGAAAGCGAGCTGAGTCGATGTTGGCTCAGTTACCGCACAACACGCCCAGCGTCAGCGAGCTGCCCAATGGCTGGACACAAGTCAGTTTTACGCTCAGTGCTCCTTTTGCCTTAGAAATCGGTACTCGATTGCTCTGGCATGGCGCAACCCTAGCGCCGTGGCGCATTCTGGGTGCACACATAGATTGCTTATGTTTGGACAAACTGGAAGATGATGTCAACAATGCGCCGATACAACTCAGCCATGCAGGGCAAGCCTTACCCAACCTGAATGCGGAACAACCTCTGCTGATTACGGGAGAAGACTTAGGCATTGCTGATGCCTTACGTACCGCCAGTCAACTGAAAAACCTTGCCGCGCATAGCCTAGTTCTACTCAGCGCCGACCAGTTTCCCTGTATCATCAAACCTGCAAAATTCATGCTACCCGAACTACCCGAACTGATTGCCTGCTGCCCTTTACTTGAAGACTGGGGATTTGCCAATCGGTTGGCAAGCAAGACCGGTTTGGTTGGCTGTTTTGACGGATCCCTCAGTGAGCTGGTTGCACAACTTGGACGTGATTGGCAAAAATTACATTACCAAGCAAACTAATTTTAGGG
>CAZYER010000035.1:0-16324 GCA_964646525.1 uncultured Francisella sp. | reverse complement strand
ATAATAGCCCTTCATTTGGTTTGTTAACCATCCCCTTATTGCTAGAGAAAACGCCCATGTCAGCGCCTTTATTGTTAATCGATGCCAACTCCTTTTTTTACCGTGCTTTTCATGCCGTTCCCATGCTCAACGCACCCGATGGCACACCAGTGAACGCTATTCATGGTGTCTTGTCGATGGTCGCAACGCTCATTCATGACTACCAACCCAGCGGTGTGGCAATGATTTTCGATGCCAAGGGCAAAAACTTTCGTCATGAGCTCTTTCCAGACTACAAAGCGCATCGATCACCCATGCCCGATGAATTGCGCGCGCAAATTGAACCCCTACACAAGCTGGTTACCTTAATGGGATTACCGCTATTAGTGATTCCTGGTATTGAAGCCGACGATGTCATTGCCACTCTCGCGACACAGGCCAGTGCCAACGGACAAGAAGTGGTGATTGCCACTGGTGATAAAGACCTCTGCCAATTGGTGAATGAGCAGGTACGTATTATCGACACCATGAAAAACAAACTACTCACCCCTGCTGCCGTCACCGATAAATTTGGTGTGCCACCTGATAGCATTGTTGATTGGCTAACACTGGTAGGTGATAAGTCGGACAACATCCCAGGGGTTGATGGCGTGGGCGAAAAAACCGCTGCCAAACTGCTACGCACCCACGGTACGCTCAGCGGCATTGTCGAAGCAATGAAAGGGCAGCGCACCCGTACAGCCCAGAACATTTTGGCGGCAGCGGAGCAATTCCCTCTCATTCAACAGCTTGTCATCACCAAGCGCGATTGTGAACTCCCCTTGCAATGGAACGAACTGTCAATCGCCCCCATCGATCAAGCCGCCTTGCGCAACGAACTGCAAAGACTCAACTTAAAGCGGGTACAAGCACTACTGATGCAATTTGGTTGGTTAAGCGCCAGCCAACCCTCTTTATTGGATGATTCAGCTACGACACCCAGCACGCCAATAACCAAAGTCAGCAACTTTAGTTTGCCTTCTTGCCAGCTGATTACCGACCTAGCCACTTGGCAACACTGGTTAATCACCGTCCAGCAGGAAGCTTGCTTATGCTTCGACTTAGAAACCACGGGATTGAACGCCTTCGATAGCCGCATTGTTGGTATTGCCTTATTTAGCCCTTCGCTCGGCTCTGGCTACGCCCCACTCGCACACACAGGCTTGGCGGATACTGCACAACTACCGATGGATTCAGCACTTGACTCTATTAAACCCCTATTAGAAGACACGCAGCTACCCAAACTGGGGCACAATCTCAAATACGATCGTCACATTCTGCTCAATCACGGCATCACCTTGGCGGGAACTTGTGACGATTCGATGCTGGAATCCTATATCGTCAATGCCACTGCCAGCCGTCATAATATGGACGATTTAGCGCAGTATTACCTCGATCATACTACTACCACTTTTGAAAACATCGCAGGCAAGGGCAAAGCACAACTGAACTTTGCCGACATCGCACTGGATATTGCCGCTCCCTATGCCTGTGAAGATGTGGCAGTCACTCATGCCTTGCATCAGCGCTTTGCGCAAACCCTGACAGAAACCCCCGAATTGAAACAGCTTTACCAAACCATCGAGCGCCCGCTGATGCCTATTATTGGCGCGATGGAACGCACAGGCGTAAAAATCGATACCACCGCGTTGATGGAGCAATCCGCTGCAATGGCCGATGACATTAGTCATTTGGAGCTGCGTGCACACAATCTGGCAGGGCAAGTATTCAACTTGGGTTCGAGCAGTCAACTTGCGGTTATTTTATTTGAAAAAATGGGCTTGCCCGTACTGAAAAAAACCCCTGGTGGCAAACCTTCTACCAATGAAGAAGTACTGGAACAATTGGCCGAAACCTACGAACTACCCGCCGTCATTTTAGAGTATCGCAGTTTAAGTAAGTTGAAATCGACTTACTTAGACGCACTACCGAATCACATTCAAGCGCAAACAGGACGTGTCCATTCCAGCTTTCATCAGGCGGTAACCGCCACGGGGCGCTTATCTTCTTCCGACCCTAACCTACAAAACATTCCCGTGCGTAATGAAGCAGGACGACGCATTCGCAAAGCCTTTATTGCCGAAACGGGACATCAACTACTCGCTGCCGACTATTCGCAAATCGAATTGCGCTTAATGGCTCATTTATCACAAGATGCGACCCTACTGAATGCCTTTGCCAATAATATCGACGTGCATACCGCCACCGCTGCTGAAGTGTTTGATATGCCCTTAGTCGAAGTGACGAAAGAGCAACGCCGTGCTGCCAAAGCGGTCAATTTTGGATTGATTTATGGCATGAGTGCCTTTGGACTGGCAAAACAACTCGGTGTAGAACGTAAAATCGCTCAGCACTATATTGATACCTATTTTGCCCGTTACCCAGGTGTCGCCGCCTACATGGAACAAGCCAAAGCCACAGCTAAGGCGCAAGGCTATGTTGAAACCATTTTTCATCGTCGCCTGTATTTACCCGACATTCATGCCAAAAATGCCGCTGTGCGTGCCTATGCCGAACGCACGGCGATTAATGCACCTTTGCAAGGCTCAGCCGCTGACCTGATTAAACTGGCGATGATTCGCGTCAATGACTGGCTGCACAACCACTGCCCACAAGCCAAGTTGATTATGCAAGTACATGATGAATTGGTGTTAGAAGTGCCCGACGCCGACTGCGCACACGTTGCTGTTGCCCTTAAAGCGTGTATGGAACAAGCGGCACAACTGAGTGTGCCGCTGGTGGTTGAAGTGGGACAAGGAACGAATTGGGATGAAGCCAAGTAATCGGTTAAGGCTCGCTTGGCTTTTCCGATACTGGCTCACAGAGTTTACGATTATTCCAGGTCACGCAACGGAAAGGAATGCGCTGAAACCTGACAATACGACGATACAACCAAAGATAGGCAGCGATGAACACCAACATGACAATGAGTAACGCCCAAGTATGCTGCCATAAGAAAATCGCTGGAATAATTGAAACCAAAGACAACACCCATAAATAAGGCGACGTGGCGGAGTTATTGTACACGCGGTCGGGCAAATGCCAGTGTTTGGTAATGCGACGATAAATCAGCGTGTGTAAATGTAAGGCATCGGGCATACCGATTTTCGTTTTCTGCACAAACGCACGGCGGTAAATCGAGAACACCGTTTCAAACACTGGCAGCGCCAATACCGCCAGCACAAACCAAGCCGATACCGCACCATGACGCACAATCATCATCACCGCCACTTCTGCTAGCATAAAGCCGATCAGATAAGCGCCACCATCGCCCATAAAAATGCGTCCTTTTGGGAAATTGAAGTACAAAAACCCTAAAATGCCACCCGCACTGGCCATGCTGACTAAAAACAAAAACTCATCGTCCAACCACCAAGCGACAGCAGCAAAAGCACTGAAGGCTAAAATGGCATAACCCGACATTAAGCCATTAAAACCGTCAATAATGTTCACCGCATGAGAAACGCCACCCACCGCCACCATGGTTAATAAAAACGAGAATAACAGTGAATTGGCTAATAACCAGTCTAATCCCCAAATATCGACTCTATCTAGACGAGCGTCCAACAAGAAAAAAGCCAGAGCCGCCGACATAAAAGCCAACACCAAACGCACTAAGGGTGTAACTTTTTTCGTTAGATCTTCAACGAGCCCGCCTAAAAAAGCAGGCAAGGCCGCTAACAGCAACAATCCTAAATTGGTCTTAAGATCAGCATTCTGCACCGCTGCCAAGCCAATGGCGGAGAAAACCCCCAAAAACACCGCCATACCACCAACGCGAGGTGTTGGCTTACTGTGTAACTTCTGCACTCCCGAATCGGCATCTCGGGTAATATGCGCGTGAAAATCTTCATAACGCAGTACAAAAAAAGTGACAAACCAAGCGATAACAAAAGAAGAAATGAGGGTTTCCATTGATTAAACGCTCAACTTACAGAGAACGTGCACGAATAATGGCACCCTCTGCCATATCCGTCCAAGGCGTCACTGCATCGCGGAACGCTTTTTGCGAAGCCCAAACTTTTGCTGATAAAGGATCTTTCGCCGCTTCTTCATCCAACACAGCCTCTGAAACTTTTTTCAACTCACGCAACACTTCCTCTGGGAAGAACTTCACCTTCACACCGTGTTGTTGCTCTAAATCGTGCAAAGCCTTTTGGTTACGCATGGTAAATTCAGCAATCATATCCTGGTTTACCATACGAATTGCCCCTTTCACAATCGCTTGTAAATCGGCAGGTAAAGCATTGAAGGCTTTTTCGTTGATCATACATTCCATCACTGTGCCTGGCTCGTGCCAACCTGGGGCATAGTAGTTTTTCGCTGCCTTATAAAGACCAAACGCCAAATCATTGTAAGGGCCAACCCACTCAGTGGCATCAATCGCCCCCGACTGCAACGCAGAAAAAATTTCTCCACCTGGTAGGTTGACAGGAATCGCCCCCAAGCGTTGAATGACTTCACCGCCCAACCCTGGCATACGCATTTTCAACCCTTTAAAGTCAGCAACACTGTTGATTTCTTTATTAAACCAACCGCCCATTTGTGTGCCAGAATTACCACCCGCATTCGGAATTAGACCAAAAGGCTTATAAACTTCTTCCCACAAGGCCATACCGTCACCATAGTACAACCAAGCATTCATTTCTTGTGCCGTTAGACCAAAAGGAACGGATGAAAAAAACTGAGCCGCACGACTCTTGCCTTTCCAGTAGTAAGCGCCTGAATGACCCATCTGCGCTGTACCAGCAGAAACCGCATCAAAGACTTCCAACGCCCCTACCAACTCGCCTGCAGCAAAGACTTTCACTGTCAAACGACCGCCCGACAATTGCGTAATCAATTCAGCGATACGATTAGCAGAAGTCCCTAAGCCTGGGAAGTTTGCTGGCCATGAGGTAACGAGCTTCCAGTGGATTTTTTCTTGGCTGTTGCTACCAGATACAACGGCTTCTTCTTTTTTATTACAACCTGCTAACAAACCAGCCGAACCGACTAACGCAGCAGCAGCAGAAATAAATTGACGACGTGAAGACATAAGGATTCAACCCAATTAAAAATATAAATAAAACTGGCTAAAGTATAACGCAAAAACAAAACCCCAGACGATGCTGGGGTTTAATTTTTAGACTAAATTAAGTCAAGACTGTTGACTAGCCACTATACTCGACTAGCTTTCAGCACAATACCTAACCTAAGCGTATGAGCTGAGTGGATAGCGAGGCGCACAGAACAAGGAGTGTACAAGAGTACATGACGCTGTTCGAGCACCTTAGTAACGAAGCTAGCCCTCAACGCAGTCGCTTAGGCGCCTGTACCCCAAATATCTTTGGTGATACTCGCATACCAACCTAAGGTATAGTCAGCTTCCATTTTGCGGAAATCTGCATTCGCATCTTTTGGCGACACGCCACCCGATCCTTTGATTTCAGTAATTTTGCCATCTTGTAGATTGTAAACAGCTGCTACAGAAATGGCATAGTCTTTTGAAATTAGTGAATAACAGGTATTAACGTGTTGCGCAGGCTGCATCGGCAATCCAGCTAAATCGTTTACAATGGCAGCTGCACAAATTTTACCTTGCGAACTGGCTGAGTGACCTGATTTAGGCATAGCACCAGCAATAGAAGCATCACCAATCACATAAACATCTTTCTTAAGCGTTGATTCAAAGGTCAGCATATCCACAGGGCAGAAACCACTTTCATTGGTCAACCCCATTGTGAACGCGATTGAGGCTGCTTTTTGTGCTGGAATGGCATTAATCACGTCTGCTTTAATATTGCCGTAACCAGAATGAACCGTCATGGTTGCCGCATCGACTTTGGTCACTTTACCGCCGTCTTTACCTGCCACCCATTCAATCATATCACCGTAAACATCTTTCCAAGCCGCAAGGAACAAACCTTGTTTCGAGAAAGCGTCTTTCGCATCTAAAATGAGAATTTTGGCTTTAGGGTTGTTCTTTTTGAAGTACTCAGCCACCATAGCGACACGCTCGTAAGGTCCTGGTGGACAACGGAAAGGATTGGGCGGTGATACCATGACAAAAGTACCACCTTGCTTCATACCCTCAATTTGCTTTTTCAGCAATTCAGTTTGCGCACCCGCTTGCCATGCGTGAGGACATTTTTCCGCATTGGCCTCGGTAATGCCTTCTACTGCACCCCATTTAAAGTCGATGCCAGGAGAAACCACGACCTTGTCATAAGACAAACTCTTACCGCCCGCTAGCTTAATGGTTTTAGCACCACTGTCCACTGCAGTAACGGTATCGTGAACAACGTTGACACCACGCTTTTTCAAGCCTTCGTAGTTATGCGTAATGCTCTTGGCATCACGTAAGCCCGCTAGGTACCAGTTAGAACCAGGACAAGTCATGTAAGACGTTTTTGGCTCAATTAAGGTAACTTCCATTTTAGGATCATACTTTTTCAGGTAAGTCGCGACCGTTGCACCACCAAACCCCCCACCAATAACAGCAACACGCGCTGGACCCGAACGAGTGGCACCACAACCCGACAAACCTGCGCCTACTAAAGGCAGTAAAGCGGCTGAGCCCGCAACCTGTACAAACTGACGACGATTCATACTCATAACCCTACTCCTTATTTACCTTGAATGCCGATGTATTTTGCTAAAGCAACAATATCTTCATCACTGTAACCTTTAGCATGACGTGTCATAACCGTCGCTGGACGGCTACCATCTTTGAATGCCTTCATTTGCGATACAATGGCAGAAGCAGGATATTGCGTTAGGTTGGGAATGGTCACATTATTGGCACCACCAGAGTGGCACGACATACAGTTGTCGGCGAGCATTTGTCCACGATCAACAGCTACTGCTTGACCAGCAACAAAGGCCAATCCAGCACAAGCAACAAGGTGTAAGCTTTTCTTCATACGTATTCTCCTACGTAAAATCATTTTAATGGTTTGATTCCTCGTGAATCTGCGCTGATTGTAAATGGCTGTAATTTGTTTGCCCAATTAAAGTTTTTTTATGTGCCATTAATTTTATTTTTATAATAAAATGCTTATAAAAACAAATATGTAAAAAGAAATACGTACCTTAATCCGTATTCAAACCTATAAATAACACCATAACTCATTGAAATGGTGTACAATATTCGTATTATCCACTGCACTTGAACATGTTATGGCACCTATCACTTATAAATCATCCGCTCGATTTGAACTCACTTCTTACTCAGGACTGGCATTGGTAGGTGAATGCTTTGCCGCGGCTCAACTCGAAGCCTTATTAGATCGTCACATACCCGTTTCCCAAGGAATGCGCTCTTCCGACCATTCAAGTCTCACTTGGTTAGGACCAGCTTCTGCTCTTTCGTAATACGCAACACATATTCAACGCCTGCATGTAAAATACGAACCTCCTTATGACCCGCAAACAAGCTCGAAGAGCTTAATAATCGGCAGGCTCCCGTTTGACCGCCAACGTGGCGAATATTAACGGGCTGCTGATCCGTTTGTCCCGTCATGGCGTCACATCAACAACAGGTGTCGTCACAAAACCCACCTTGCTCAGACCCGCTTGTTTTAATAACGCCAATACTTCGGTAATACGCTGATAGGTGAGCTGTTTATCGGCAGACAAATGTACCGGTGGCTGTTCATCTCTCACGGCAGCTGCTTTCATACGCACCAAAGCCTCAGCATCACTCACCGGTTCTTTATTCCAAAACAAACCGCCCGACTCATCAATAGATAAGGCAATGGCTTCTGGTTTAGGTTGCAAGGCTTGGGCATTGGCTTTGGGCAAATCGACTTTTAAGGCCTGCGTCATCAAAGGAGCGGTGATGATGAAAATAATCAGCAGCACCAACATCACATCCACAAGTGGTGTGGTGTTAATTTCAGCCATCGGGCGATTCTGACTGCCCTCTAATCCTCCAAATGCCATGTCTTACCCCTTGCGTTGCTGACCGACAAAGTACAGGTGCAAATCATGTGCAAAGCCATCTAAATCACTGGAGACTAAGCGAATTTGACGGTTGAAAGCGTTGTACGCCAGCACCGCAGGAATCGCAACAAACAGACCCAATGCGGTCATAATTAATGCTTCGCCGACAGGACCAGAAATCTGATCTAACGCCACTTGTTGTGTGCCACTAATGGTCATCAGCGCATGATAAATGCCCCACACAGTACCAAATAGCCCAACAAAAGGCGCCGTTGAACCGATAGAAGCCAGCATGGTTTGACCCGCCTCCAACTGGTTATTAGCCTGACTTAATCCTCCACGAAGAGACTGTACCATTAACTCACTGGCAGGCAAACTTTCCGCTAACTGGCCCTGATGCTGTTGTTGTTCATTAACCCAACGAGCTCCTTTCTCGCCGGCTTGCGCCAACAGCGCATAAGCCGGCAAGCTAGCCAGTACCGCCACACCAGCTTGCCAATTATTCGCCTGCCAAAAAGCCTGCATAGCCACACTGGCTTTGAGTCGATGTGAACTTAATTGCCAACTTTTCCAGAAAATCAGCGTCCAGCTAATCACTGACATAGCCACCAGCACCCAAAATACAGCATGGGTAACGTCATCACCAGCAGCCCAAAATTGTTCAAATTGACTCATTAGTCGTTCTCCAACACGAATTTAACGGGTACTTCAACCCAAGTTTCCAATGGCTCTCCACCTTGAGTAGCTGGTTTGAAACGCCATTGTTTCACCGACTCTAGCGCTGCTTCATCCAGCCGCTCAAAACCCGAACTGCGACTCAATTGTACCGAAGCAACACGACCATCGACTGCCACCAGCACCCTTAAGCGCACCTCTCCCTGCTCACCCATGCGCTTTGATAAACGAGGATAACTGGGTTTAGGATTATTCAAATAATCAGCCTCTGCACGCACTAAGGGCTTTTGTTCAACAGGCACACTCGCTGGTGGTGCTGACGCGACCACGGGCGATGGCGGCGCCACCGACTCTGTTTTAGCCTCTGTCGTTGGGGTGGACTGGGCAACGGGTACCTTGGCAGGCTGAGGTTTGGGTTGTGGCTTAGGCTTTTCCTTGGGTATCGGCGGAGGCGGTGGGGGCGCCACCTGCTGAGTCAGCACAGGTTCTGGCTCATCAATTGGCTCCACCGGAGCAGGAGGCGGTGTTTCTAACTTAGGTGGTGCGGCCACATCCAGTTTATCCTCCACCCACTCCATCGACATCAACTCAACGGGCTTAATCGGTTCCGCTGTTTTGAGTTGCCACAACCACCATGCCAACACGCTATGCATTAACAGGGTTAAGAAGATAGCAACGGGCAGACTGATTGAACGAAATTTCACCTATCTTATTTCCAGCCAGTACGATCCATGATTTGCGCCGCAGCATTACGCTTAGCACCAATGGCGGCCGAATTTAACGGATCTGCTTTGAAATGACTAACCGCATTCAACTCTGGGTTATCCAATTTAACACCAGCAACGACCGAAAACTCGTTATTGCCATTGGCAAAGTATTGTTGCGCTTCATCCGTTGCCAAAAACTCCAGCAACTTAACGGCCTCCGCTTTATGCGGTGCGTTAGCCAACATGCCACCACCCGAAATATTCACATGCGTACCATGACCCGCCATATCTGGGAAGGCCATTTTAACGCGGTCGATCACTTTCGCGTCTTCAGGCTTTTCTGAGCGCTGTAAACGCAAATAGTAATAACTGTTAGTCAGGCCAATGGCACAATCACCCGCAGCAATGGCACGAATCTGATCCGTATCGCCACCCTTAGGCTTACGAGCTAAATTATCCACCACACCTTTCGCCCAAGCTTCTGCTTTAGCCTCACCTTCATGCAGCATCATCGCGCTCAGCAAAGACAAATTGTAAGGATGCGCACCAGAACGAACACAAACCTTACCTTTCATACTTGCATCAGCTAGGGTCGCATAATTTTTAGCTTGCGCTTCCGTAACGACACCTGGATCATAAGCAATAACACGTGCACGCGATGAGAAGCCAAACCAATGATTAGTGGGTTCACGGAACTGCGCTGGGATTTTAGATGCCAAGGATGGCGAATCCACAGCAGCTAATAGCCCCATATCCTGAGCGGCTTGCAAACGAGCGACATCAGCCAAAATCAACACGTCGGCCGGAGAGCGCGCGCCTTCTGCCTTTAAGCGCTCTACCAGCTCATCATCTTTCGCTTCAATGCGATTGACTTTAATGCCCGTCGCTTGCGTAAACGCCGCATAAAGCTTATCATCTGAAACATAATGACGCGATGAATAGACATTCACTTCCGCCGCAACCGCCGCGAAAGAAACTGAAGACAATAAAAGTGCAAGAATTGTTTTTTTCATTTGCTACCTACCAACAAACATTAATGGTTATCATTTAAGAGATCGTGCCTTGCGTATACTACTGATAATTGTTATTATTTGCAATCAATATTTACACTTTTTTCACACTTAATTGCATGGTTTCCCCGTATCCACTATGTCAACCTCTGCTTATCCCGCGCTCAGCATTCAAGATCTCAGCTTAACCAGAGCCAATGCGTACATATTAAACCAAGTTAGTCTGCATTTAGCAGCTGGACAGATAGGTTGTCTGCTCGGTCCCTCTGGTTGCGGCAAGACTACGTTATTAAGAGCCATTGCGGGATTTGAATCCATCCAGAGCGGATGCATTGAAATTGCAGGACGCTGTGTTGCGGGCAATGGACAAGAACAAGCGCCCGAACAACGTGGCATCGGCATGGTATTTCAGGATTATGCGCTTTTTCCTCACCTCAGCGTTGCGGAGAATATCGCCTTCGGCTTACATCAACTCAATAAAACAGAACAACAGCGCCGTTGCCAAGAATGGTTACAGCGCCTTCAGCTCGACAACCTCGCCCAGCGTTATCCGCATCAACTTTCAGGTGGTCAACAACAACGGGTTGCCTTAGCCCGCGCATTAGCGCCACAACCGCAATTATTGTTAATGGACGAGCCCTTCGCTAACCTAGATGCTGCTTTGCGTGAGAGTTTAAGCTTAGAAGTGCGCGACCTACTCAAATCTCTCGGTGCCAGTGCTTTGCTGGTCACCCATGATCCGACCGAAGCCTTTACCCTCGCTGATGTGATTGGCGTCATGCAGCAAGGTGAAATTGTGCAATGGGATAGTCCTTATCGTGTTTATCACGAACCGGCCAATCGTTTTGTCGCCAGTTTTGTTGGGCTGGGCAGTTTTTTACAATCGCAAGTCACCAGCCCTCGTCACATCAGCACGCCTTTAGGTTTGGTGCATGGTCACTGTAGCGAACAAGACTCTAGTACAGAAGTCAGCGTATTGGTACGCCCCGATGATATTGTTTACGATCCTTTAAGTAGTTTTCGCGCCAAAGTGACATATAAAGCCTTCCAAGGTCCTAGCACCTTATATCGACTGGCTTTGCACGATCAACAAGTGGTGGTGGCACTGATGCCCAGCCATATTCAACTCAATGTGGGCGATGAAACGGGCATACGCTTCGATACCGGTGGTCACGTGGTTGCCTTTGCATGAAAATGAGTGCTTGGCTAGGACTGGCGGTCAGCGCCATTTTCATTCTGCCCATTCTAATGTTGGTTTGGCAAGCGCTCGACTTCAGTCAGGGTAGCGATCACTGGCATCACTTATTAACGACTTGGTTGGGCGAAGCCTTATTGAACACCTTGCTACTGACCAGTCTTACTGCCATGGGTGCCGTTACCTTAGGAACAAGCCTAGCGTGGCTCACCGTTGCCTATCGCTTCCCTGCCAGCCGACTATTGGCTTGGCTGCTCGTATTACCACTGGCCTTACCTCCTTATGTCGTGGCCATGTTGGTCACCTGGTGGGCAGACAGCAGTGGCACGCTCCACTTATGGCTCAGAGAGCTGGGCTGGGTCGAACGTTGGGTCGATATTCGCAATTTACCGATACTGGCTTTGGTGTTTTCACTGGTTTTCATGCCCTATGTATTTTTACTGGCGCGTGCCAGTTTTCAACGCCAAGGCTTACAAGCCTTTGAAGCGGCTAGAGCCTTAGGTTTATCGCCTTATCAAGCCTTCATTAAAGTCGTTTTACCCATCGCCAAACCGTCTATCATTGCTGGAGCGGCCTTAGTGATGATGGAAACCCTCGCTGACTATGGTGCCAGTAGCCTTTTCGCCGTACCCACCTTAACGCAAGCGATTTATCGTAGCTGGTTTAATATGGGCGATTGGGCCTTAGCAGCACAACTCGCGGTGACGCTCATTAGTGTGATTATCTTGTTGCTATTTTTAATTCAACCCAGCAAACAGCAATCCTTAGCGCAACAAGGTGTCAGTGACATGGCGAGAGCGCCCAAACGCGCCATTGACGGATGGTGGATGAGTGGCTATGCGTGGACAGTATTCGCCCTCGCTTTTGCGCTACCGCTAACGTTATTACTGTGGCAAAGCCTATCAGCAGACACCGACAGTTGGAATCTAGAACGCCTAACCACTTGGTTTACCAATAGCCTAACCTTAGCGAGTGCCACTGCCGTGTTTGCCATTTCTATTGCCGCCTGGGTTAGCTGGCAAGCTTACATTCAGCCAGATAGCCATACCCACCGCTGGTCATTACGATTGCTCTCGATTGGCTATGGCATTCCCGGCATCGCCTTGGCCGTCGCCATTTTGCTCACATGGCAACAACTCGGCCTTGCTGCTGGGGTTGCCGCCCTAATCTTCGCTTACTGTGTGCGTTTTATGAGCATCGCCGTACAAAGCACCCAAGCTGGACTGTCACAACTCTCGCCCCGTTTACTAGAAGCCGCCCAACTGCATGGCTACGCCCGCTGGCAACAACACTGGCGCATCACCCTTCCGCTGATGTCGCCTCACCTTTTGGCAGGCAGCTTAATGGTCGCCATTGAGGTATTGAAAGAGTTACCCGCCACGCTGATGTTGCGCCCTTTCAATTTCGACACGCTAGCAGTGATTACCTACCAGTACGCCCTAGACGAGCGCATCCCCGAAGCGGCTAACGCCGCCCTGCTCATTGTCATCGCTAGTTTGGTTGGCTTGTTTTTAGTGAAATGCTTAGAACAGAAAGCAAATCGGGGTTAACCTATCTCTTAGCGAGAGCATCACCATAATAACCGACTGAGCTCATTAAACTCCGCTTCGTTCAATTGACCCACTAACGCCTTCAATCGTAATGCAGCACTCACCCAGGTTAACGACTCACTAATCTGATCACGCTGATTTAAAAACAGCTTTTCCTTAGCCCGAGATACTTCGGCAATATCACGCAAGCCCAAACGATAACCCTCTTCCACCGAAGCTAAATACGTTTCGCCCGAACGAATAGAATGGGCTAAGGCTTCTAACTTCTGCTGTGTCGCCTCTAAAGTCGATAACTGTTCCTGCACCAGTTTTTCCGCTTCCGACTGGGCATAACGTACTTCCTGTTCTGCCGAACGCAACAAAGCCTCCCCTTCACGCACACGCGAAGTGGCATACCCACCCTGATAAAGTGGCAACTTCATTTCAATATAAATTGCTTTATTTTCGTTTTTCTGCGCAAAGTAAGTCGAACCCTGAGCATCGGAATAATAAGCACCCACGTTAACGACAGGATAATGCTCGGAACGACGGATTTCGACCTCTTTCTGCGCCACCTCAGCACTGATTTGAGCTAATTTAACATCGCTATTCACATGGCGCGCCTCGGCCATCCAATCTTTACCTTGCACCAAACGCTTCTGCAACTGAGCCACATCAATTTTAGGCCAAGCCAACTGTTGTGGCACTTCTCGACCAATTAAACCCTTCAACTTTTGTCGTGCAAACAACAAACGCTGCTGATCCGTAATCACCTGCGCCCGCGCATCGTCCAACTCAGCACTCAGGCTTAACACATCTACCTTACTGGCATAACCCACCTTTAATGCCGCTTGCGCTTGCGCCAAACGGCGCTCGGTTGTCGTTACCAATTGCTGAGACAAAGACAAATGCTCCTGAGCCAGCAAAAAGGTTAAAAATGCATCAGACAAACGAATCCCTAATTCCGCACGCGTGCCCGCCAAACGCAACTGAGCAAAGTCGACCTTTAAGTTAGCCTGTTCTACCCCATACCAAGCCTTACGCGCATACAAGGGTTGCGACACCTGCACATTCTGATTACTGGTTTGCTCATTATTAGGCGTTGTATTACCCCTAAGCACATAAGACTCAGACTTATTCGACACCCCCACCGACACCTGCGGCAACAACTGCGATTGTGCCTGTGGCACCAATTCGCTATCCGCCTGCAAACGAGACTGAGCCGACGCCAACTTGGCATCCTGCGCAAGCGCCAAACTGTAAGCCTCTGCCAAGGTCATTGCCTGAACCGAAGACCAGCCCAACATCCATACAGCAGCACTTAATAACGTCAACTTAGGGCTATTCATCATAAATCATCTTCATTAAAGGCACGAGAAAACATCACCGAAAACGGCTTGATGATATAGTTCATTAAGGTTCGTTGTTGCGTTTGAATATAGGTATCCGCTGGCATGCCAGACACCAACGACCAGCCACGCTCGGCCAACAAAGCGACCGACTCTGGCTCAGGTATCACACGCACCTTATAGTAAAACGCCTTGGTGACTTCATCGTATTGCGCATCAGCACCAATCGAATCGACCTGTCCATACAGGGTGGGCAAATAACTGGTATTAAATGCGGTAAATTTAATTTCAGCGCGTTGTCCTGGCATAATCTGATCAATATCTACCGTTCTTACCTGCCCCAATACCGCATACACCTGATCAGCTGGCACAATTTCCATAATCGAGCGTCTGGGTTCGAGTACTGCGCCAATGGTCACCACATCAAAACCCACCACACGTCCAGACTCAGGCGCCACAATATCCACACGCTGCAACTGATCTGTCAAAGCACTTCTTTTCGCCTCTGACTCTGACAGCTTAGACTGATACTCACGAATCTGGTCATTCACTTCTTTCAAATATTCTTCCTGACGCAACACCATCTGGTGCTCTGTTTCCGCCAGTAGTTGATTTAAGCGCGCCACCTCAGATTGCTTACTCGCCACATCACCCTCAATCTCGGCACGCTGACGCTCCATATCACGTAAACGCACTTTATCGGCAAACTGCTGTTCATACAATTTCTGCCAGTCTTTTACATCCTGCCCTAAAGAGCCAGAACGTTGCTTCTGCGTCGTAATCACCTGCTCCAAACCACGCAACTGCGCTCGCGTTTGCGCAATACGTTGCTTCAACACCGACTGTTCGCTATGAAAAGCCTGCCGACGAACCTTAAACAGCTGCTCTTGTGTCGTCACATACTGGCGCATGGTGTCATGTTGTAATTCCGACTGCACCAGCGCAGAAAGCGTCATCTGCTCCAAGCCTTCTCGCTCAGCATTCAATCTGGACAAATTTGCCAAGGCTTCTCACCACTGGCTATTAACAATATCCAACTGGGCTTTAATTTGCACATCCGACAGCTTCAATAAAGACTGTCCTTTTTGCACCAAGTCGCCTTCTTTGACATAAATTTCAGCGACTAAACCACCATCCAAGTGTTGCACGACCTTATTTCGCGACTCAACCACCACCTTGCCTTCGGCAACAACGGCCGACTGTAAGGGCGCCAAGCTGGCCCACAGCACAAAGCCGCCCAATAAGCCGAACAACACAAACAAACCAAAACGACGATACATATGGTCACTGGTCGGAACCTTTAGCTCTGCCTGCATCACACTGCCCCCTCTTTGGTCGTGGTCGATGGCGCCGCACTGGCAGGCTGACGCAACGACTGCAATACCGTATCTCGACGATCAAAGGCTTTAATTTTGCCCTCTACCAGAACCATCAACAGATCAGTCACACCTAAAATGCCAGAACGGTGCGTAATAATCACGACCGAAGAACCCGCCGCCTTCAATTGCAAAATAGCCTGCACCAAGGCTTTTTCACCCAGCTCATCCAAATGCGAATTAGGCTCATCTAATACCACCACTTTGGGCAAACCATACAAAGCACGCGCCAAACCAATGCGCTGACGCTGACCGCCCGACAAAGCCAAGCCGCCCGCACCAATTGGCGTATCATAGCCCTGAGGCAAGCGTAAAATCAGCTCATGCACACCCGCCATCTGCGCCGCTTGTACCACTTTCTCTGCATTCACCTCGCCAAAGCGGGCAATGTTCTCGGCAACCGACCCCTCAAACAACTCGATATCTTGCGGCAAATAACCCACATAAGGCCCCAAGCTTTCACGTTGCCACTGCTCCAAATCAGCCCCGTCTAAACGCACCTTACCCTCGCTTACCGGCCACACACCCATCACGGCACG
>CAZYER010000034.1:0-16526 GCA_964646525.1 uncultured Francisella sp. | reverse complement strand
TTTTTTAACCTCTTCAACGTAAGAAACTTCAACTTCATCATCAGCAATCGTTAGCAAAATGCGATAATTACCAACATGTCAGGGACAGCCGTGCTTAATCTGACATTCTAATCTTTTGCCTTGTTAACGACACATCTCTGGCTAGTAAGGTTTCTTGCATAACAGCCAGTTGATGTTCAAGCATCACTGAAGCCCAAGGTGATAAGGGGCTATTAGTATCGATCAATGTCTGTAATTGTTTACCATATTGCAGGGCTTGATCAGCAAACACACCAGATTTATTTGCTTCGATTAATCGCTTAACATTCGCTTCATCGAGGGCTGGTAAAATCAGTGCATCCAGATCCGTCATACCAATTTGAAGCAGGCCTGCTGGATCAAAGTCAAAAAACCCAAATTTTGAGGCGTTGCTTTGCCTGAGCAGACTTTGACTGGCTTGTGCGGTGAAAAAACCATGCCCGCGATAAAGTACTAGGCAATTCTCATCAAGGCAGTTTAATAGGTTGGGGTATTGCTCAATGGCTAAGAATACCGCCAGGTTTTCGACCAGTAACCATTGCTTAATGTCGGCATTGAGCAAGTCGTTTAACTGAAATTCTATGCCATGACCTTCTGGGAAGGACTTACCCGCCACCACAAAGTCCTTAGCAAAGGATTTAACCATCACCCGTCCTTGGCTGACGGGTTGGTTAGCCAACTTCTCATCATTCAGTTTTTCTGCGAGGGTTAAGCGATCAGCAAAATCGGCTTCTGTGACGGTTTGACCATAGCCATTGACTCGAAGAAACACCGCTATTTTGTTAAGATCCTTGGCACTAAAAAAGCATTTCTTGCCGCTAAGTGTGCCGATCCCCTCTTCTTCGGTCAGCTGGATAATCCATGCCGATGTGGGCTTTTCACAAGGCAAGCCTTTTTGACTCATCGCTTGAAGCTCACGTACTTGGGCTGCGGTTAATTTCATAGCGTTTTACCGATAGTAAAACGGGCTTGAATATCATAGACCTCAATCATGTCGGTATGAGGCACTGGCTCACTTTCAATCATATCGATAGACATTACCATCGCTGTTGAATCTAGCGATTGCTGCGCATCGGCTAACCATTGGGACATTTCTAACAACCAAGCATTGGCACTGACTTGGCTTCGTAAGCTGTCCTGTTGTTGCCAATAATGGATCACCGATACGGGGGCTGTTGAGGCGACCAGTTGTTGGCTAAAGTTCAGTTGATGCGCTTGAATCAGCTGAGCAAAATCAAACACGGGTGTTTCATCAGCTGTCTCCTCTTCCCTATCCCAATAAACCACTTCTGAACTGACCACCACATGGTTCATTAAGTTAGGTAGTTTGATCTTTGCTGCAATGTCGTTAAAACAACTCTGTGTAAAACTGGTGGTCTTCTCATGGTCATAACCCGCCATGATGGGCGAAAGACTCTCACTGCTGACGCTATTCAGCAAGGGAATTTGATCCCAATCAATGCGGTCTAAAATGCTGTCAAGGTCTAAACGCTTTTCATCAAGTGCCGCGAGAATACGGCGATATTGACGGGTTCTCAGTTCTGTTTCTTTAAAAGAGGCCGAGAGTTTTTGTAGCTTGACCAACACCAGACTCAAATCAGCGCGTAAGCCTTCGATTTTGCTGAACAACTTGCCAAGGGTGAGATATTCAATATCGGGGTGCGAGGATATTTTGCTAAGCGACACATAGTCGAGTCGCTCTAACTTCGCCAAAATTTCACTGGTTCTTTCGCGATAATAGTGGCCTTCTCTGATTTTGGCTGGCAAAGTCTTACAGTAACCAAACTCTGCCGAGGCTTTGCGATCGACTTCGCGAATCAAGCCCTTTAAATGGGTACCCATTTGAAACAGACTGCGTACCAAGGCTTTGCGAATCAGGTGACGATCATCTTCGGATGCTTCTTGCTCAATGGCGGCATATTGGCTGGATAGGTGATTGACATGACTAAACCAGTCCAAAATATCAGGCATGGCACTCATTTCATAACTGGAGGTATGAATGGTTTTACGCAGTAGCTCGTAGTGTTCGCCTGGAAAATAATAGTCGTCTTCAACAGCCTCAATCAGCCGTGCATTTTTGAGTAGGCCTAAGGATGCACTTTGTTCTAACACGGCGATGGGATCGTCTTCCGCGTAGTCCAGTTCAGCCAATAGCTCGGCATGCTGTGCGATGGCTTCACCCAGTTTTCGTATTTCTTCTGCTGTCATTAACTTAATGCCAAATCCACTTGTTCTTCCGCAACCTCTGCCATCACTTCGGGAGAGTCGAGTGCCACGATGTGATGATAAATCGATAAGTAATAATCAAACTTACCCGTCACCACATACCTGAGTCCCTCTTCACTGGTATAAAGCAGGCCTTCACCGACCATGGTCGTGAGCAGGCTTCTTAAACGATCATTGGTATTGTTCTTGGCTCGGGCGGACTTAAAAAGACTTTTGTTCGATAGGTTGGTCAACATATCAGCCAGTGCATCGTTATTTTCGATGGTCATCAGCAACTGTGAAAAGAGATAGGTATGTCCCTGCGTCGGGTAACTGTCCTCGTTATTGGCTTTGGTGATTAGTTCAATAAACTGGAACAAGGGGTGCATGATTTTAACAATGGACTGTAGGCGTTGTTTTAACTGTTGTGCGTCAGCAGCCTTTGACAAATCCGCATAACTGGCATAGAAGTAACTTTTCACCTCATTGCTGCTTAACTTCATGCCCACATAAGCCAAGGCGGTGTTGACATGATCCATGATGGCTGGATTCTGTAAACGATCAACAGCCGCCTCATCCGTGACCATGCAAATAATCTCTCCCATCATCAAGCGACGGATCAGCAAAGTATCACTCATGAACCAACTCCTGTTGTTCTGCGATAACACGGTGAATCATGTCTGAAGGCAGTTGTTGTCTAAGACCATTCATTTTTTTCACTTTGCCCGATTCTTGGATATAGTAAATGTGTTGGAATAAGCTGAGCACCTTGGCATTGGTGTGCGGCTCGGCACACAAGAAGTCGACACGCTCACGCTTTAACAATTCCATTAGGGCGCCGATATTATCGTGGTGTAGCTTGCCTAACTCGTCAATCGCCCAAAGCAGGGTGACTTGATCGTCCTGCTGCATGGTGTTCTTAATGGCCATGTAGAGTGAGAGTAAAATTAAGAAGCTCAAGCCTTCACTGTCGATATTATTCAATGATTTGTCATCATGTGCCTTACGGGCAATGCTTTGTCCTTTATTTTTGACCTCGATAACAATGTCGATAAACTGCTCAAGGTCTAGATTTTTTCCGTAACGCTCCATATCCATAATCGCCTGAGACACCAAATCAAAATAAGATTCGGGAATGCTTTCATGGGCTGGCATTCGAATGACATCAATGGCTTGTTTGGCGGCAAGGGATAGGCTGCGTTTAAAGCCAATTTGTTCGATGTTAGATGAAATATGAGCTTGAATGCGCTCCACTTGGGCAAAATTAGTTGCCATTTCATTCATCTTATTGGAAATGCGCCTGCCTTTCTCTTTAATGCGATTAGACTGATCATCCAGATAGCTATTCAAATCAATTAACTGTTGCGACAATAAGGCGTATTGTTGACGAATACCCTCAACCAGACCCTGCAAATAGTCTCCGAGTAAAAAACTCAGACTGGATAAATAACTACGCCACTGAGTTACCGCACCCAAATCATTCAATCCTTGGCTTTCTAGTGCTTCGCTGACTTTTTGCTCTAACTCTTTGGTTTGTTTTAACGAGGTCAAAATTTTGCTACAGGCTTCACGACCTTGACCGAACTGAGTGCTTCTTTGCGATACCAACTCAGACACCTGTTGTTGCAGTTGATGTGCTGATACTAAGCTTGGCTTTTTTGAGCCTCGATTAATTGAAACACTGTCCAGTTGATGATTGAGCAATCCCTGAATGATTTGCACTTCCTGCTGCGCCTGCGAGAGTAGCTTCGTAAGTCGATCCATCTCTTTGCTCAAGCTGGCTTGCTGAAGATGAAAGTCTTGCGTGAGTTGCTCTAATTGCGTTTGCTGGGTGGTGATTTGAGCTAGCAGTTGCGCTTGTTCTTGCTTGAGGGATTCATAAGCTGAATACTGCTGATCAAGCCAAAGCTGATATTCGCTCACCAGTGCTTGTGCCTGCTGCGCCTCAGTAATAGCAGTATTGATTTGAACGAGTAAGGCTTTTTGACTGGCTAGGGCTTGAATATCGGCTCCCGCCTGACCCAGTGCCGCATCTTGATTGCGCTGGATTTCTGCTAGGGTTTGCGCATACTGCTGGATGAGGGTTTGCTGCTGGTGGCTAAAGCTGTCTTCGATTTGTCCTTGATAGGCTTGCAACTGCGCTAATTTGATCTCCAAGTCCCGCTGAATGTCGCGTTTCGCTTGAGTTTTTTGCGCTTGCTGCGCTTGTATGGCGGCTTTGGTTTCATTCATCAGGCGATTTAAGGTTTCGAGTTCGACCTTAATAGCCTGTTGTTGTTTTTGCTGCTCAATGGCGAGTTGATTCGTGAGCTTAAGTAGTGAGGCTTCTGACTGCTCCAGCGCATATCTGAGCTTTTTATCCTCTACTTCGTACTTGAGGCTGCTATCGTTCAGTTTAGAGAGTTGCTTCTCCATGTCAACCAACTGATGGCTTAAGTCGGCCTGATTGGTCAGACACTGATCCAGTTCAGCAGCCAGCTTGACCAATGCTGTTTCCAGTTGATGTTTATCCAAAATCTCCATGGCTGGGATTCGACTGACATCTAGCTCACACCCTAGCACCTTAAAGTCATCTTCAATCAGCGTGATGGGTTCTAAAATGGGCTGAGTTAACACTTCTTTGCGCAGGCAGCGACTGGCTAGCTCGGCATGACGGGGTGACAATTCAGCTAACTTCATGAAGAACATGTTTTCAACATGCTTCAAGGATTGCTGATGCTCGGTTCGTTGAGTTTCCAGTGTCTGTTGCAGGCGTTTCGCTTCGTCATGACGCTTAAGCTGTTGGTCACGGTTAGTCATCAGCGTTTGGATTTGCTGTTGGAGCGCGAATCGCTCACTACTGACCTGATTCAGTGCTGTTTTCTGCTCACTGAGTTGCTGTTGCTGGCTATGTAATTGACGCTGAATGGATGCTATCTGTTCATTATTCGGGTGGTTGAGTCTTTCTTGTAAGCGACTGATCTCACCCGCTTGTTGGGTCATGTTTTCATTCAGTCGGGTTAAAACAGCCTCGCTCTGCTGCTCCAGTGCTTCTCTTTGCTGTTCAGCCTGAGTACGTAACGCCTCTTTTTGCGATAAGACTTCATTCAGTTGGCGTTGTTTTTCTTCCCCCAAGCCACTGAGTTGATTGAGGTGACTAATCTCTAAAGCACTGGCCTGTTCCTTGTAAACGCGACTGATATCAGCGAAATTGTGTTCAATTTCATTCAACACGCTTTCCTGTGAATGGCGCTGTTCAAGCAAACTCGGCAGCATTTTAGCCGTCATTTGTTGCTGGTGAATATCGCGCTGTTGGTATTGCTGCTTGGTAGCCTCTAGCTGATCGACACGACGTTTCTTTTCAGCAGCATCAGCTTTGAGTTGTGACAAGGAGGTCTGTAAGGCAAACTGAGATTGCTTAAACTGGCTCGTTAATCCCTCTAGCTGCTGTTTTAGTTGCTGTTCTTGCTCAGAAGCGGTTGTTATTGTCTGCTGATGACTGGCTAGGGTAAAGCTGGCATCGGCTTTAGCCATCGCTAGTTGCTCATCGATGTTTTCAATAATGGCATCGGCTGTCTGCATTTGCGTTAATTCTCTACGCTGTTTCATTAAGCGTCGCGATTGATCCATCAGGGTGCGTTGCAGTTCCCATTGTTTTGAATCGAACATACCCGTTCGATAAATCGGCTCATGAAATTGATCAGCAGCGACGAGATTTCGCGCAATCAAGGCTTTCACCGATTGAAAACTCGGCTTACTGCTGACAATCGACACCATCACCCGATCAATATCGCCGATGGTTTTATTCGGCTCACACAAGGAAAAGCTCAATTTGGCTTCATTGATTTCCCGTGCATCTGGCGTGTTAAGTGAACGACGTACCCCAGATTGAATGATTTCTTTGTACTGTGCCCAAGAAAACTCGCGTAACAGTCGCTTACCCGTTAGGGTTTGAATATGGGCTTTGAGGTCTTTATTGCTGATAAATTGACCGCGCCCGTCGATGAATAAGCCTTCTTCAAAAGCACCGTCATAGAAACGATAAGCCACTTCACCATTGGGTTTGGCGTAAGCAATGACCAAACGCGGCTGAGCCGATTTAAGGTATTCAAACACCACATAACTGCTGTCTGAGTTCAGGTAATAATCGGAAAAACGGTTATTTTTACCGGCAATCAGGGCAATCTCTCGCGGTTGAACACCAAAGAACAGCAAAGACAAACGCAATAAGCTGGTTTTACCGCTGCCGTTGGTACCTTGCACAATACAACCGCCGTCGACGTCATATCGATTGATCTTTTTAGGTTTATAGGAGTTAACGGCAATGATTGAGGTTAATTGGCTCATAAGGCGACTCTGTTAAGGGGTGACATAAGGTTAAGTTTTATCAATCGAATGAATCTGCTTGCTGTGTTAATGGTCATAGTCACCTCAATAGAGCAATCCAAACATCCATAAGGGGATGCGTTGACCCGCTCCCGTTTCGATGCCGTCTAAAGCAAGATAGCCCTGCTGTTGGTTAAGCTGTTGAGTGTTTTTGCTGCGACCGCCAATTTCGAACACCCAAGTATCATCAACGATAAAATCACCTTGATCGTAGTAGTGGACTTGATGCGATTGTTTGACTTGCGATACAAAAAAACTTTCCCGCAAGCTGCCAGGATTGGCTGATGCACAGAGCACGTTAAACAAATTCGGATTATTGAGTAAAAGCTTGTCAGGCTTATTGACGGATCGCATACCACTACTGGCTCTTAAGCTATACACCAAATCCCCCGCTTGCATCAGCTCCAGATATTTCTTAAGTGTTGGCCATGATGTTTCCACAGCGGCACTGAGTTTGACTTTGTTGATTTCCAGTGGTGGTGTGCTACAGAGCATGTAGAGCACCTTTTTTAACTTATCCCGCTTACTGGGGTCTATGTTAAAAATACTGGTTAAATCCACATCGATGGTGTGATTGATCACCTCGAGCAATTTTAACGGGTAATTCTCTGCTGACTCCTGATAAAAGGGATAGGCACCATTTAGGCAGTAGCGATTGAAATACTCGATTGGTCTGAGTACTTTGGTGTACTCATAAGCAATGTCTTGATGATGCTCGATCAGTTCCGTCAGTGAAACGGGCTTAAAGTTTAAGCCTGTTTCAATCTCCATGTATTCACGCAATGAGAGCACAGGCAGATGAAACAACACTGCACGACGGGATAAATCGGTGGCTTGTTGGCTGATCTGTAAGGCGGATGAACCTGAAAATACCACTTGCAACTCGAAGGTGTCGTAAATGGCTTTGACTGCCTGTGCAAAATCCGTGGCTTTATGAATTTCATCGATGAGTAGGAGCTTTCCCCCTTCCTGATAAAATTGAAGCGCCAACTCATACAAGCTCTCACCGACCATGGCAGGGTGATCACAAGCCATATAGAATATTTTGGACAGTGGCACACCACAGGCGTGAGCATATTGCAGCATCAAGGTGGTTTTTCCGCTACCTCTTGCACCGCGTATACCGACTAAGCGATCTTTAAGATCATACTGCTCAAACAAAAAGCGATGATAAGTCGGTAGCTTTTTAGATAAAACAAACTGAGAAGCTTGTCTTAAGACAGGATTCATCACACATCGCCTCAGGTTATTGCTATAAAGTACATTTTATATCAGATTGCGTTATAACTAAATCATGTTTTAGTGTTTTCGGTTCATATCGTGAACTGAATCACTTTGTTGGTGAAGCAAGGACTAAGCATTCTCCTCACCATCATGCTTTAGTTGAGCAATGTCGGGTCTCGATTGATTATAAACTTTTTTAACAAATAACTCGGGGTTAGCTATGCTGTACTTGATAACGTCAATGATAATGGGATTGTCTAAGATGTCGCGGCTGAATTGCTTTAGCAATAGACGGCTAGTTTTATGCTCATACGCCTCAGCTAAAAAAGAAGGGATGTTTTCTGTCTCAGATGCCGAAGGAGTACCCGCGAATAATTCCAAGGCTGTTTTAGCGTGAAGGATTCCGCCAACGTTAGCGGTAAAGGTGTTTTTTGATGTTTGCATGATGAAGCTCTCACTCTATGCCCCTACCCTGCTACAGATTGCTACAAGATAAGGGCGATTTAACATAGTTTGCCTATGTTCAGCGAATGAGCTTGCGGGGTAAGTCGTTGAAAAATCAAGCCTGATAGGGTCTGCCAGCTGATTTACAATCAGTCCCCTTTAGCCACTTGGATACCCCACCAATTCCGCTTATGATAACCACTACCCTTACTTAGGTCAAGTGTTTTACGCTATATTTAAGCAAAAACCAGTGTTTCATCTTGCGCATCTACACGGATAGATGCACCGGGCAAATAACTGCCTTGTAAGATACGGGTTGCCAAAGCATTCTCTAAATGCTGAGCAATCGCACGTTTTAACGGACGTGCGCCATACACAGGATCAAACCCGACATCTCCCAACATATCCATCGCAGCATCGCTAATCTCCAAGGTCAAATCGCGTGTTGCTAGCCGCTCACGAAGACGCTGCAATTGAATATCGACAATACGACGAATATTCGCCTTATCTAGCGGATGGAATACAATGGTTTCATCAATGCGGTTAATAAACTCGGGACGGAAATGCCCGCTCACCACCTCCATCACACTCGCTTTCATTGTATCGTAATCCGAATTACCAGCCATTTCACGAATCACTTGCGAGCCTAGGTTGGATGTCATCACAATCACGGTATTACGAAAATCAACAGTTCTACCTTGACCATCGGTTAATCGCCCGTCATCCAGCACCTGTAGCAGAATGTTAAACACATCAGGATGGGCTTTCTCAACCTCATCCATTAAAATAACCGAGTAGGGCTTACGACGCACCGCTTCTGTCAAATAGCCGCCTTCCTCATAACCTACATAGCCAGGTGGCGCACCAATTAAGCGAGCAACAGAATGTTTCTCCATAAACTCCGACATATCGATGCGTACCATAGCTTCATCGGTATCGAATAAAAATGTCGCTAAGGCTTTCGTTAACTCAGTTTTACCCACCCCTGTTGGGCCTAAGAACAAGAATGAGCCGCTAGGCTTATTCGGATCGGACAAGCCAGCACGCGCTCGACGAATGGCATTAGCTACCGCACTCACCGCTTCGGCTTGACCGACCACCGATGCACGCAAGGTTTCTTCCATACGCAAGAGTTTTTCACGCTCACCTTCTAACATACGTGATACTGGAATTCCTGTCCAACGAGAAACCACTTCTGAAATTTCTTCATCAGTCACTCGGTTACGCAATAGTTTATGCTCAACTTCTTGACCTTGCGAAGCTTCCGCCGATTTCAGTTTCGCTTCTAACTCTGGAATGCGTCCATACTGCAATTCAGACATTTTGCCTAAATCTCCACTGCGTCGTGCCGATTCCAAGTCAATACGCGCTTGCTCCAACTGCTCTTTAATTTGCTGAGCGCCTGCTAAACTAACTTTTTCCTGCTTCCAAATCGTTTCTAAATCAGAGTATTCTTTTTCTAAACGACCAATTTCTTCTTTTAACACATCTAAGCGCTTTTTAGAGGCTTCGTCTTTTTCTTTTTTTAATGCTTCACGTTCAATTTTCAATTGAATCAAGCGTCGCTCTAACTTGTCCATCGACTCTGGCTTAGAATCAATTTCCATACGAATGCGACTTGCGGCTTCGTCAATCAAGTCAATGGCTTTATCGGGCAATTGACGATCGCTGATATAACGGTGCGACAAGGTCGCTGCCGCAACAATAGCGGGATCAGTGATTTGCACGCCGTGATGCACTTCATACTTTTCTTTTAAACCACGCAAAATAGCAATGGTGTCTTCGACACTCGGCTCATCGACTAACACTTTTTGAAAACGTCGTTCTAGTGCGGCGTCTTTTTCGATGTACTGACGATACTCATCAAGTGTGGTCGCACCAATACAATGTAGCTCTCCCCTAGCCAGTGCAGGCTTGAGCATGTTACCCGCATCCATCGCACCGTCGGCCTTACCTGCCCCTACCATAGTATGGATTTCATCGATAAACAGAATAATCTGCCCTTCGGCTTTGGCGACTTCTTTTAATACCGCTTTTAGGCGCTCCTCAAAATCACCACGGAATTTAGCGCCAGCCAACAGAGCACCCAAGTCAAGCGATAGTACACGTTTATGACGCAAACCTTCTGGTACTTCACCATTGACAATACGTTGCGCTAACCCTTCAACAATAGCCGTTTTACCGACACCGGGTTCACCAATCAGTACGGGGTTATTTTTGGTACGACGTTGTAACACCTGAATGGCGCGACGAATTTCATTATCTCGTCCAATGACGGGATCTAACTTGCCCGACTCAGCACGCGCCGTCAAATCTAACGTATATTTTTCTAATGCTTGGCGATTCTCTTCAGAATTTTGATCTTTCACGGTTTCTCCCCCACGAATACTGGTTAAAGCTTGCTGGTATTGTTGTTTGGTTAATCCTGCCTGGGTCAGCAGGTCGCGCGTAGCATCTTGACTCTCAAGCAAGGCTTCAATAAATAACTCACTGGCGACGTAAACATCACCATGTTGCTTGGCGAGCTTTTCCATTCGCATCAGCAAACGGGCTGTCGCTTGCGACAAATGAACGTCTTGCACACCCTCGACCTGTGCTAGACGCGACAAGGCTGCTTCTGATGCTTGTCTGAGCTGGACAATATTGGCACCAGCCAACTGCAACAACGAGACTAAAGCCCCTTGGGGTTGTACCTGAACAGCTAAAAGATGTATGGGTTCGATGAATTGATGTTGACGCTCAACCGCTAGCGCATGGGCATTTTGTAGCGCTTGCTGGAATGCATTGGTGAACTTGTCGATTTGCATTGGACACACCCCATATAAGTTTACTCACTGAGCTTTATATGAGGTTTTGTCTAACTAATTTCAAGGGGTTATGGACAGGTAATCATGAAAGAAAACGAAATAAGCGGTCTAACAGGACCGCTTAAACTTGATGGGTGCACTTAATTAAACACTCGGCTGGCGAGCAGACTGCCACACACGGGAAATAGGTTGATGGCGTTTAATCGCTGCTGGTTCAACAGGGTGAATCCAGCGCATCACTTGGCTCACCCACGATGGCGACTTAGCGTGTTTTTCGACCGCTTGACCCACCCACATTTGACGACTTGAAGACCATTTTAATTGTACACGCATCTTAAATACTCCACACAACAAAATCATAAACTTAAAATAGGTTAAACCGTCACGAGCAGTCAAAATTGCTAAGCGCAAGGCGCACAGAACTACGAGTCTACATCAGTAGATGACGCTGTTCGAGCACCGAAGCAACAACGCAAAATGACTGCGCAGTAGGCTTAACGATATTTACGCATTAAACCGACTAATACACCCACCACACGCCACTCGCCTTGCGGTCGAATAACCTCATATGCTGAGTTTTCTGGCTGAAGCGCCCACACTCCTTGCTCTTTAATGAGCGTTTTTAAGGTCACTTCGCCGTCTATTTCCGCAATCACAATATCTCCCGCTTTATGCGTCATTGAGGTATCAATAACGGCAATATCGCCTTCCACAATTGCTGCTTCGATCATCGAATCGCCTTTCACCTCGACCAACAAGGTTGAAGCCGCATTGTGTATGAGGTAACGATCTACCGCTATGCCGTCTACTATGTCATTATCAGCAATCCCTGGAGCTCCCGCTCTTACCACCGAAGTTGCCATAGCTCGTTCAAAAAACTTATCATCGGGAGCAACTCGACGATCAGGGGTAATCGACACATAACCCGCTTGCACCAGACGCTTAATCAACGCATGTACCGCCGATTTCGACGCCAACCCCAGCACTTCTGCCATGGTGGCATAAGAAGGCAAGGCGCGATGATCGCGATAGTAGTCTTGCAACTTACTCAAGTAATTCAGGTCTTTTTTCATTGCAACAACACTTTATTAGAACGTTTGTTCGAATTATGCACGAACGATTGTTCTATTGTCAACAAAAACAGAACGAAAGTTCTTTATTTTCCATTTGACCAGCGCTTTAGATCGTAATAACCTAATCTAAGTCATTGTTAGATTCTTAGGATATGTTATGGAAGATAACCTTCTAGTGGAACGCTGGCACAGCATCCAGTCTCGGATTCAGCAAGCTTGCATCGCGGCTCAACGCGAACCAAATGAAGTTAGCTTGTTAGCCGTGAGCAAATTTCATGCTACTGAAGCCATTGCCACCCTCGCTGAATTGGGTCAACGTGCTTTTGGTGAAAACTATGTGCAAGAATTACAAGCCAAAGCGCAAGCACTGGCTCATTTGCCGATTGAATGGCATTTTATTGGCCCTTTGCAATCGAATAAATGTAAAGACGTTGCACCCATCGCTATGATGATTCACAGTATTGATCGGCTGAAGTTAGTCCCATTATTAGCTCAACATCGACCAACCCATTTACCGCCATTACAATTGCTCATTCAGGTCAATATTGATGATGAAGCCAGCAAGTCTGGCGTGCGTCATTTTGATGAAGCACTTGAACTGGCCAACAGCATTCAAATCTTCCCCAATTTAAAGCTATGTGGCTTGATGTCTATTCCCAGCCCACAAACCGACCCCATTCAGCAAAGACAAGCATTTGCAAAGTTACGTGAGTGGCGTGATCGGCTCTCTGTTAGGTTAGCGATTGACCTGCCTCACTTATCGATGGGAATGTCGGATGATCTTGAAGCTGCCATTGCGGAAGGTGCGACCATAGTGCGCATAGGTACGGCTATTTTTGGGGCACGTTTAATGAGTTGGCGCAACGACAATAGCGTCAACTTAATTACTAGCAACGATGACTTTTTACCCGAACGCCAACAAGATACTGGCAGAGCCTTTTCACGGTAACGAGAACGAATTTGCGCTTCCTTCAGTGGTGTTAGACGAGTTACATTGTGGATGATGGGTTAGCGCGCATAGGGCAACCAGTTCAACGTCGACAAAAATCCTTTGCGTGACACCTGAGCGTTGAGCGGGTCTTCGCCTTCGCCTTGGTCAATAATGGTGGCGCTACTGCCTTGCGTATCGTCGATAATGCTACTGAGACTTCGCGCCAAGTGAGACGATAAGGCACGTGCGGTCTTAACCTCGACCAAGTGCCTTTCATCGCCTCTTTCCAGCAACAAATCCACTTCCGCTCCATTGGATGTGCGCCAAAAATAGGCTTGACTATAGGGGTATTGAATGGCTTCGCGTCTGAGTAGGTCTTCAATCACAAAGGTTTCCCAACTCGCACCACGAATTGGGTGATTATTGAGTGTCTCCAAACTGTCGATATTGAGCAGATGGTGCAATAAGCCTGTATCGCGCAGATACACCTTAGGCGCTTTGACCAGACGCTTACCCACGTTACGGAAATAGGGCGGCAAACGACGCAACAAAAAGCTCTGTTCTAAAATGTCCACATAGCGTTGCACGGTTTTAGCTGATACGCCCAATGAACCTGCCAACTGTTCGTAATTCAGCATGCCGCCCTGTTGATGCGCCAACATGGTTAACAGGCGACGCAGTAACAAGGGTTCGGCACTTATGCCCATACTGGGCAAGTCTCGCTCAACATAAGTGCGCAAGTAACCTTCCCACCAATCGCGAAACGAGCCGCCACGTCTGGCGGCCTGTAAGGCATCGGGAAAGCCTCCTGTCAGCCATAATTGCTGATAATCATCCGTCGTCTGACAATGCACTTCTGTCGCTGTCAGCGCAGACAATTCTAAAATACCCACGCGTCCTGCTAGGCTTTCTGAAACCTGTTTGACTAACGTAGGCTGCGCCGAACCCAATAAAATAAATCGCCCCATCTGCCCTCGATGCTGGTCAATAATACCGCGCAAGGCAGCAAAAACAGCAGGCACTTGTTGGGCTTCATCTAAAATCAGGGTCGGCTTTGCACGCGCCTCTAGTTGAAAACGCGCATCTTCAATAAATAAGGCGTGTAAACTAGGGTCTTCCAAGTCGCAATAGGGAAAGGGTTCAAAGGCACTGCGCGCCAAGGTCGTTTTACCCACCTGTCGCGCCCCTAAAATCAGCACGGCAGGAAATTGTTCGGCTAAGTAGCGCAATCGTTTAGCGGCAATCCTGGCATACATATCATGCAAATCCTGACTTATAGTTCGGATTTGCATGGTAACATGCACTAAATGAATTGTCCATGCTCAAGGAAACGGCTAAACATGAGCGACGATGGCTTTTTACACGAACGCCAACAAGATACGGGCAGAACCTTTTCATGGTAACGAGCACGAAATCGCACTGCCTTCAGTGGTGCTACACGAGTTACGCGATGCTTGGCTCAAGATGAACGCGGGTAAAAAGAAGGATGCCATTGGTCATTACTTGCAAACTGTCGTCTCGGTATTGCCCGTTTTTGATTACGATGCCAAAGCAGCGCACTTACACGCGCAACTGCGTTCTGATTCAGAAAAAGCAGGGAAAACACTCCCTTTTGTGGATGGACAACTTGCTGCCATTGCGATTAGTCATAGCTTAACTTTGGTCACGAGAAACACGAAAGACTTTTCAAGCATTCCCCAGCTGCAGTTAATCAATTGGTTTGAGTAAGTCTATTGTGCGTTATATAACGTTTGAGTTATGCCGCACTGTACTTGGCGCGCTCTTCAAGTAGAGCAAATTGCACTGGGCGAGCGACTTCTATTTCTTTGGGTGAAGCCATGAAGTTTGTGACAAGCGCTTCAACCATTGGGTTTCTGTTCTCTTCTTTCCCGCCAATATGATAAAAATGTTCTCTAGTGAGAATGGAGAAATTTGACCATATCGATTTTATGTATTCGTTTTCTCGATAGTCATTGTGATGCCAAGTTGACAGTATAAATTTACCTTGAAAATCGGATAGGGATTCAAAAAGGCTTTTTTCGTGATCGCTATCCCAGCCGTTGTAGTAGTCAACATGTCTGTCGATATACGGAGGATCGCAGTAGATAATGTCATCCTTGGCGGCTTGCGATATTGTTTCCTCAAAGCTCTGGCATTTGAAGGAGAAATCTTTAGCCTTGATTGTCTTTGCAACCCAAGCGACTTGGTTGGTGATTTTTGTTACATAGGCTTGAGCAAAGCGACTAGGTTTTCTGCAAAAAGGGATGTTAAAACCACCCTTGCGATTAAAGCGAATCATTCCATTGAAACCAGCACGGTTCACAAACAAAAAATCTAATGGTGAGTGCTCGGCGTTAAACCTGTCACGGATGAAGTAGTAGTGATCTTCCCCTTTCTCCAATAGGGACGCCCCCTCCTTGATGAGGTAGGCATTGACTACCTCGGGCGTGATCTCGCCTCTTGCAATTGCAGAGTAGAAATTTACTAGGTGCGGATTGGTGTCGCAAAGCACTGCGCGGCATGGTGCAACGTTGAAAGCAACTGCGCCTGTACCCATAAAAGGCTCAACCCAAGCCCCCTTGAAATCCGAGGGGATAATGCTCCTTATCCAAGGGATTAGCTTGGTTTTTATCCCTTGGGATTTGATGGGAGGAACGCTGACTTTGAAACTCATTCTTCACCGTTCCTTTTTTCGACGACGTTTGGAAAACATGCCGCGGCCCGCCACAATATCGGCTATGTTGTTGATGCTGCCGATGTTTGCGGTGTTTCCACTGTCGCCTTTGTCGCTTGCAATCTTCCACTTTTCCGTAACAAAGAACTGAAAATTCTTTGCCACCGAAGTAATGGCTTGCAGTTCGTCAATGTTGTGTGATTTCGTCTCGTCAATAGTTGCGCCATCGGCTCTGTCGTAGATTATGCCGAGACAAAAATGCCCCGAGTACGAGCCATAAGGGAACTGGATATTCTTTGTGCTTGTTCTGTTTTCAAAGTATTCGCCGTGCGAACCAAGCGTGAAGCCATTGCATAAACGAGGTTTTTTGGGGTTTCTGTATGTTGTTTTGAAATCAACGGCAAAGCGTACAGATTCGTCAGTGGTTTTGACAAATGAAATATCGGGATAGTAATTCTGATGTTCTGCAAGTACGACCTTATAGCCGTTGTCTTGCGCAAATTTTAGAATTTTTGGGAAAAGGTGTATTTCGAGGATTTTCGACACAATTTTTGTGTCTGAGGATATGGTGTAGACATTCTTGAAAATATCAATGAAGCCCTTGACTGTCCATTGACCGTCATCTGCACTGACGTGATCTTTGAGGCTTTTGACAAAGCCTTCCAGTTTTTCTGCAAATATGGTTTTCTCAGACATCACTCAACAGCCTTTGGGTAATTTTGTCTTGCATTTTACAGGGTAAGCTCCGCAGGCGGAACCTCGCTGCGGTGCCTTGCGGCATAACG
>CAZYER010000033.1:0-16828 GCA_964646525.1 uncultured Francisella sp. | reverse complement strand
GGCAGCGTTGGCAACGAAAACCCTAAAAAATACCACGACAAAAAATAAGACTAGGATAGCTCATGAAGATTAAAGGTAAGTTTACGGTGGCCTTTGCCAGCGTGTTTGTATTGGTTGCGTTAGGTTCAGGCACGACTTTCGTGATGAATACTAAGGTGGAGTCACGTGTGAATCAAATGCTCAATGAGCATCGGGTTAAATATGACCTAGCACGTCAGATACAATACGAGTCGGCTGTTCGTGCCGAAGTGCAACGTAATCTCGTCATCATGACAGATCCTAAAAAACAAGCGCAAGAGCGACAAAAGATGCGTGACTCCGCAGATCGTTATGGAGAGCGCTTAAAACAATTGTCTGAAATGCCGCTTTCCGCACAAGAAGCGGAAATGATTGATAAGATTCGCGCCAACGGCGCTGAAACCTATACTGCCTTGGGAGAGTTTTTAAGCAATTTAGACGCTGATATGAAGGAAGAAGCGGTTGATGTACTCTATGGATCTATGCGAGAAATTCAAGTTAGATTTTTTAAGCTGATTGATGAGTTTACCGAAATTCAAGAGCAGAACTTGAGACAGTCTGAGCAGGATCTTGCTGCTGCGCTTGAATTTGCCAATGCCTTGCAATTTATTTTGGCTACGTTGATGGCGGTTTTTGTGAGTATTGTTGGTGTCTTGCTAACCCGTTCTATTGCGACTCCTATCACTGCTTTGACTGATAAAATGCGTGAAATAGCCGCTAGTGCTGATTTTACTCATCGGGTGTCTTTAGGTAAGCGTAATGATGAGTTGGGAGAAAGTGCGCAAGCGTTCAACGCTTTAATTGCACAAGTAGGGCAGTCGTTGTGTGAAGTGAATCAAGTGGTGTATGGTTTGGCGAAGGGTGATTTTAGCCAACGCGTACATGGTCAATTGTCGGGTGACTTGTTGCATCTTAAAGAGAAAGTGAATGAGTCAGTTGATGCTATTTCTGCCAGTATGAGCTGTTTAACCAATGCACTTACGGCATTGCAACAAGGTGACTTTAGGGTACTTAGCGTTAACGAAAGTTTGTCGGGGCGTTATCGTGAATTGGTTCAATTAAGTATGGATACCGCGAGTCGATTGGATGCGGTGGTTTCGGATGTTAACCGAACCATGCATTGTTTGGTCGAGGGGCAGTTTAGTGCGCGTGTGAGTGTGGCTGCTCAAGGTGATTTAGGTCATTTGAGTGATAGCATTAACCAAATGGCAGATGGGCTATCGAAAGCGGTGACTGATATTTTGCAATTGGCGCAAGCTCTGTCTCAGGGGCGTGTGGTGGCGCGTATGCAGGGGCAGTATTTGGGCGAGCTGAATGATATTGCGCAGGCGATGAACCAGGGTATGGCACGCGTGCAGTCGAGTTTAATGGAAATTGCCCATGCCGCACACATTGTTGAGCAAGCCAGTCAGGAGGTTTCTTCTGGCAATGAGCATTTCTCCCATCGCAGTCATGAGCAAGCGTTGGATTTACAAAATGCACTCCAGTCAATGCGTCAAGTGTTGGCGCTGTTACAAAATAACGTCGCTCAAACGGCGCAAGGTCGCCAATTAGCGGCAGACACGCTGACCGCCTCTGAAGCGGGTGTGGTGACCATGAATCATACTGTGCAGGCGATGCAGGATATTCGTCAAGCTAATGAAAAAATTACGGGTATTGTCGGGTTGATTGATTCGATTGCTTTCCAAACCAACTTGCTGGCACTGAATGCAGCAGTTGAAGCCGCTCGTGCTGGGGAACATGGTCGTGGTTTTGCCGTAGTGGCCAGTGAAGTGCGTGCTTTAGCGCAGAAATCAGCACAGGCAGCGCAAGAAATTAAGGATGTGGTGAATCAGTCGATTGAAAAAACAGCCAGTGGCGATGCGTTAGTAGCAGAAACGGTGAAAGCCTTTCAAGCGATCGAGGCACGGTTACGGGAAACTGATAGTGCTATTGAGCGCATTGCTCAGGGTACAACGGAACAGCGTAATAGCATGGAATTAATTGGTTCTAAGATGCATGAGATGGATGAACGCACCCAGCAAAACGATGCGCTCATTGGTGAAATTTCTGGTACAGCCAATACGTTACGTGAGCAAGCTTCGGAGATGTTGGCACGTGTGCAAGTGTTTGATTTGGGGCAATCTGAACAATCTGGCAAGGTTAAGTTGTTAAGGTAACTCTTGTACCCCCACTGACCTCCCCCTTTCTAAGGGGGAGGCTAGGAGGGGGTATTAGTCGTTTCATGAGAGGATGGAGTCTCTGGATAAAGCGATTGTAGTTGCGTCAGTAACAGTGCCATGTCTTTTTGTTGTAGTCGCTTAATGGCGCGTACATAATCGTCAATTTCAACCTGTCCCTGTTTGCTTAATTTATAAAATAGGCGACGATAGTTTTGTTTTGCCAGTAGGGGCTTAAACCAAGGTAAAAAGCCTTGTTCACCTTCTAATTCATTAATGTAAGCCAATACTTGATCGGTAGCCGATTTTTGCCATTGTACATCCCATAGATGATAAGCATAGCCTACCAACAAGGCTAATGCAGCACCACCGACAAATCCCCAAATCATATTGCCCAAACTCAGTCCAATAGCCGCTCCGGCCAATAGAATGAGCACAGTGATCGGGATAATAAAGAAGTTAAGGTCTTTACCTGCCCTTAATTGAATCAACTGTTGTTGCGCATCTAAACGGTTCAGTTCTACGGATGCGAGCTTTGTGAGCAATTCATTAACATTGGGTGGAGTGGTTTTTTTTGTGTGCATAACCTAAACCTTACCTGGTTTGGCGTATTGAGGACAATCAATACTGGTGAATTCATTGGTTTCTAAGCAGAGTGTGGTCAGTGCTTTACCCCATAAACAGCCACTGTCTAAACACACAGCGTTAGGGTGTGGTGCTAGGTGGGTGTCTTGACTGAGTGTCGACCAATGACCAAATAAAATTCTTCCACAACTATCGTCAAGGCGAGGCCAACTAAACCAGGGCGCATAACCAGCAGGCGCTTGATCGGGCGATAGCTTATGTTTGAACTCGAGGCGACCGTCTGCTTGACACAAGCGCATGCGTGCGAAGTTATTAATGGCATAACGCAGCTGGGCGATTTCGCTGTCAGCTTCACTTTCATGCGCTGGCTCGTTGCCATACAGGTGTTGATGTACAAAAACTTGCCAATCATCGGCTTGTAAACGTTGCTCGATAGCCTTGGCCATGCATTGCGCCTGTGCTAATGACCATTGAGGTACGATACCAGCATGAACTAAGGTGGTGTTCACATCATTCAAACGAATGAGTAGGGGACGGTGACGTAGCCAGTCGAGCAGAACATTTCGGTCAGGGGCTTTCAGGATGGGTATCAGTGTGTCGCTCGCTTTATGATAGCGCTCATTGCCAGTGGCGACGGCGAGCAAATGTAAATCGTGATTACCCAGTACGCTCGTGACATTTGGTGTGTGTGCTGCCCAACGCAAGCAGTCGAGTGAATGAGGACCTCGATTAATAATATCGCCTAATAAATACACATGGTCATGACCTTCTCGAAAGCCAACCTTCGTCAATAACTGTTCCAAGCTAGCAAAGCAGCCTTGTAAGTCGCCAATCACATAGCGTTTAGCGGAAACCGACATTAATGCAGCGTCCTGGGAATACTTAACAAGAAAGGCGCAATGGGAGCACGATAGGCGTGACCCTGTGCATCTTCAAACACATAATAGCCTTCCATTTGACCATAGGGTGTGGCAATTTGCGCACCAGAGGCGTAAATAAAGCCTTCATTGGCAGCAAGGGTCGGTTGCTGACCAACGACGCCTGCGCCTTGCACCACTTCAACCTTTTGGTTGTCGTCGGTAATTTGCCAATAGCGACGACGAAGTGTCATGGGCGTTTTGCCATCGTTACGAATGGTTATTTGATAAGCAAAAGTGTACCTATGTTGCATGGGAATAGATTGTTCAGGCAAGTAGTGGGTTTCTACTTCGATGTGGATGGGGGCTATGGGAAGATAATTATCACTCATTGGCAGTAGACCCTTGGTCAAAGGCATCGCTCAAACGCACAAAATCAGCCACGGTTAAGACTTCGGCTCGGTATCCTGGCTGAATGCCACAGGCTTCGATTTGTTCCGCTGTCAGCCAACCTTTTAAATTGTTGCGTAGCGTTTTACGACGCATAGAAAAAGACTGTTTAACGATGCGAGCAAACGTCGCTTCGTTTTGTGCTGCTGCGGGTAACTGTTGATAAGGCACTAAACGCACCACAGCAGAATCGACCTTTGGTGGCGGATCGAAGGCCTCTGGACCAATATGGAAGAGGTCTTCAATGGCGCAGTAATATTGCGCCATGACACTGAGCCGACCATAATGCTCGCTATCAGCTTCACTGGCAAGGCGTTGTACCACTTCTTTTTGTAACATAAAGTGCATATCTGTGATGCTGTCACGCGCTTCCAAGAGTTTGAAAATTAGTGGGGTGGAGATGTTGTAAGGCAAATTGCCAACCACGCGTAAGGGGTTGGCAATCACCGCATAATCGACCGTCAAAGCGTCTTGATGCACGATGGTGAAATGCGCTCGATTGCCATAGCGTTTGTTGAGCGTCGGGATCAAGTCGTTATCAATTTCGACCACTGTAAATGAGGCGACACGATCAATCAGTCGGTCGGTCAGTGCGCCTTCTCCTGGACCAATTTCTAGCATGACATCGCTGGCTTGCGGTGCGATGGCATGGGTCATGCGCTCGAGTACCGATTGATCGTGCAGAAAGTGTTGACCGAAGCGTTTTTTATGTTGATGGCTCATGCGGTTGTCGCCTTTGCACGTTGTTGTGCCATGTTAATGGCTGTTTCGATGGCATAAATAAAGCTACTGACTTCGGCTTTGCCTGTGCCTGCCAAATCGAGCGCTGTGCCATGATCGACACTGGTACGCACAAAGGGTAAGCCGAGTGTGATGTTGACGGCATTGCCAAATCCAACATGTTTGAGCACGCTTAATCCTTGATCGTGATACATGCTCAGAACAGCATCGGTGCGTGCTAGGTAGGGAGGTGTGAACAGAGTGTCGGCAGGTAAGGGATTCGAAACTTGCCAGCCCTGTGCTTGTGCCCACTGACATACAGGTTCAATCACTTCAATTTCCTCGCGCCCTAAGTGTCCACCTTCACCCGAATGGGGATTAAGTCCCGATATGAGAATGCGCGGCTGTGCAATACCAAAGTCGTGCATCAGGCTGTGGTACAAAATGGACAGGGTGGTTTTTAGGCTGTCTTGGGTAATGGCGTCAGCCACGTCACGCAAAGGCAGGTGTGTAGTGGCGAGCGCGACACGCAAGCTGGGGCAAGCCAGCATCATGACCACTGGCACATTGCCCGCTTTTTCGGCTAACCATTCGGTGTGACCAGTAAAGGGAATGCCAGCATCGTTAATCACGCCTTTATGTACAGGCCCTGTAACGAGCGCTTGAAAGTGCCTCTGTGTTAGTCCATCGACCGCCGTTTGTAAGGTTGCTAATACATAAGCTACATTAGCTGGGTTAAGTTGACCTGTGTTGCATTCAGTCGCTAAAGAAACAGGCAATACCGTGGCTTCGCCAGCAAGGCTGGGTGTGGCTGGTTGCTGCGCATCGAATGGCGTGATGCGAATCGCTTTTCCGAGCTGTTCGGCTCTGGCACGCAACAGGTCAGGGTCAACGACCATCACCAGTTGATGAGTCCAGTCTTGTTGAGCCAAGGCAACAGCCAAATCAACACCAATACCCGCAGGTTCGCCTGGGGTAATGGCAATGCGTAATACCGAATTAGTCATCGCGTTAGTTGGCATCGCGTTTGTATTCAGGCGCGAGAATATTCACATAGGCTTCATCACGCACACGACGTAACCATTGCTCATACAGGCTATTGCCTTTTTGTTGGCGCAGTACGCGAATAGCTTGTTGTTCAACATCGGCAGGAATAGCGGTGTTGGTGTTTTTTTCGATGCCGTTTACTTTAACAATATGGAAACCCAGCCCACTTTGTACCGGTTCACTGACGTTACCTTCACCTAGCCCAACAATGGTGTCTTCTAAAAAGCCTGGTAATTCGGAGGTTTCGAGCCAACCTAAATCTCCACCCGATAAAGCCTTGGAGTCGGCTGAGTAACGAATGGCTAACTGTGTAAAATCTTCTCCATTTTTAAGGTTTTGCCATACCATTTTGGCTTTTTCGCGCGTGGTGGATATTTGCTCTGGCGTGGGCGATTCTGGCAAGGCAATGAGCAAGTGTTGCACTTTATAACGCGTCGTGTTGCCCGTATTGCCTATTTTGCGATTGACAAAATTTTTGACTTCTTCAGGTGTGACACGGATACGTTGCACCACTTCTTGGTTGCGTAGTTCTTCAATCGACAATTCATCACGTACCGAGTCGCGTAAGCGCGCAAAACTGCCGAGCTCTTGAGTTTCTAGGCGTTGGCGAAGCCTGCCAAGATCAAGATTGTTTTGCTGGGCAATGGCTTGTAAACGTTCATTCACTTCTTCATCACGAATACGGATGCCCAGCTGCGATGCTAGGTCTTCTTGAGCTTGTTTTAGAATCATTTGTTCTAACACTTGCTTGTATAGTTGGTTTGCAGGGGGTAATTGAATGCCCTGTGCGGATAGATTGCGCACAATATCGCGGCTTTCATTCATCAACTCTGACTCGGTAATGACTGTGCGATTGACAATAGCAATGCTGCGATCGAGCAGCTCGTCTGCCCAAGTAAGCGATGCAAAAAGACTGCTTATTAAAAGACCAGTGAGCGTCAGTAAACGGGGAGTATTCATGCGGTGTCAACCTCGGAAGATCTGAAAATTATAATCGGGTTAGGGGTATGGGGGAAGGGTTTTAGGTTAATAGCATGTAACACCATGAGTAATATACCCTTCCACCATTCAATCAATAAAAGTGGGAAGTTTGAATATGAAGCTAAGTGCATTATTCAGATCTTTCCTCATTCAAAATAAAGTCGAGAGTCAACCTTGTTGCCAGCTGTACTGCCAAAGGTGGTGAGTCCCTTAAAGATAAATGCCAGACGAATAATATCATCCTGCACTTGGTTAATATAGAGATTATGCTCCCAAATCAATTGTGCTGCCCAACAACAGCTATCATATTGAACGGCATTGACAGCGCCGCGAAGTTGTTGGCTAGAGTGATTAAAATTGACAAAGTGCATACTACTCAGTAATCCGTTGTAGCGAATCTTGCCACCGAAGGTGGTTTGTTCATCTTCTAAGGTCGTACCTTTTTGACGTAAACGATGACGCACAACAAGTCGATTGTCGTTGTCGGCAAGGTATTGCAGGCTAGTATCTTCCTGTACCAGTTTTTTACTCTCTCTATCCAGTTGTTGCGTTAAGCTGGCACGCCAGCGATTTTGTACCATAGAAGCCGTCACAATAATGTCAGAAAATTCACCAGTTTCGCGCGCTTGATTGGCTAATTGCACCTGTCTATTCTGAAAGTAAGTAATTTGGCCAACGCCAAGTTCTAAAAACTCCTTGCCACTTTCATGAAACAGTCGGCTAAATAGTCCGCTGGTAATTTGATTGGTATCACCGATTCGATCTAGTCCAGTAAAACGGTTATCGGCATAGAGTTGCAGATAATCAAAATTGCGCAACATAGTATCGAATACCGGAAATTGAGACTGGTCTTGCGTACCCACATATAGGTATTTCATGCGCGGCTCTAAGGTATGTATATAACCTTTGTTGAATAAACTAACGGATTTTTCAAATGTAACACCAGCGTCTAGGCTGGCTAAAGGAAGTGTGCGGCTGAGTTCATTATTTGTATTATCACTCAAATCATACTGTGTCATAAGCAGTTGTGTTTTACCCCGTAAAAAGCCATAGGGTTTCCACAGATCAAAACCAAGGGTCGGGGCTAAATGAATGCGATTGCCTACCGCGATGGGGGTACGCGCTTGTGGTGCTAAAAAATGACTAAATTCACTACTCATCCGAGCATAGTAGGGCGAATTGTTTGGTTCAAATTTCCATTGATGTTGAATACTGGGTAGGGCGCTGTAGTAAGGCTGCCCATAAAGCATTTGTTTAAAGTCCAACAATTGAGCGCTAACTTGTTGATTACCCCAACTCTTACTTAAATTAATATGGCGGGGTAAATAAAGCATGTTACGCAAGTAAAAATCCGTTAGTTGCGTTTCTCGGTAAAAAGCGGGGTCAGAGACATCATGCCAAGACCAGTTCAATTGCCATTGTTGTGGCAAGTTTTGGCTGGCATTCCACCAGATACGATAACGGTCTTGGCGAGTCGTTTCATCTCTTAAGAAAGTAGTGGTTAAATAACCTCTTTGGCTATTAAACCAATAGCGAAATTCGTTATCAATCGCTTGCCCTCGGTCGGCTACCTGAATAACGGTGAGGGTGTCATCCATGTTAGGGGCAATATTGAAATAATAAGGTATTTTAACAATGGATTTAGTACTGCTTACACCAGCTGTTTCGTTGTAGTAGGTGGTAATGGTTGGCATAAGCAAGCCCGATGCTCTATCGGCAGTACTAAACTGAAATTTGGGGAAGTAAAATACAGGGACATCATGGAAACGCAGTACGGCATGGTCGCCCGTTGCCAGTTTGGCTTTATCATCAACAACAAGTTTGTCAAAAGACATCCACCAAGACTCTTCACCGATTGGGCAGCCAGTGTAGCGCAGTTTATGAAAGGCAACTTGTTCATTTTTTTGCGTCACTAGCGCACTGTCGGCAGTTCCCCATGCCTTATTTTCAAGCAGTTGATAGTTGAGTTGTTCTAACTGAGTGGTTTGGGACTTTTCGTCATGCTCGGCACTTTCTGCTGTTGCTAGGTATTGCTTGTTTTGGATGCGTACATGACCAAAGGCGTAAGCTTTATCACTTTCTTGATGGTAACGAATGAGGTCGGCATTCAGTTTTTTATCGGACAGAGTCACACTGGCATTACCAGAAAGGTTAAATACGTCGCTATTTGGGTGATTTAATTGTTCACCAACCAGTTCTTTTTGTCCAGCGGACAGTTGCCAAGTGTCGGGCGAAAACAGCCACGAATAGCGACAGACCCCCTCAGCGTAAGCTGTAGAGAAGCTTGAACACCCCAGTAGTAAGCCAGCGATAATACGAGAAAAAGGCAACATTGAATACAGTGGTCTCTTAAAACCTTAACAGCAAGGGGGTCTGGGGGAAGGGGTAACTTAAAACAACAGGTAAGCTGTGATGTTAATCCCTTCCACCAGAGGTTAAATAAACAGGGATTTTAAAAATTGAGCATAGCGCGATTTTTAAAGATGTCCCTTGTCAATGGCATGATAAAACGAGTATTTTATCAGGCAATGACGGCTTAGGGAGAAATTATGCAAGATATTCGTGCTCAGGCGATGCGAGAATGGTTAGATGGACAAGCTGCTTGGCGAGAAGGTCAGCTCACACCATTAACAGGCGATGCCAGTTTTAGACGCTATTTTCGTTGGCAAGGAGCAGACGATGCAACGGCGATGGTGATGGATGCGCCGCCGCCACAGGAGGATGTACGTCCTTTTCTACAGGTACGTGAAGCAATGGCGAGTTTGTCGGTTGCGGTACCTGCTTGCTACGCACGGTCGATAGAACAAGGATTTTTGCTCCTCGAAGACTTTGGTGATGTCACCTTAGCACAGGCGGTTGCTCAAGCAGATGAGATAGCGATTGATCGGCTTTATCGGCAGGCACTCACACAATTGGTGACATGGCAAACCCATGAGCAACAGTCAGTGGTGGCGCAAAGCTTACCCGCTTATGATGCGCCTTTATTGGTGCGCGAAATGCAACTCTTGCCCGATTGGTTATTGAAAGTACATTGTGATGCGCCCATATCTTCTTTTGAGCAGAGTGAATGGCAGCAATGGTTGCGACTACTAACGGGTAATGCCTTAGCACAACCGCAAGTGCTGGTGCATCGTGATTACCACAGTCGTAATTTGATGGTCACGGATAAAGGTGTTTTGGGTGTTATTGATTTCCAAGATGCGGTACGCGGCGCGCTGACTTATGATGCCGTTTCTTTATTGCGTGATGCTTATTTGCGTTTCGATGACGATCAAGTTAGCGAATGGCTGCGTTTTTACTTTTTGGCTTTGGTGTCGGCAGGGCGATTAAGTAAAGTTGAATGGGCAGGTTTTGTACGTGCGTTTGATTGGATGGGCGTACAGAGGCACTTAAAAGTATTGGGTATTTTTGCTCGTCTGTATCATCGAGATGGAAAGGCAGGTTATGTGAAAGACATGCCGTTGGTGTTGCACTATGTGTTGAGTGTTGCCAGTCGTTACCCTGAATTGTCGGGATTGGCGGATTGGTTAGAGGGGCGGGTTGGCGATAGGTTGAATTAAAGGGAACCTCTAAAAACCTCGCTTCGCTTGTTTTTAGACTTGCCAAGTTTATTTTTAGCTGAAAGAAGGGGTTTTATCACTGTGTTACATGCTATTTTTAGCAACCCCTTCCTTCAGACTTCCTACCCATTGGATTACTAGATGTGCCCTAAAATGTTTCTGTCACCAACAAGGAGCTGGTGACAGAAGCGCGCATTAAGCCGTTATGGCGTTAATCGCCGCAATGTAATTCGGTTCTTGTTTAATTTCGGGAACTTGTTTGGCATGTGTTTAGTCTCGGATGGTTGGATGAATTATAATTATCTCAAGTCTCGTCATTTTGTTGAAAAATGTAAAGCTGAGATAATGGAATTGCTGCAGTCTGATCAAGAGAGAGTTGTTGTGAAAGGATGTTTTAACCATGCGTCTTACCAATTACGAACAAGAACAAATTAAATTCGTTTTTGAACAAGTGTTTGAGCAAGGTAGTATTTCCTTGTTTGGTAGTCGAGTCGATGACAGTAAAAAAGGTGGCGATATAGATTTATGGATACAAACAGAGCATCAAGGTAATTTGTTCGCTAAGAAATTGCGTTTTTTAGCCTTGTTAAAACAGCGAATTGGTGACCAAAAAATTGATGTCATTTTTAATGAAGACAGCACACGACTCATTGAACAGGAAGCGAAAAAATGGGCAATACCCCTTTAGTTTATCAAACAAAATTACAGCACTTGTTAAAAGAAGTGGAAACTCATTTAGATCGTGTTGATACGGCTTTTAGCGAGTTAGCGACACGCTATGAACTACCTTTTGTGGTTACGGATTTCACGCTGTTGCTAAGGTGTAATATGGATGTTGCCTTTGCCGATCAGATTATTTATCGTTTTTCTAAAGCGCAAGATAGCATGGGTGCTAAGCTGTTCAAGGCCTTTTTATTGTTCCAAGGTGAAAATGTCGATAAACCTTTTTTAGATATTTTGCACAGTCTTGAAAAGCTCGATATCGTCAATGTTGATGAGTGGTTTACCTTGCGTGAAATACGTAATGAAATTGCACATGATTATGATGAAAACACTTTATTAGCTATGCACGTTGTGAATCATATTTATCAGCACAAAGAACAGCTTAAGTATAGTCTTGAGCGTGTTAGGCAGCTGGCAAACCTTAGCAATACTGAACAAGTTTGCTAGGCAGGTCACATGAAGAAAAACTCACTATGAAAGCCATGATTTTAGCCGCTGGTCGCGGTGAGCGCATGCGACCTTTAACCGATAACACGCCTAAGCCTTTATTAATGGTCGGAGGTAAGCCATTGATCGTTTGGCATATTGAGGCTTTGGCTCGTGCGGGTATTCAAGAAGTCATTATCAACCATGCTTGGTTAGGTGAGCAGATTCCGCACGCTTTGGGTAATGGATGCCGTTGGGGATTAACGATTCGCTACTCTGCCGAAGGCAATTTGGGGTTAGAAACGGGTGGTGGTATTTTTAATGCCTTGCCTTTACTCGGTGATGCGCCTTTTTTGCTCATTAATGGTGATGTGTTTACGGATATGGATTACGCCGCCTTGGTAAAGCGGGGTTTGGCAACAGACATGCTAGCGCATCTGTGTTTGGTGGATAATCCAGAACATCATCCCAAGGGGGATTTTAGGATAACGAATTCGGGTAGGGTCATTGACCAACCCAGCCTAACCTTTGCAGGTTTGTCGTTGATTTCTCCTCAGCTATTTGTTGACTGTCAGGCAGGTAAGTTTCCTTTAGCCCCTTTATTGCGCAAAGCGATGCAGACACATCAAGTGAGTGGTGAACATCATCGTGGATTTTGGTTGGATGTGGGTACGCCTGAACGGTTACACTATCTGGAAAATTATGTATCACAGCAATTATCATAGGACTTGAAGAATGTTAATGCTTATTTCGCCCGCTAAAGCATTGGATATGGACTCACCAGCCCCCTTAAAGGAAGCGACCCAGTGTGACTATTTAGATCAGTCGCAAGTCTTAATTGATGCCTTGCGTGAGTTGTCGGTTGAAGAGGTCGCCAAATTGATGGACTTATCCGCTAAATTAAGTGAGTTGAATGTGCATCGTTACCACGATTTTCAACTACCTTTTTCCGCCACCAATGCTAAGCAAGCGGTATTTGCGTTTAATGGTGATGTGTATGATGGCTTGTCGGCAAACACGCTCACCGAGTGCCAAATTCATTGGTTACAAGACCATTTACGCATCTTGTCAGGCTTATATGGGTTATTGCGTCCTTTAGATTACATGCAGCCCTATCGGTTAGAAATGGGTACGGGCTTCGCTAATTGTCGTGGTAAAAATTTGTATGCTTTTTGGAGTGATCGTTTAACACAAGCGGTGAATAGCTTATTGGCACAACAAGCGCAACCCGTATTGGTGAATTTGGCTTCGACTGAGTATTTTTCCGCCATCCAAGCCAAAGCCATTCAAGCACCGATTATTACGCCCGTTTTTCAAGATGAAAAAGCGGGTAAGTACAAAATCATCAGTTTCTATGCCAAAAAAGCACGCGGATTAATGGTACGCTACGCCGCCGAACAAGCGATTAATGATGTGCAAGCACTAAAAGGATTTAACCTTGCTGGTTATGCTTACGCGCCTGAAGTCTCAACTGAAACGCAATGGGTGTTCCGTCGTGGCGAAGGGGTGGTTGCGTGAGTGAAACTCCAATCAAAAAAGTGAAAGAGAGCAAAACCCCACGCACTTTTTTAGCACCTGATATTGCCGATTATTGTGAAGCACATTGTTCCGCTGAGTCTGCTGCGCTTAGGGACTTGGCCGTATTTACTGCCGAAAAACGAGCGGATTATCAAGTTAATTTGTCGGGGCGCAGTGTCGGGCAGCTGCTTAAATTATTGGTTGCTACAGCGCAAGCGAAACGCGTGTTGGATATTGGTACCTTTACTGGATATTCTGCTTTAGCCATGGCAGAGGGTACCCCAGATGATGGTCAGGTTGTGACGCTGGATGCCAATCCGCTCAGTCAAGATTTTGCCGCGCCTTTTTTAGCCCAGAGTCCGCACGGTCATAAGGTTACTTGTGTCACTTGCTTTGCCCATGAGTGGTTAGCCGAACAAGCCGATGCCAGTTTCGATTTCATTTTTTTAGATGCTGATAAGCATCGCTATCCCGACTATTTGACGAGCTGCTGGCGCTTACTTTCAGGTGGTGGCTTATTGGTAGCCGATAATATTTTGTGGGGTGGTCATGTCACCAGTGAGCAGCACTCCAGTCGTGCCGAGGCGGTAGACCAATTTAATCAAGCAGCTTGCCAGTTAGCCGATGCGGTTGCGGTATGTTTGCCTTTACGTGATGGGTTAATGGTATTGCGAAAAGCATCAACTGAGACTAGATGAAAACTACTCCGAGTTGCTTATAGGTTGTTAAAAATGTACTCAAAACGCATTTACTAACTGTAAACTTGCCTTTTTCCGTGCATTTTTGCCTTGTCTAAGCAACTCTCATCACGTTTTCATCTAGTCTCAAATAGCGGCTGACTTCTTGTTCTTGTCATGCAATCTTCATAAAAATCCGTTAAGATGATGGCTATGGAAATACAAACGTCACACTGGGTCACACTGATCCAAATTATTCTGTTGTTGGCAATCAATGCCTTCTTCGTTGCAGCTGAGTTTGCTTTGGTTAAAGCGAAGCAAGTTCGGCTTAATCAGCTTGCTGATCAAAGTGCGACAGGTCGCCTGACTTATCAAATACATCAAAACATCGAGCCTTATCTGGCTGCCTGTCAGCTAGGTATTACCATGGCATCCTTGGGCTTGGGTTGGGTGGGTGAGCCTTTTGTCGCCGCCTTAATTGAACCCTTGTTTGTCATGTTAGGTTTGCCTGCCGAAATCATGCACACCGTCGCTTTCCTAATTGGTTTTATTATTTTCTCGGCATTGCACATTGTTATTGGTGAACAAGTGCCGAAGAACCTCGCCATTCGCGTGCCAGAACCAGTTGCCATGTGGGTGGCTTGGCCGTTGCGTGGTTTCTTTATCATGGTTTATCCTTTGACACGCGTGTTGGATAAAACTTCAGCGCTGATTTTGAAAAGCATGGGTGTTCGTCCTGCCAGCCATTTAGAAGTTTTCACCGATGAAGAGATTAAAGGGATTATCGACCAGTCTCGTGCTAGTGGTGAAATGGGGCATCAAAAAGCCGATATGCTTACTAATTTATTTGAATTAGAACACCGCACAGCACGTGAGCTGATGACGCCACGTAATGATATAGATGCGCTGGATATTGGTCACCCAGCAGAAAGCCTGTTGACTTTGATTTTAGATACACAACATTCGCGCTTCCCTGTCATTGAAGATGGTTTTAATCAGGTGCATGGCGTGGTGATTGTGAAAGATTTATACCGTGCTTTGTTGGCAGGTGACCAACAGCCTTGGGCGCACTTAAAAGATTTTTGTCGTCCAGCATTAATGTTGCCCGATAGCTTAAATGCCACTCAGTTATTTGAACAAATGCGCGGCAATCAATCGCATTTGGCTATGGTGGTGGATGAGTACGGTGAAATCGTTGGCTTAATTACCCTTGAAGATGTGCTGGAAGAGTTGGTAGGTGACATCGGTGATGAGTTGGATGAGCGTTTGGCTGAATATCCGATTGAAGCAACTGAGCGGGGTTGGAGAGCACACGGTTTATCGGATTTGGATGAAGTCCGTAAGCTGACGGGATTGGTGATTGAGGATGCTATACAAGTGCATACGCTTTCTGGTTTGTTTATGGAACGCTTGGGTCGTATGCCTGAGGTAGGTGATGTGTTGCATGAGGGATCATTGAAGTTGACGGTGTTGGCGATGAAAGAACGTCGCGTTGAGTCTGTGGCGATTGTCACGGTTGATGAAGACCTCACCAATGTCTGAGCGCATCCAAGTCGAGGCCATTCGCGATAGAGATGAGCCATTGTTGGCTCAAGTATTGCCGCTGTTAGAAGAAGGTCATTACGATGTTTTAGCCGATATTTTGCAGTTGGTGCATGAATCGGATTTAGCCGTTTTGCTGGAATCGTTACCCGCGCATCAGCGTTTGAAGGTCTGGGAGCTTATTCCTAACTCCGAGCAGGGTAATGTGCTACTTCACTTGCATGATGAGGTTAGGGCATCACTCATTGCCATTATGCCGCATCAAGAGTTGGTTGATGCGTTAGAACCATTAGATGCGGATGATATTGCCTACGTTCTGGAAGACGTTCCTGAAGCTAAATCAGATGCTATTTTAGAACAACTCGATCATGAAACGCGTGCCGATGTTGAAGAGTCGCTCAGTTATCCAGAAGGAACGGCAGGTCGATTGATGCGTTTCGACGCGATTGAAGTACGTGCCGATATTGATATTTATACCGTGCTACGCTACTTACGTCGCCATAAAATCTTGCCCGATCAGACTGATGGCTTAATGGTGGTGGATGAAGATGGCTACTACTTAGGCAAACTCAATCTTTCCACTTTAGTAACACAACCAGGTAGTGCGCGTGTAGAGTCGGTAATGGATGCCAGCGAACAAGCCATTTCTGCCTATATGGAAGAAGATGAAGTGGCGCATTTATTTGATCGTCGCGATTTGGTTTCAGTAGCGGTAGTTGATGCGGCAGGTAAGTTTATTGGGCGTGTTACGGTTGACGATGTGCTAGACGTTATTCGCGGTCAATCTGAGCGTGCTTTAATGGGTATGGCGGGTTTGGATGAAGAAGCGGACATTTTCGCACCCGTGATTACCAGCGCCAAACGTCGTGCCTTGTGGCTGGGTATTAACCTGTGTACCGCTTCCTTAGCGGCTTGGGTGATTGGTCAGTTTGAAGCCAGTATTGCACAGTTGGTTGCTTTGGCTATTTTGATGCCGATTGTTGCCAGTATGGGCGGCGTGGCAGGAAGTCAAACGCTGACCCTAACGGTGCGTGGTTTGGCGTTAGGGCAAGTCAGTCTATCGAACATGCGCTGGTTATTGCGTCGAGAGTTGGGTGTTGGCTTGCTCAACAGTCTACTCTGGGCGAGCATGATGGGTTTAGTCGCTTGGTTGATCTTTGAACCAGGTGTCGGTGCCGTTATTGCCGCTGCGCTCACTATTAACATGACTCTTGCTGTGGGTGCTGGGGTGTTCATTCCCATTGTGCTCGATCGTTTGGGTGTTGACCCAGCCTTGTCTGCCAGTATGATCCTGATGACCATTACCGATGTGATGGGCTTCTTAACATTCTTGGGGTTAGCAACGATTTTCTTGTTGTAGTCGCCGTTTTGGTGAAGGCTTCTTCGCAGCGTTAATAAAAAGCCCCACTCTCAGAGTGGGGCTTTTTACTGCAGCAAGGTTATTCCTTAACGAGGCTTATTATTTCACGCGGAAAGTGATGCGTCCTTTTGTTAAGTCGTAGGGCGTTAATTCTACTTTAACCTTATCGCCCGCTAAAATACGAATATAGTTTTTGCGCATCTTT
>CAZYER010000032.1:0-16881 GCA_964646525.1 uncultured Francisella sp. | reverse complement strand
AGTTAGAGTAGATGACCATTGCTTTTCAGGAGTGCAATAATCTCATTATTACAACTACGTAATTGCTGATCATAGCGAATGGCGCGATCTTGCACTTGGTCAGCAACGGTCAGCAACCAGGTTTTGTTGTTGTAAGTACCCATGCTATAACCGGTAATGCCTTCATGATAGGCGAGGTAGAGTTCACGTACTTGGTTGCCTTGTAGGCCAATTCGCTTATTGGCGTTGTTGTTATACCAACCAATAAAGTCAAGTGCATCGCTCATATTGCTGCGATGTGCTTGATAGTTGCCTGTGCTTTTTACGTAATCGCCCCAAGTGCCATCTAGTGCTTGTGCGTAACCGAAAGCACTACTGGTTTTGTTGGAAAAAATGGTGGTACTGGTTTTGGGGCTGGCATTAGCGACAAAACGAGATTCTTGGTAGATAAAAGCGAATTTAACCGCCACAGGAGTTCCCCAGCGTCGCTGGCTTTGTAATGCATCACGATACCAAACAGGATTATCGCGGAAAATCTCGCATAGATTCTCATGCGCACCACGGCGCAAGGGATTGCTAGGCGTAATTTGCACATTTTTTCCATAGCTAACGGAGCTGGCTTTTTGCGGTGCAGAGCATCCATTCAGTAGTAGCAAACCGATGCTACAACTAAGACAGCTAAACAATAAGCGCAAGCTGGGTTTTTTCACCATGTCGTACCTCCAAATCAATACCTTATGTACGAGGATAGCCAGTGAGTGCAAAAAAGATGCAACCCATGATGGTGGATACGGAAATTAGTGGCTCGAATCCAACTCGGCTTGTCCTAATAAGGCTTGAACAAAACTTTCTGCATTAAAAGGGCGCAGGTCTTCCGCTTTTTCGCCAATACCAATATAGCGAATAGGAAGTCCTAGTTGAGAAGCTAAAGCAAAGATGATGCCACCTTTAGCGGTTCCATCCAGTTTGGTCAGAATGATGCCCGTTAGCCCAACGGCAGCATTAAACTCTTTTGCTTGATTAATGGCATTTTGTCCGGTGGTGGCGTCAATAACTAACCACACTTCATGCGGAGCGGAATCATCTAATTTGTTCATCACTCGATGAATTTTTTTCAACTCACTCATGAGGTGACCTTGGGTGTGTAACCTGCCGGCTGTGTCGCCAATCATCACATCGACTTTGCGAGCTTGGGCGGCAGAGAGGGCATCATAGAGCACACTGGCTGGGTCGGCATCTTGTCCTTGCGCAATGACGGGTAGGTTATGACGATCACCCCATGTTTTGATTTGTTCAACGGCAGCAGCACGGAAGGTATCGCCTGCCGCCAATAACAGTTGTTTTTTTTGTTGTAAAAAATGATGAGAAAGTTTGGCAATGGTGGTGGTTTTACCAACACCATTGACGCCCACCATGAGGATAACGCGCGGTTTTCCCTCTGGAGTGGTTTCTGGGCGTTGTTGAGCCTTGAGTAATAGCTCTGTCATGATGCTTCCCAGTGCCGTGTGAAGGTCTTCACCTTCTTTAAGTTTGCGCTGCTGTAATTGTTCTAGTAGGTAATCGGTCGTGTCTAAACCGACATCGGCCGATAACAATAGGGTTTCAAGCTCATCACGGGTGTCGGCATCGAGTTTAATTTTGCCAGTCAATAGACTCTTGAGCCCTAAGCCAAGTTTTTCACGCGTTCGTGCAAGTTGGTTCCATAAACGCGAAAAAAAGCCTTGTTTAGGCGCTTCAGTTGGTGTTTCGATCGTGGCGACTAATTGGGGGGCGAGTGCAATTTCAACCTTCGGCGTTGTTTCGGTGGGTGTCTGCTGAACTTCTGATAATGCTGTCGAGGGGGGTACAGCTGCTGAAAGACATGGCTTCGCCTCAGGAGCATCCGCCACGGTATCAGCGATACTTGTGCTGGTTTCGTGAGCTTGTTCAGACGATGTTGCATGAACATCCGTTGGTACTTCACTGGGGGCGGGCGTTTCGGTTTTTTTACGTTTGAAAATTGACCACATATAATATACTCTAGAAAACCTGTGAAAATACAAAAGGGTTGGGGGCTTGGGGGAAGGGCAGCAGTATAAGTGCAAATAGCCCGTTGGTATAATCCCTTCCACCAACCAAAAAATGAATTTGAGAAGTCTGAATAAAAAGCGACGCTTTAGCGTTACGGAGTAGAAACTATTATTCAGATCTTCTCTAACAAAGTTGTGTAATCATAAGTGCTCGTTTGCACAGACTCAAGGAGCTAATCGTGATAAGCATGAAAAAAGTGTTTTCTTTATTGTTAGTGGCAGGGTTAAGCCCAGTTTATGCCAGCAATCTTACCCAGTTTCAGTTAGATAATGGCTTAATGGTCATGGTGAAAGAAGACAAGAGAGCCCCAGTCGTCACTTCACAAGTTTGGTATAAAGTGGGTGCGAGTTACGAGCCTGACGGCGTGACGGGTGTTTCGCACATGCTTGAACACATGATGTTTAAGGGTACACAAAACCTAAAACCGGGTGAGCTGTCTAAAATTATTGCCCGTTTAGGCGGCAGTGAAAATGCCTTTACCAGTCAAGATTACACTGCTTATTTTCAAACTATTCATAAAGATCATCTTAAGCGTATGCTGGAATTAGAAGCAGAGCGCATGCAGAGCCTAAAGTTAGATGATGCCGAGTTTCAGAAAGAGCGTAAGGTGGTGTTGGAAGAACGACGCATGAGGGTAGAGGATCAACCGACATCGCGATTGCGAGAGCGATTTGAGGCAGTTGCCTATGATACCAATCCTTATCGTCGTCCCGTGATTGGTTGGCAACAGGATATTGAACATTATCAGCTTGCCGATTTGCAAGTTTGGTACGACCGTCATTATGCGCCCAACAATGCCGCTCTAGTCGTGGTCGGTGACGTTGATGCCGCTAGTGTGCGTGCGATGCTGAATGAAACTCTGTCTAAGGTGCCTGCTCGATCTTTAGACAGTGCAAAAAAAGTGGCAAACTTGCCTCCTGTGGGTGAAAAACGGTTAGTGATGAGTGATGAGCGCGCCAAAGTACCCAGTTTGCTGATGGGTTTTGCTGTGCCTTCTTGGAATACAAGCGATGACAAGTCGCAAGCCTATGCCTTAGAAATGTTGGCGCATGTGTTAGATGCGGGTAACAGCAGTCGTTTGAGTAAGGAATTGGTGCGAGGTAGTCAGCAGCTCAGTCAGGCAGGTGCAGGTTACGATTTGTATGCGCGTTTACCGACTCAATTTGTTTTGTCTGCAGTGCCGGCAGAGGGGGTGACGCTAGCGCAAGCAGAGTCCGCCTTGCGTCAGTCGATTGCGCGTATTGTAGAAAAAGGTGTGACGCAAGAAGAGTTAAAACGTGTGTTAGCTCAGGTTGAAGCGGCGGAGGTTTACCAGCAAGACTCGTTATTTTTTCAAGGCATGAAATTGGGGAAAGCCTTCACCCTAGGTGTACCTACAGCAGAAATTGATGCTTACTTGATGCAATTAGCACAGGTGACGCCTGAGCAGGTGCAGCAAGTGGCCAAAAATTGGTTGGTCACTGAGCGCATGACCGTGGCTTATTTGCAGCCCAAGGCAACGGACACAATGGCTAAAGGAGGTAAGTAAGCATGAAAAAGATAACTGTGTTAGGGATGCTCCGTAAAGTACAAAAAGGTTTGGGGTGCGGGGGAAGTATGAATAAGAAACGAAGCGCATTAATCGTACCTTCCTTAGTTGTTGTTGGTTGGTTAGTCGCACTGCCTACTTTCGCTGCGTTACAAATTGAAACTTGGCAAACGCCCAAAGGTGCCAAAGTACTTTATGCCTATGCGCCAGAATTGCCAATGGTAGATGTCAGAGTAGTATTTGATGCTGGATCAGCAAGAGATACAGACAAAAAAGGGGTTGCTTACCTAACCAATCAGTTAATTGGTCAAGGAGATGCACAACGTGATGAAGAGCGATTTGCTGAAGAGAGTGAAGGCTTAGGGTTGCAGTTTTCTACGCAAGCCTTAAAAGACATGGCTATTATTAATATACGCAGTCTAACGCGAGCGGATGTGCTTGAGCCTGCCCTGGCTTTGTCGGCGTCAGCTATTAGTAAGCCGTTATTTAGCGAAGCGGTGTTAAAGCGTGAAAAAGCACAACTGCTGACGCGGTTACAGGCTAAACAACAGTCGGCTTCTGCTCTGGCAAGAGATGCATTTTGGCAACAGCTTTACGGTCAACATCCTTATGCTTATGCCAGTGAAGGAACGCTAGATTCCGTGAAAACCATCACCAGTGCAGACTTGAAACAGTTTTATCGTCGTTATTACACGGCAACCAATGCCGTAGTGGCGATTGTTGGTCAGGTCGATAAGGCTAAGGCGCAAGCGATGGCCATTCAATTGGTGGACAGTTTACCACAGGGGCAAAGGGTGCAAGCGGTAGCAGCCGTAACTGCACCCATTGCAGGCATGAAACAAATTGATTACCCTGCCAGTCAAACTCAAATTTTGATGGGTCAATTGGGCGTACATCGTTTAGATGCGGATTATATTCCACTGTATGTCGCTAACCATATTTTGGGCGGTTCTGGTTTTGCTTCACGTTTAATGGAAGAGGTGAGAGAGAAACGCGGCTTGGTTTATGGCGTCTCTTCTGCGCTTATCCCGATGCGTCAACAAGGTCCTTGGATGTTATCGCTGCAAACAGCGACGAATAACGCACCCGAGGCCTTGACTGTGGTTAAAGATACGCTGGCTGGATTGTTGGCGGACATTCCTGAATCTGAATTGCAGGAGCACAAAGATAACATCATTGGTAGTTTTGCTTTAGAAACAGACAGTAATAAAGACATAGTCGGTTACTTAGCGATGATGGGCTTTTACCAGTTACCGCTCACTTGGATGGAAGATTTTCCCAAACAAGTCGCAGCACTGGATCGACAGCAATTGTTAGCGGTGGTTCGCCGTCATTTAAAGCCAGAGCAATGGACGGGCGTTTTATTGGGTAAACCTGCAGACACTCAAGCTGGCGCTAAGGTATTGCCGGTAACACCTAAAATGATGCATCAATAATGAAGAGTCGAGTCGAAAAAATTAAACCTTCAGCAGCTAAAAGCGCTGGTAAAGTACGTTTAATTGCTGGGCAATGGCGTGGCAGAGTCCTGCCTGTTATCGGCGCCGAGGATTTGCGACCAACAGGCGATCGTGTGCGTGAGACCTTGTTTAACTGGTTGCAGTTTGAGTGGGAAGGGGCGCGTTGGCTAGACTTGTTTTCTGGTTCTGGCGCTTTGGCGTTTGAAGCCTTATCTCGCCAAGCCAATGAAGTGGTGATGCTAGAACGCCATCCAGCAGCGGTGCGTCAATTGCAACAGAATAAAAGCTCACTTAACGCCAAAGGCGCACAGATTATTCAGGGCGATACCTTTGGCTGGTTAAAAGAGGTGCAAGGACAGTATGAACCTTTTGATGGGGTTTTTTGTGATCCGCCGTTCAAAGATGAACGAGTGGATAACTTAATCGCGCTACTGGTTTCTGGTGGTTTTTTGAAAGCCAATGGTTGGTTGTATCTCGAACAACCAAAGGAACGTGTGTTATCCTTGCCCCATTTTGAATCTTATCGTCAACAAACGACCGGAGCGGTGAGTTTTGGCTTGTGGCGATTAAAGTCTGAGTGTGAATGTGAGTACAGCCCTAAAGCCCCCACTTCGTGGATTTTTTAGGGCTTCCAGTTTTATTTTACCTCTGGTGGAAGGGATTATATAAAAGGGTTAAATGCTATTTTCCTGCATCCCTTCCCCCAGTCCCCCTTCCCATTAGGTTTTTAGAGGTCATCTTGAGTAAAGTCACAACAGCTGTTTATCCGGGAACTTTTGATCCCATTACCAATGGGCATATTGATATTATTGAGCGTGGCGCTAAGCTATTTGACCATGTGTTGGTCGCTATTGCTGAAAATCCGGGTAAGCACCCATTGTTTTCGTTACAGCAACGTCGCGAGTTAGCTGTAATGGCGCTAGCGCATTTGCCTAATGTACGTATTGTTGCTTTTTCTGGACTGCTGGTAGATTTAGTTCACGAAGTGGGCGCTCAGGTCATTTTGCGTGGGTTGCGTGCGGTATCGGACTTTGAGTATGAATTTCAGTTAGCCAGTATGAACCGGCGTTTGGACGCGCGCGTTGAAACCGTCTTTTTGACCCCCGCCGAGCATTATGCCTTTATTTCATCGAGCCTAGTGCGTGAAATTGCGCGTTTGTCGGGGCCTGTTGCCGAGTTTGTACCGCCAGAAGTGGCCACGGCTTTAGCGGTTAAATTTAGTGAGCAGGGAGCATGACCATGGCAAATTTGCGTTATTTAACAGGTCGAGCGTTAACGCTTTGGAAACGTAGTCGTTTGGTTGCGGATGTACTGGCTCGGCGGTTATTATTTCGTTTGTTAGCCTCACCCCAAGTGTTATCCTTGAATGAAAGTCTTTCAGCCAAGCCGCTCTCGCCTAAGTTAACCGATAAGCTCGTGGTGCTTGCCCCTCATTCGGATGATGAAAGTATTGGTTGTGGTGGATTACTGGCTCAATTCGCTGAGCAGTTATCGGTAGTTTGTCTAACGAATGGTGCCAAAGGGGATCCGAATTTATCTAGAGCCCTGCTAATTGAGACGCGTGAGCAAGAGTTGCGTGCCGCCATGCAGTTGGCAGGCGTGAAGCAAGTGAGTTTCTTAGGGGTTGAAGATCAAGCTTTAGGTCAGGATCAGCAACGCTTTGCGCAGCTAGACCTCAGTTCGGTGGATTGGATTTTTCTGCCTAATTTTCTCGATCAACACCCAGATCACAAAGCGGTGACAACACAGCTACAAGCCTTGTTGCGTGAGAGAGGCTATCAGCCTAACCTAAAAATAGCTTTTTATGAAATTTGGGGAACCTTACCTGTATGGAATGCTTATGTGGAATTGACGCCTGAGCTTTGGCAACAAAAGCAAGACATGATCGCCTGTTTTAAATCGCAAATTAAACACATTGACTACGCTAGTCGCATTCATGGATTGCATGTGTACCGTGGCATTGCCGTTGGTAAAGAGGCGGTTGAAGCCTATCTCGTATTGGATGTAAAAGATTTCTTGGCCATTGCTTAGCCATTCATGATTCAGCGCTTACCAACCAGATTCTGGATTTGTTGCAGTAAGATCGCAATTAAACGTGTATCGTGTTGCGTCATTAGGTTAAATTCAACCAAGGCATAGTAAAGCTGATACCAGGGTAATCGGGATTGAGTTTTGCTAGACAAATCGACTGGATGATTCCAAATACCAGTCTCTGTCAGAGTATGACGGTTGTGTGCCAGTAACAAAGCCGCTAAATCAACTTCGGCATCGCCATAATAACAAGCGGGGTGATAAAAAAAGAGACCTCCATCACGATGGATACGCACGGGGGCTTGGTAAAGATTACCATGCAATAAGCTCGGCTTGGGATGATGTTGCTCAAAGCAGGATTCATAGTGATGACTAAGCAACCCTTCCATTGTGTCGATGAAACGCTGCGCCAAGCCGTTTTCTTTCGCTTTACGTAATTGAGGTAATAGCCTTTGGCTGCGATAAAAACTGGTCCAATCCGTTAACCACTGATTCGACTGTAGCAGTCCATTCATATCGTTGGCATGAGCCCAGCCGTAGGCATCGCGCGGCGATTGTTGACAGTGCAGACGATGCAACTCAGTGAGCGCCTGTTGCGGCTCAGCCATAGTTTGATATAACTCTTCCCAGTCACTAATCAGCCAAGCTGTTTTTGACGTTTTGCCCTGCAAGGCTTGCGTTTGCGTTCTGATACCTGTTTGCTGCAATGCTTCGATATTTTCCAGCTCGCATTCAATCACTGCTTGATGACGTGCTAGGCAAGTTCTTGCCCAATAATGCTGACCGCCGCTGGTCGTCAGTTGCCAGCTCTGACTGATGGCAGAAGTTGATAAGGGGATCGCAGCAGTGATCTCGCTTAGCCCAGCGTGTTGCGCAATTTGGTGCCACTCAGAATAGTTCATGTTGCAGTTCGCGCAAAGGATCTGGCTGAGATATGACTGGCAGGTTGTTTTGGTCGAAAAATTCGTTGATACCACCAGATTGCCCATCTGGTAAGAGTTCGCCGGTATTGCTATCAATACGTCGAACGACGATACTGTCCGGTTTGGCGTAGCCAACATCGGGTTTATCTTTCAGTGCAAGGCGCATGAAATCAATCCAAATCGGTAAGGCAGATGAACCGCCTGATTCTTGCTTGCCCATGCTGACGGGTTGATCAAAGCCCATCCAAACACCAGTTACCACATCGGGATTAAAGCCAACGAACCAAGTGTCTTTAATGTCATTAGTCGTGCCTGTTTTACCCGCTAAATCGTTGCGTTTCAGTACCATGGCTCCATGAGCTGTTCCCATGCGAACCACATCTTGCATCATACTGGTGGTGAGGAATTGTGTTTCGGGTGAAATTACGCGCGCTGCCGTTCCTTCTGGACAATCAATTTCACAAAACTTAGGGGGTTCGGCGTTGAAGATGGGTTGATCTTTAGCATCTAATACTTGTTGCACAAAGTAGGGTTTAATTTGATAACCGCCATTAGCAAACATGGCATAGTGTCCCGTGTTTTCTAAGACACTGGTGCTACTCGTACCTAAGGCAATAGAGAGATTGCGAATGGTGGACATTTCTTTAGTATCCATGCCAATACGCTGTGCAAAATCCATAAAGTAGTCAACGCCAATGTCTTGCATAATACGAATGGAAACAAGGTTAAGCGAATGCACTAAGGCAACACGCATGCGCGTCGGCCCGCCAAATTTCTTGGTGTAGTTTTCTGGACGCCAGTAGTCTTCACTATATTCGTCATATTGACTGATGGGCGCATCGTTAATGATGGTTGCAGGGGTATAGCCTTTATCAATTGCCGCCGCATAAAGGAAAGGCTTAAAGCTAGAGCCAGGCTGACGTCTGGCTTGAGTGGCTCGATTAAAATGATTGCGCGCTTCATCAAAGCCACCTGAAATGGCTAATAAGGCACCAGTTTTACTATCAATACTGACGATAGCTGCTTGAATGCGAGGCGCTTGCGCCAGTCGGTAACTCTTATCCGATAGCGGTTCAACATAGATCACATCACCCGCTTGCAGATAACTTTTACGATTAGGGGCTTTGAAGTTGCGCGCCCATTCGCTGGCTTTAGCGTCCAAATTGATGGAGGTACCGTCTTTTAATTTAACTTGAGCAATCTTGGTTTTATCATTCCAGTCGGTAACTAAGGCAAGTTTAATGACATCGGGTTCTATCAGTTCTTTCGCTGAAAGAGGCCATTGGGCTTGTTGGCTAGCATCGAAGCTAGCAACAGGACCACGATAACCATGACGACGTTCGTAGGCTAGTACACCTGTATTAACGGCTGCTTGGGCTTGTTTTTCTAATTCAGAGTTGACAGTGGTGATGATTTTAAGCCCTTGCTCTAAGACGCCTTCGCCATAGCGTTCTACCGCCCATAAACGCACCATTTCAGCTAAGTGTTCTGCGTGCACTTCAACTTGTGCAGTATATAGCTTTGATTCAACGGGTTTAGCTTGTGCTTCGGTGCGTTGCGCTTCGGTGATATAGCCCAGCTCTGTCATGCGACGCAGTACATAATCGCGACGGTTTTTAGCGGCTTCGGCATTGGCAACGGGATTGAGTGTTGAAGGGGCTTTTGGCAGACCCGCTAATAAGGCATATTCATCGACGGTCAGCTGATCTATCGGGCGACCAAAATAGGTTTGTGCCGCGGCAGCAAATCCATAAGAACGTTGCCCTAAGAAGATTTTATTCATGTATAAAGCCAGAATTTCTTCTTTGCTGAGCTCGCTTTCAATATTTAACGATAGAACAATTTCATTGATCTTACGCATAAACGATTTTTCAGGCGTCAAAAAGAAGTTGCGTGCTACCTGCATAGTAATAGTAGAACCGCCTTGGCTTTTACTTCCTGTTTTAGCTAATTCTAATGCGGCCCTAAGAAGGCCTTGATAATCGACACCGGGATGTTCAAAAAAGCGGTCATCTTCCGAGGCCAGAATAGCTTGTACCATTTGGGGTGGGAATTGTTCATAGCTGAGCGGGATACGTTTTTTTTCACCATATTCCGCAATCAACTTCATATCGTTGGTGTAAACGCGTAAGGGAACTTGCATTTGAATATTTTTAAGTTCCGCAACGTTAGGCAGGGTCGGGTAAACACTGGTCCAATAAGTGTAAGCGGCAAAACCTATAAACGAGGTGAAGGCGAATAGAGCCAATAGCATCAGCACGATCAACGTCTTTAACCAACGTGATAGGGTTTTTTTTACGGGCTTTGCTGGTGTAGGACGTTGATGTGTTGTTTCGTCATCGACGTTTAATGAAGCACTGTGTGCAATCGGGAATTCATCATCGAATAGTCTATGTTCTTTTTTAACGGCGGTGTTACGCGGTTTTTTGCTGTTGTTGGGTGGTAGCACACGTTCCATGGTGATCTCGTTGACTGTTTAATGGCTATATTATGCCAGAAGAGCGATAAGCCATAACAAAAACCCCGACAAGTCGGGGTTTTTGATGCTCAATGACTAAGTTAGCTTAGACTTTCTTGTTTGAGTAACGACCTGTTTTGATGTCGCTCCACAATAAGAACATCGTCATACCAACAATGGTTGCGATGGCAACTGCCGTGGCAAAGGTGCCAACCACAACCGCAATGCTGCTAGGCAATAGGTCAAAGTAAATGCCTAAAATAACCGCGAAGGGTACCACAACAGCGACCACAACAAAGGCTAAAAATTTTAATAAATTCATTTTGTATTCTCCATGACTCTCGTTGTTATGGGATGAAACTATACCTTAAGCCTGCATCAATAACAAGTATCGATACTTGATTTGGGATAAGTTATTCTAAGTTTTGAATTTGCTCACGCATTTGTTCAATCAGCACTTTGAGGGCAAGGCTGACTTGGGTAATATCCATCGTACAAGCCTTGGCACCTAAGGTATTGGATTCGCGGTTCAATTCTTGCATTAAGAAGTCTAAACGGCGACCGATGGGTTCGTGTTTTTTCAAAATAGTGAAAATTTCTTTCAAGTGCGTCGATAAGCGATCAATCTCTTCAGTTACGTCGCTACGTTGTGCTAAGAGCACCACTTCTTGAGACCAGCGACCTTCGTCTAATTCACCCGCTAGATCTCGCACGCGTACACGCAAACTATCAATATGACGACGAATGATTTCTGGTGCCATGCGGTGGAGGTTTTCAACCAATTTCAGCGCTGCTTCGGCACGTTGACGCATGATTTCAGCTAAAGCCGCACCTTCACGATCACGCGCAGCATTGAGCGCGTCAATCGCTTCATCACAGGTGGCGATGATGGCTTGTTCCAGTTCGTCCCCATCTCCAGAAGTATTTTGTACGATACCAGGCCACGCCAGAATGCTCATAGGATCAATTGGAGCCGTGCCTGGAACTGACTGTTGAATTTGTCCTAACAGGTTAGCAACCTGTCCCAAACGATCTTTGTCTAACAAAGCACTATCAGCGTTAGGCAATAACTGCAACTTCAGAGTGGCTTCGACTTTGCCACGGCTAAGCTTTTCGCGCAGACGCTCGCGTACCATCATTTCAACATGGCGCACTTCTTCTGGCATACGCACAAATACTTCTAAAAAGCGATGGTTGACCGATTTGATTTCCCAGACAAGAGCGCCGTTAGATAAGGTCTTACTGGCGCGGGCAAAGGCCGTCATACTTCGCATGTTAGCATCCTAAAATTGAACTTATAAAATTGAAAAGGCTTTATATCCTGTAGATTGTAACCAAATTTTCATCTTGGGGCTATAATTAACGCCATTAAATCACAACTATTAGCGGTTCCTTATGACTTCATCACAACCTTTATCCGGCATTTCATCTGTTGTTCGTCCTAGTTTGCGTCAGCCAAATCAACTGAGATCCGTATCCATTACCCCCAGCTTTACCATGCACGCTGAAGGATCGGTATTGATTTGCTTCGGCAATACAAAAGTGATCTGTACGGCCTCAGTGGAAGAGAAAGTTCCCCCTTTTTTACGTGGTAAAGGTCAGGGTTGGGTCACAGCGGAGTATGGTATGTTGCCACGCTCGACATCAACACGAATGGATCGTGAAGCAGCACGAGGTAAACAACAGGGGCGTACGCAAGAAATTCAACGCTTAATTGGGCGTTCCTTGCGTGCTGCGGTGGACTTAACGCAATTAGGTGAGCGCACCATTACCATTGACTGTGACGTCATTCAGGCCGATGGGGGTACGCGCACTGCGGCCATTACTGGTGGTTTTGTCGCCTTATCTTTAGCAATACAATCGCTGATAACATCGGGTGCTTTATTGACCAATCCTATTGTGCATCAAGTAGGGTCTGTCTCGGTTGGCATCGTTAATCATCAGGCTGTGCTCGATTTAGACTATGCCGAAGATTCGAGCGCACAAACAGATATGAATGTGGTCATGGTCAATGATGGTCGTTTTATCGAAGTGCAGGGAACCGCCGAAGATGAACCTTATACGCTTAATGAATTGCAAGCCATGTTAGCCTTAGCTCAGCAAGGTATTAATGAGCTCTTTGTGTTACAGCGTCAAGTATTGGCCAAGGAGAGCCATTCATGAAGTGTGTGTTAGCTTCAGGTAATGCGAAAAAAGCGAAAGAATTAACCGAACTCTTAGCGCCTAAAGGCTGGAAAATCAGTTTGCAAAGTGAGCTGGATGTGATTCAACCGGCAGAAGATGGATTAACCTTTGTGGAAAATGCGCTGATTAAAGCTAGGGCAGCGAGTGAGCAAACTGGCTTGCCAGCCATTGCCGACGACTCGGGTTTAGTCGTGCCAGCGTTACAAGGATCGCCTGGCATCTATTCGGCACGCTTTGCCAGTGAGGCGGCTAGTGATGCAGAGAATAATGCTAAGCTTTTATCGGTGATGCACGACTTGGTGGATGAGCAACGTGATGCCTATTTTGTCAGCGTCATCGTTTTTTTGCGTCATGCACAAGACCCATTGCCAATTATTGCGCAAGGCGTATGGCATGGTCGTATTTTGCACCAAGCAGTGGGTGAGGGTGGTTTTGGCTATGATCCACTCTTTTGGGTACCGACTCATGGTTGTGCCAGTGCTCAATTACCCACAGAAGTCAAACAACGCATCAGCCATCGTGGCTTGGCGATGGCGAGCTTATTGGCTCAATTGTCGTGATGCCAACGCTGGTGGTGGCGGATATTCCGTTATCCGTTTATGTGCATTGGCCTTGGTGTGTGCAGAAATGTCCTTATTGTGACTTTAATTCGCATGTCAAACGCGCCGATGATCAGCGTGCTTACGCGCAAGCCTTGTTAGCAGATTGGCAACAGCAGTTGCCTTTGGTTCAGGGACGTGTCATTCGTAGCATCTTTTTTGGTGGCGGCACTCCCTCCTTAGCGCCGCCTGAGATCATTGCCTCAGTCATTGAAACGATTGATCGCACAGCAGGATTAGCAGTCGATTGTGAAATCACCTTAGAAGCCAATCCAGGAACGGTCGATTCGGCACACTTTGCTGGTTATCGAGCAGCTGGGGTCAATCGCTTGTCGTTGGGAGTGCAAAGTTTTGACTCTGAGTTGTTGAAAAAGATAGGTCGCATTCATGATGGTGAGCAAGCACGACAGGCGATTGAGCTGGCACGTCGTTTGGGATTTGACAATATTAACCTCGATTTAATGGTGGGTTTGCCAGGACAAACGGAGCAAACCGCTTTAGCGGATATTGAAACAGCCTTGAATTTTCAACCAGAGCATTTATCGCATTATCAATTAACGCTTGAACCCAATACGCCTTTTTTTGCTCGACCGCCCAAAGACTTGCCTGATGAAGACACGGCAGATAGCCTGCAAGCCTTATCACAACAGCGTTTATTGGCGGCCGGCTTTAGCCGTTATGAAGTGTCGGCATGGAGCGCAAGCCAAGACAAAGTCAGTGTGCATAATGTGAACTATTGGCAGTTTGGTGACTATATCGGTATGGGTGCTGGCGCACATGGTAAGGTCAGTTTTGCCGATGGGCGTATTCAGCGACGTGAGCAGGCCAAAAGTCCGCAGCGTTATGTTGAAGAGGTTAACGCCGAAAAGGGGGCATTGATTCGTGAAATTGAGTCTGCCTCATTGCCTTTTGAATTTCTGATGAATGCCCTACGCTTGCGTGAAGGGGTTGAGCTATCTTGTTGGCAGCAGCGAACGGGTTTATCGCTAGATGTATTAGCGCCGATATGGCAACAACAGCAAGTACAGGGATTAGTACTCGATTGGCGGTCGGGACGTTTAACGACCACTGACATGGGTTATCGTTATTTGAATAGTTTATTATCCACGTGGCTTTAAAGCAGTGCTGAGTTAAGAAAATAAAAAAGCCGGAGGTACAAAGACCAACCGGCAATGGGAGGAGATCGGTTTGAAGTCTGACGGCAACGTTAAGTAAAGCACTTCGATGATGCAGACTTCCCATGATGCTGGCTAGGGCATCGTGGTTTTGGTAAAACTCTAAAAACCTCGCTTCGCTTATTTTTTAGAGTCCCTAGTTTGTTTTTTGGCTGGTGGAAGGGTACTAATCAAGTAGTTACATGCAACTAAAATGCAACCCTTCCCCCAGACCCCTAACCCTATAGGTTTTTAGAGGTGCCCTTTAGTATCATTGCAGTGGGGTAGTTGTGTTGCCCGATAGGTGCATCGCTTCTTCCCATGCTTGTTTGAGTTCGTTCATAATAAGGATGGCGCTCTCTAAATATTCCGTACCGGCTTCATGAACGGCTTGTTGAATGCTAAAATCAACATATTCGTAAAGCTCGGCAAAGTTGTAAGCAATGATGTTTTGATCTTTAAACACTAGGCGATCGCGTAGCGCATCGACTAAGGTAGTCATTCGACCCAAATGAAAGCCCTTGGCGACTAAGTCACCACATTCGTGGCAATCTTTTGCGGTAATGCCTTTCTCTACCGTGCGCTGTAGCAATAGTAAAATATAACTATGCGGGTTTTCGCTTAACTCGCTTTCAAGTTGGCGGTTATATACATATTTGTTCAGTAATGGTGCTGGTTGAGTGTGTAGTTGTTCCATGATGTTTCGCCCCTTGCGTTAGTCTTGCCAAGATTTAAGCAATCGGTGTGCCAAAACTGGTTTTTATTGTGAATTGGATGAGTAAAAAATGTCTAAATGGCCAAAAGAAGTACAGACGCCTTTATGCGATTATATGAATGAAGCGCAAGCAGAAGCCTTGTTGTCTTTGGTAAAAAAGCGGGGAGATCAAAAAGATGCGTTAAAAGCACAAATGGTTGGCATTGATGCGGATGGTGTGCGAGTCGTTGCTTACACCATGCATGGTGAAGAGCGATTAGTCGTGCCTTTTAATCCGCCCTTGAGCGGTTATGAAGAAGCGCGAGAGCGTTTATTGGCTCTCGCAACACACTAACCTGTGGTCTTTTAATGATGGCTAGGAAATTGTAGTGCCACTTGTGGCAACATTTCGACAATCAGTTTTGCCGCATTGGCAGCGGCTACCGGCAAGAATTGCTCAAAACTCATCGGTGATTCTTTGCCAGCAATATCGGACAAAGCACGCACGACAACAAAAGGCACTTCAAAACGATGACAAACTTGAGCGATGGCTGCTGCTTCCATTTCGACCGCATCTAGGTTCGGGAAACCTTCACGCACAACACGAATATGATCATGATGGGTCATAAACTTATCACCTGATGCAACTTGACCAGGATGCGCCTTCAGCTCCAACTTGGCTAATGCGTTGTGAGCAATATCGACCAAAGCTTGCGCTGCTGCGAAGCTGCTAGGCATTCCCGGTACTTGACCTAATGCATAGCCAAAGGCAGTCACGTCCACATCGTGGTGGACGACATCAACCGAAACGATAATATCGCCTACCTCTTGCGCCCCATTAAAGCCGCCAGCAGAACCGGTATTGATAATGGCGCTAGGCTTAAATTGATGGCAGAGCAGGCTAGTGGTTAAGGCGGCATTCACTTTGCCAATGCCCGACTGAGCTAACACCACCTTGACGTGATTGATAAAACCAACATAAAACTCAACATCTGCAATTTTCTGGGTTTTGCTGTCGGTCATAGCGGCTTTAAAGGCCTCGACTTCTTCGGCCATTGCACCAATGATACCAATCATGCTTAGTTACCCAATGCTTTCAATTTTTCTTCAGACAGTTTCAAGTCTTCGTTACGATTAACTCCGATACCAGCATCGAGAATGCCTTGAGCAATTTTCTGCGCATCTTCCAATGAATGCATGGTGCAAGTGCCGCATTGATAAATATTAAGCTCAGGAATGTCTTCCATACGCTCAACTTTGAGTACATCCTGCATGGCAGCAGTCCAAGCCTTGCCAACAGTCGCTTCATCAGGACGTCCAATCAAGCTCATATAAAAGCCAGTACGACAACCCATGGGTGAAATGTCGATAATTTCGACGCCATTACCATTCAGATGATCACGCATAAAGCCAGCAAACAAGTGCTCTAGTGTGTGAATGCCACATTCTGACAAAATGTCGATATTGGGACGGCAAAAGCGTAGGTCATACACCGTAATGGCATCACCATGCGGGCTGGTCATGGACTTAGCTAGGCGAACGGCTGGCGCATTCATAATGGTATGATCAACGGTAAAGCTATCGAGTAAAGGCATGGGTGACTCCTGAAAGTGGATTGAATATAATGAAGCTATTGTAACCTATTTAACGGTTTTCACTCGCTTACTCACTTTCTTCCCCTTCTCCACCCCTAACAAACTGGTTATTTGCTGATACAAACTGAACAAAAAGGCTACTCGTTCGCCATCATTATTCGCGCCTTTGTAGCCGTAGGCAGCATCGACTGCTTTATCGAGTTTGGCGT
>CAZYER010000031.1:12536-17465 GCA_964646525.1 uncultured Francisella sp. | reverse complement strand
CCTAGACTAGCTGGTCAATGACATATAAAGCATCGGTAGTTTTTCGGGCAAGCGTTCAACTTTATCAATCACGGTAAAGTTTTTCGCACCAAAAATACGCGATACATAATGATCAGCATGAGGATCTAAGCTCAAGCAATAAGTGATGACACCATCACGGTTCAACTCTTCCACCGCACGTTTGGCATCAAAACGCAAATATTGTGGATCGCGAACATCATTATCAGCCGGCTCACCATCAGTAATTAACAACACCAATTTTTTCGATTGAGATTGTTGCTTCATGTGCGCACCCGCATGACGCAAGGCCGCGCCCATACGCGTTGAGTAGTCCCCTTTCATGCTCGCCAATCTTGCACGAGATTCATCGCTAAATTTCTCACCAAAATCTTTGAAACGATAGTAATGCACATCATGACGACCATTCGAACAGAAACCATGAACCGCAAAGGGGTCACCAATTTTATCGAGCGCTTCTGACAACATCACCGTTGCTGAACGGGCTAAATCCAACACGGTATAATCTTGATTACGTACTTGGTCATTGGTAGAAGCCGATAAATCGAGTAATACTAACACACTAAGATCACGCACTTTACGAATATAGCGCATCATCACTTTCTCGTTCGGTGGCATGCCCATGCGCATATCTACCATAGATTGAACGGCTGCATTGAGGTCTAAATCATCGCCCGTTTCTTGACGACGAACGCGTACTAACCCTTGCGGCACCATCGACTCAATCAAAAACTTAAGACGCGAAATGATCGGTTTGTGCTGATCGCGTAACGCCTGAATGATTTCCAAATCGCCCATCTTAGCGCGACGTTCTAGTACCGTTGCCCACATCGGACGCTCGAGTTGAATTTGGTAATCCCACTCGTGGTAATGTACCGGATCAAGAGGCTGTTCTTTACCTTCAGACTCGTTATAAGAAACGCCCATATCCTCATAAGGATAAAGTTCCGTTGGCAACACCCAGACTTCCTGAGCATCATCACCTGCCGTTTCAACCTCAACCTCGTTAATGAACTCCATTAACGACACTTTTTTACGCACTTGTTGCTGGCTTTCCCAGCTGGCGTTTAACGCCGCTTCTTCATCGTAAGCATCACTCCACCACATGAAGCGATTATCATCACGATAAACGGGCTGGCGCGTTAACATCTTCGGGCTAAATTCCGTCATGTCAAAGCGGTCTAATTCTTTCGTTAAAGGCACACCCACTTCGCGCGCAAAATTAGCACTGCTCATATCCGGATGATCAAAGAACATCTGGCGCCCCAACTGCACAAATGGATGATCATCTTGATAATCATCATCCAATAATGCACGCGATAAACGCATCAATACATTCTCGGTAACTTCTGGTGCATCACGCAAATCAGCATGAAACTTTAACCATAGCGCTTTAAGATTGGGGAATTCCTCAATCGCTAAGCGTTCCACTTTCGCATCCTCAATGATGCCCGAAATAGTCATGCTCAATAAGCTAAGATTCTCTGGATTAACGTGACCATTCGAATAAACCAAATGCGCAGCCGCGTGAGCAACCGATGCACGATAAATATCCAACCCTGATGCAATCACTTCATCAGTGCCATCGAAGCCACGATAATCATCATGCGCATCAGGAATGTGAATCATGAAGTCTTCGATATAGGGGCGGGTTCCTTCACGGTTCTCATAGTCACCCGAAGTTGGGCGCATAAAAAAATCACGACCCCACAAAGCGCGCAAATAAATATTTAAACGACGCTGAACGTGCGTAAAGAGTACACCTTTGCGCTCTTGCTGTAACATTTTCTTAGAAATGTCAGACTTCAGAGCAAAATACTTTTGTTGTTCTTCGTAATCTAAACGATAAGCGTGCGCACCCCACGTAATCCAACGACGCAAGCCACCCAAGGTAAGGTTAGACAACAGATCATCAAGGTTTTCCAACATAGGACGCACACCACGAGGCGCTTGATTCAACAGGTGTGTTAACACCATCAAATAGCCTTCGAACAAGTGCGCATCGCCTAAGCGCTTCGCTGCGACTGGAGCTGTAGCGATCATTAAGTCCAGCACGTTAGCAGAAGTTTTTGAAGCAAAACCCAAAACAGCATCAACCATTTCTGAAACAGCATGCTCACCCACATCCTTAGCAATACTGGGGGCACTCTGCAAGAAGGTCAGTACAATTTCTGAACTTCGAGCCATACTCTTGATAGCCAAAGCACCCGTTAAATAGGTTTCTAACCCACTTGGTGAAAAGGTCTTTGTTGCTTCAACCCAAGATGTCTTCAGTAGCTCTACTGCGTCTTCAGGAAATTCATCGAGAACTTCTTGATACTCTTCAATATTAATCGCCATAGCAACCTTCGAGAACGTCTGAAAAATGAACTTATTCATTTTTCTAAAATCGGGAATAACCCTTGTTTTGGATAAAAAAGGTGCTAAATAGCACCGAACACAAACAAGGGTATAAAGTGCATGGTGTTAGCGGCTAACAACTAACACCATGTACGGCCGTATTAGAAATAAGCCAATACCGCAGAATCAAGTGCATCACGCATGTCAACATCATCGGTAATCGGACGAACCAAAGCAACACGACAGGCATTAACAGGATCAACACCTGCAGAAATCAATGACGCTGCGTAAATCAACATACGCGTCGAAATACCTTCATCCAAACCATGACCTTTGAGGTTACGCGCACGTTCACCAATATGAACGAGTTTACGCGCCGTTTCATTATCAACCTTGCCTTCGTGTGAAACAATTTGCGATTCTACTTCAATATCTGGATAGTTAAAATCAAGACCACCGAAACGTTGCTTAGTTGATTGTTTCAAGTCTTTCATCAGGCTTTGATAACCAGGGTTGTAAGAAATGACGATGAAGAAATCAGGATGACATTCAATCAACTCGCCTTTTTTCTCTAATGGCAATACGCGACGAGAATCGGTTAATGGGTGAATGATAACCGTGGTATCCTGACGTGCTTCAACAACCTCGTCCAAGTAGCAAATGGCACCATGACGTGCAGCAATAGCTAAAGGACCATCTTGCCAACGGGTACCGTTTGCATCCAATAAGAAACGACCAACTAAATCAGAAGCCGTCATATCTTCGTTACAAGCAACGGTAATTAACGGGCGACCCAATTTCCACGCCATATACTCAACGAAACGTGTTTTACCACAACCCGTTGGACCTTTGAGCATCATCGGCATACGCACTGAATAAGCTGATTCAAATAACTCAACTTCATCCGCAACAGGCATATAGTAAGGTTGGTTTTTAACGTAATACTGCGCTAAAGGATCATTAGAACTCATGGTAGATACACTTTCATTAATAGGACTAGAAGAAGATTGCACCGAAGCTGGACGGTAAGCAGGTTGCTTGACCGATGCTGTGCGCATTTTAGGGTTAGTAGGACGCATAATATTCCTTAAGAAACATTCTATTAAGTCGGGTCAGCTAAACAATTCAAATACAAATACAAATACGAAACTTAATCAGGCCAAACGCGCTCATCGGCTAAATAAACGCGCTTAGGTGCTTCAGTGACCGCTGGCTTTACTGCCACCGTAGGAGCTGGCGTTGGCGCGGCAGTCGGTGCCACCGTTTTAGCAGGTGCTGCTTTGGCAGTCGTAGATGCAGCTGGTAGGTTATCATCAGCACTTAATGCCGCTGGAATACTACCAGCTGACGCTGACTTAGCAGGTGTTTTACGAGTACGACTGGTATTTTTTACTTGTGCTATCCCAGCTGCCAATTTATCTTCAAGCGTTGACATGACCAAAAACCTCGTTAATCAATTCATCTACATCTTCAATGGCCTGCTTGGCACGACCACCCATTTGATGAATCGCTTTGCCTTCTAACGCAGCATTACGATACACCGCACGTTTGCCAACAATGGTTTTGGCAACCCGAATTCCTAAACCGCGCGCTGCACCGATAGCCGATGAAGCAAAACGATTATCGCGTTCAATTTGATTGAACACCAAAAAACTACGCACCGACATGCCCTGATCTTTCGCCGATGCATCAAGCAAAGAAGCAAAAGAAACCGTTGCCCATAAGTCTAAGGGCGATGCATTCACTGGTACCAAAATCTGCGTTAATTGAGTAAGATGACGATCGAACTCTTCATCAGTAAAGCCAGGCGGAAAGTCGATGATGACATAATCATATCCACTTGATGGAATACGCTCTTGCGCTAAATCAAATGACTGAACGTCGAAAGCAAAACCATTACATTGATCAGCCCACTGCAATACAGATGCCTGTGGATCCGCATCCAATACCAACACTTTCGACTGACGCGATAGTGCCGAGGCAAGACTTACAGCCAATGTGGTTTTACCCACACCGCCTTTACGGTTGACCAATGCGACAACTTGCATCATGGTTTATGCCTCAAGCCCATCGACACGCTCACTTAATTGACGCGCCATTTGAATAAAACGATCATCTAAACCATTACCCTCACCTTCAATAGTGATGGTGGCATAGGTAGTACCGAAATTAATATTGTGCGGATGCACCTCTAACGTTTTGATTAGCTCATTGAGGTAATCTAAGAAACCAGTGGTTTCACGATAGGCAGAAAAATGGAATTTTCGCGTCATTTGACAAGGACTCTCACGAAAATCCCATTTTTGTGCCCAAGGCTCATTAATCTTACAAGTCATTACTTATCCCAAAAAAGAGTGGCTGAATTCTTAAAACCAGAAGCGATGGTCGAAACCATCGCTTCAAGCACAAGCATTAGCTTTGAGTCGTCGTTACGTCACCGTCAAGACCGCTCGCAGCGCCTGATGTTGCACCTGTAGGAAGAATCTTCTCTACTTCGTTGTGAACACGAGCGATAATGTGAGCAGCAACTAAGCCGTCACCAACGCGTTCACAAGCATCAGCACCAGCGCG
>CAZYER010000031.1:0-12436 GCA_964646525.1 uncultured Francisella sp. | reverse complement strand
TGTGAGCAGCAACTAAGCCGTCACCAACGCGTTCACAAGCATCAGCACCAGCGCGTACTGCTGCGTTAACCGCACCAGTTTCACCACGTACTAACACAGTAACATAGCCACCACCCACGAACTGACGACCGATTAAACGGACTTCAGCAGCTTTAGTCATTGCATCGGCAGCTTCGATTGCTGGTACAAGACCACGCGTTTCGATCATGCCTAGCGCAACACCGTTAATTGTAGACATACTTGTCTCCTTAACAATTAAGCGTCAGTAGGTAGAATTTTTTCAACTTCGCTGTGAACACGAGCGATAATGTGAGCAGCAACTAAACCGTCACCAACACGTTCACAAGCATCAGCACCAGCGCGAACCGCTGCGTTAACCGCACCAGTTTCACCACGTACCAAAACAGTTACATAACCACCACCCACGAATTGACGACCGATCAAACGAACTTCAGCCGCTTTAGTCATCGCGTCTGCCGCTTCAATTGCTGGTACCAAACCACGAGTTTCAATCATGCCTAATGCAATACCCATACGCTCAGCCATTTGTTAGCTCCTTAGCAAAAAATAATAAACGAAAGTTTACACAATACCTTGTTAACTCAAACCTAAGCAGGAATTAACCGAGTATTTTCAATTCAGACTATTTCTAATCTGAGAGTCCATTAAAAAGGCAGAAATTTCTACCAACCGTCACTGATGAGATCAGCTTTCCCAATAATCGATAATTCCGCCTATCGATAAGTCTGTGAAGGTCTTTCTGTCATTCATCACAAGCCTTGCTGCACTGCCAGATGCGGTAAATACCCAGTCACCTTCAGCAACACCAACGGGATCGGTAGCCACAAACACCTTACCTTTGAGGTCTTTAAGAACACGCAAAGAAGTGCCATTCAATCCAGGTGTACGTCGTGTACACACCAAATCAGAGACAACTCGCATGATCTCCATTACTCCTCCCAGTGGTCAATAATGCCCACAATGGTTAGGTCACTTGGAAAGTCCTTAGCACCTGCCGCTTCACGCGCCGCACCAGAACCCACACAAATTACCCAATCACCTGGCATACAACCAATCGAATCCACAGCCACACTACGTGCGCCGCTTTTTTCACGCACCACTAATAGCGGCTTGTGTCCAAACTCTGCAATACGATTGGTGGAAACTAATGTTTTTTCAACTTGCATAATACGCATGATGTTGCTCCATTAGCCTCTCGCACCACCTGAATAGGTGATTGCCGCGCCTTTACTAATACCATTGCCCGAAGAGCCCGTAATCTTCACTGAAGATTGACGCTCTTCTTGCTTTGGTACATCCTTGTACACCGAAGCTCCTACAACCCAGTTGTTGTGCTGTCCACGCTCCGTTAGGTTACGACCTCGGCTTGAAAAACCTTCCGTACCCGTAACGTGACGAGAATTAGCCCAAGCATCCCCTGACACTTTTACCCCTTGTTGACTACCGTCACCAGTAAGTCGAGGTAATACCGCAGGCGCTACTTGATTCACAACTTGTTCAGCCACTGCTGGTTGAACCATTTGCACTGGTGCTGCTTGCATCTGCTCTGCTTGCACCTTCGCAGGTTGCGCGACCGTTTTGACTTGTTTCATGGTTTGCGCCATGGAAACATTCATAAATTGTCGAACTGGAGCAGAGCGGCGATCGAAGCCTCGTGTTCCCGTTACGATACCATCATCCCAAGATGCATTACCCGTTAATAGGTTATTGCGCTCTAAAGATGCATACGGCATCGCTCTTTGCTCAGATTGCACACTCGGGCGTGCACAATCGACTAGGGTATCTGCCTGATAACCACCGGTAACAATGCCACCATCGCAAATACCGCGATCGTTGCCTGTCATACGTTGATTATTCAATGGCAGGTCACCAGATACTGGCTTGCTACTCACCACTGGCAACGGATTCGTCTGACAGTAAGCTGTCATTAAATCGGTTACTTCTGGCGCATCGCCTGTCAGTACTTGGCACAGGCCCTTGCGATTTCCTGTTACAGCTTGATTTCCAGCATATGAATGACCGGTGACAGACAGCATGCTGCTCTGTCCATCACCTTCAGCCTTTGGGAAGCCAGAAGACTCCTGCTGTGCATCCACACCTTTAATCAAGCTCGCATTCAATCGCTTGATAGAAGACCCATTACGGGCACTGAAGCTCGCCAGTTGACGATCGTGGTATTGGTTACCCGTTACACGTTCATTCTTGCGAATTTCATTACCAGTGACGCGGCCTGCTGTGTCATCGAGCAATTGCCCAGTGACGGTCATACCTTTCGCACTGCTACCAGCAACAACCTTGTCTGCGTTGCCAACAAATTTGTTGACACCACAAGCACTGAAGTCTTCGCTCGTCAAATACTCACTACCAGTAACCGCACGGCAAGCGCCTGCTTCACCGCCAGTCATGGTTGACGAACGCGTTGCTAATGAGCCAGTTACACTTGAACCACGAGCTGTGTGAGATTGCTCTACTTTGCTTGGTGGTACTTTTGCTGCCTGACGTTGATCCATGTAACATGAGCCCGTAATCGAACGGCTCATACCTGAATCACCGCCAGTAACACGTGAACCCTGTGCTACATCGGTACCTGTAACCACTTGTTTTGCACTACAACTATTCAACTCGCTAACTTTAGCGGGACGAGCAGCTGGTGTTGTGTTACAGCTTTGAGTTTTATAATGTTCTGCACCCCAGTACTCACTGCCAGTAATGGCACGGCAAGCACCAGATTCAGCACCAGTAACCTTGGAGGAAACTGAAGCGTCTACACCAGTTACTGTCTTGTTAGACAGGGTGGTCATGCTAGAAACTTTGGATGGGTTAGCTTGAGGCTTGGAGCCGCAAACACTCGCAAAGTGATCATTGCTCAGATATTCTGTGCCTGTCACCGAGCGGCATTCGCCACGTTCAATGCCCGTCACGCTCGACTTATTGGTATCAACTGTGCTACCAGAAACCGTTTGCCCACTCAATGTCTGCGTGAATTCAACCTTGGTGGGTAACCTCTTTGGGCGCACTTTACCAGTTGGGCGAACACCACCGCTCTTATGTGTTTTGTCAGCACCTTGAGAAGCTAACATTGCACGACGGTGCATGGCCAACTGACGACCAGTGAGTCCCTGCTCCAATACAGCAGCAAAGTCTTGGTTCGGGTTTGACATAGCAATTTTTGCGGCCTGCGCAACCTTTTGTTGACCCGTTTTACCGCTAGTAGCCATTGCTTGACGGCGAGCCATCGCAATAGAACGACCAGTCGGAGCGACAGGTAAAGATTGATATTGATTTTCAGACGAAATAACGTGCATCGTCATTGCGTTTGAAACATCGTTCGAACTACCAGTAGTTTCAGCGGCTGAAAAGACACGCTCACTTGCAGTACGCGTTACTGTTTGAGTAACTGTGCTCGCAGCTTTTTTACCAGCAACACTCATCGCCTGACGGCGTAAACGATTCACTTCACGAACACTCATGGTTTCGTTTTGGCTGGTCGCTTCGTAGCTTGACGTTGAAGACTCAGATGCAATACTCGTTTGAGCTGGCTTGTGTGCCGCTGCAGCTTGTCTTAACGACGCCGAAGATACATTAGTGGCTGATTTTCCAGTTTGCGAGAGCATCGCACGACGCATCTGGGCAATGGCTTTACCGCTAGATCTGCTCATATCGCTATTCATAAGGATAATCACTCTATAAGTAATAGCAGAAATTCAGTTAAGCTGATGCGTTAACACCAGCCCACCGAACCCGTCGGAATTAACGACCGCGGTAAACCACGAACGCCAAACCTTGACACTGAGCATAGTTGTCGTAACCAACAACACGGATCAGGTGATCAGGATTCTCACGACGGCAAGACTCTAGTTCTGCCATAACTGCGTCGATTGATTGCTCACCAAACATTGGCAGTTTCCACATGTACCAGTAAGCGCCCATCATGTTGTCGATTTCAGTATGTTCAACACCAGGGTTCCAACCTTGTCGAATCATGTAAGCAATTTGCTTTTTGACTTGTTCAGTGGTCATTTCTGGCAAGTAAGAAAAAGTTTCCAACTTGGTCGTTGTTTTATAAGCTTGAATGTCCATTAAAAATTCCTCTTGCTAGTAACGCAATTAACGGTTAACAACGTCAAGTTTGTCAACGGTATCGAATTCAAACTTGATTTCTTTCCAAGTTTCCATTGCGATACGTAATTCTGGGCTGTGTTTCGCTGCGCCAGTAAGAACGTCCTTACCTTCTTTCTCAACTTCACGACCTTCGTTACGAGCTTGAATACAAGCTTCCAACGCCACACGGTTAGCCGCCGCACCAGCAGCGTTACCCCATGGGTGACCCAATGTACCACCACCGAACTGAAGAACTGAGTCGTCACCGAAGATGTTAACCAACGCTGGCATGTGCCATACGTGAATACCACCAGAAGCAACAGCAAACGCGCCAGGCATTGAACCCCAGTCTTGGTCGAAGAACAGACCACGTGAACGATCTTCAGGAATGTAAGACTCACGTAACAAGTCGATCCAACCTAAAGTAGCCGCACGATCACCTTCCAACTTACCTACTACAGTACCTGTATGTAGTTGGTCACCACCTGACAAACGTAAGATCTTAGTCAATACCCGGAAGTGGATACCGTGGTGTGGGTTACGGTCAAGAACCGCATGCATTGCACGGTGGATGTGTAACAAGATGCCGTTTTCACGACAGAAATTAGCCAACGCAGTGTTAGCAGAGAAACCACCAGTGATGTAGTCATGCATGATGATCGGCGCGCCAATTTCTTTAGCATATTCAGCACGACGCATCATTTCTTCAGAACATGGAGCCGTAACGTTTAGGTAGTGACCTTTACGCTCGCCAGTTTCAGCTTCAGCTTTATTAATCGCTTCCATAACGAAGTCAAAACGGTGCTTCCAGTTCATGAATGGTTGGCTGTTAACGTTTTCGTCGTCTTTAGTGAAGTCTAGACCACCACGCAAGCACTCATAAACAGCACGACCGTAGTTTTTAGCAGACAGACCTAATTTAGGCTTAATAGTACAACCCAACAATGGACGACCATATTTGTTCAGCATGTCACGCTCAACTTGGATACCAACAGGAGGACCACCACAAGTTTTAACGAAAGCGATTGGGAAACGAACGTCTTCTAAACGTAGTGAACGTACAGCTTTGAAACCGAACACGTTACCAACTAAAGAAGTGAATACGTTTACTATTGAACCTGATTCGAACAAGTCGATTGGGTAAGCGATGAACGCATAGAATGCTGTATCGTCACCTGGAACGTCTTCAATACGGTAAGAACGTCCTTTGTAGTAGTCCATGTCAGTTAACAGGTCAGTCCAAACTGTAGTCCAAGTACCTGTTGAAGACTCTGCCGCAACTGCTGCTGCCGCTTCTTCGCGGTCAACACCTGGTTGAGGAACGATTTTGAAACATGCCAACAAGTCGGTGTCCAGAGGAGTGTACTCTGGAGTCCAATAGGTATGGCGGTATTCTTTAACACCAGCGTTATACTTCTTTGCAGCCATGGATGGCTCCTTAATTAAGGTTAAAAAAACTCAATCAAATTGAGACCGTTGCCGATCTTTACCCGCTAACTATAACGCAGTTTTCACAATAAATAAAAATCAATATTTCAAATATAAACCATAGATGACTGTCTATAATTTACACTCGAAGCATTGCTTGTTGCGCTACTGTCATTGGATCAAGACCACTATAACGCAGACAAAGTGTGAACACCAGTAGGGTTTTTCGTTTTTTAATTGATTTCGCGTAAGTTTAATCTTGCCTCCAATCACCTCTACTTAACCTACATCTATTAGTAGCCAAGCACACCACATACAAAAACAACATCATCCAGGAAAAGCCGAGTAGCACGCTTCGCTTTTTATTTTTCAGACATCGCTATCTATCCACCTACCTAGCGTCAACCTTAAACCTTACAAGACTTCTCTAATCAACCATTAAATGAGTTCGCGCACACAAACACTCAGCAATCTACTCGGACTGTTTAACAAACAGCTATTGACAAAGAAAAAGATAACTGGCTATAATTCCAGCTTTGTCATTTTAGACGATAAGGAATTCATCATGGCACGTGTATGTCAAATTACTGGCAAAGGCACAGTAACTGGGAACAAAGTGTCTCACTCTAACATCAAAACTAAGCGTCGTTTTTTGCCTAACCTGCATAACAAACGTTTTTGGTTAGAGTCAGAACAACGTTTTGTTCGTTTACGTATTTCAGCAAATGGCTTGCGTACTATCGACAAATTGGGTATCGAAGCTGTAGTTGGTGCTCTACGCGCTAACGGCGAAAACATCTAAGGAGTTAGATAATGGCTAAGTCAATCCGCGAAAAGATTAAATTGGTTTCTACTGCTGAAACAGGTTTCTTCTACACTACGACTAAAAACAAACGTACAACGCCTGAAAAGCTCGAAATGATGAAGTTCGATCCTAAAGCGCGTAAACACGTTCTGTTTAAAGAAGCAAAAATTAAATAATTATTTGCCTTCTTCTGCAAAAGCCCGACTTGTTCGGGCTTTTTGTTTATGGGCAATTTTTCAATGTGCTAACATAATATCAATTAACCAATTCTTAATTGTGATACCCTGCTATGCCTGAATTACCTGAAGTTGAAACCACACGACGCGGCATTGCACCGCATATTGACCAGCAGATATTAACGCACGCCATTATACGCCAAGCCAAATTGCGTTATCCCATTCCTGTCGCACAGGTCAACAGCCTCATCGGACAAGCCTTATTATCGGTTGAGCGACGTGCTAAATATTTGTTACTCAAATTCAATACATCAACCCTCATTATTCACCTAGGCATGTCGGGCAGCTTACGCATTGTTTCAACTGAAACTGAGTGGCGTAAACACGATCATTGGCAGCTAGCATTTGGCTCGGTATGGCTACGCTATCATGATCCTCGTCGCTTTGGCTTTCTCATTGTGACCGACAGTCTTATTACTCATCCCCTGATAGATAAATTAGGTCCTGAACCTTTGAGTGGAGCCTTCAGCACGCATTATTTTGAGTCTCAATTGGCCAACCGTAAATCGCCGATCAAAACCAGCCTAATGAATAACGAAATTATTGTGGGAATTGGCAACATTTACGCCTGTGAATCGCTCTTTTTGGCGGGCATCCACCCGCTCACACCCAGTCATCAATTAACTTCTCACCACATTAATCAACTGCACGAACACATTCAAGCAACGCTGAGCCGAGCGATTGAGCAAGGGGGAAGTACACTGAGAGACTTCGTGAACCCTGATGGACAACCTGGCTATTTTGCTCAAACACTGAATGTTTATGGACGTGCCCAACAACCTTGCCATTGTTGTGGCACCCCCATTGAAAAGTTAGCTATTGCTCAGCGTTCCAGTTATTATTGTCCTCAGTGTCAGCCTTTTACTATCGGTAAACAGCTATGAAAAAATGGTTACTCTTTGTTATTCCCTTCTCCGCAATTCTGATCAGCGCTTTGACTTGGTACTGGATTCAACCCACAGCACAAATCAACACCCGAATTCTAACCATGCCAAGTCACTGTCAACTCCATACGGGGGATTGTGTGATTGAGCAGGATGGAATCAGCGTGAGGTTAACGATCAGCCCACAACCGATTCCCATTGCTAAAGCACTCAATGTCACAGCCGACATTCAAGGCGTTGATGCGATAAAGGTTCAGCTAGATATTAATGGTAGCAACATGTATATGGGTTACAATCGCGTGAGCCTAACACAAACTGCGACCAATGAATGGCAAGGAAAGTCTATTTTATCTTTCTGCACCATTGATGAAATGCAATGGCAATTAACACTGCTGATTGACTTAGCTGACGGTCGTCAAGTGCAAGCACCTTTTCCACTCATCACGCCATTTAAGCCATCAAAAGATTAAGAATGCTCTGAAAAATGTAAATGGACTGGAGTTGAAGCGCATTATTCATTCAGAACTCCCTTAATTCCGCAACAAACTTGACCCACCATCAACAACCAGCCGCGAGCCTGTGGTGTAAGGACTGGCAAACAAATAATCAATGGCGTCGATAACCGGTTTAAATCCTGGTTCAACACCCAATAAGGTTTGTGATAAACGTCTCTGTCGATAATCTCCATCGTCCGTTTCATGAAAAGCCAACAAGCCAGGTGCAACAGCATTCACTTTAACTTTAGGTGCAAAAGCAACTGCTTGAGAGCGCATTAAACTTTCCATGGCGATTTTAGATGCAGTGTATAACGCCTTATCTGCCTTACCTTGATCACAACTGGCATCGCTGATAAAAACAATATCACTCAATCTAGAATGGGCTTGCAATAACGGCAGCAGCGCTTGATTCAGTCGGTAAGGCGAAAAGAGATGCAAAGCATAAGTTGTATCGAGCAGCGTTGGTGACTGTGTTAACTCAGCATCAGAATGCCAGATGGAAGCATTATGTACGATACCCCTTAAAGAAGGGGTAAGTGCTTGCACAGCTTCAATGAGTTCCGTTACACCAGCTTCAGTGGCGACATCGGCACACAACATCTGCGCACCCAGCTGGCGTAATTCGCTCACCGTCTCACTCTCATGGCGATAACTGGCTAATACCTGATAACCCGATTGAATCCAGTGCCTCACTAAGTTTGCTCCTAAGCGACGACTGGCACCCGTCACCAATACACAAGGCTTATCGCCATCCTTCATTCGCCCCCTCCTTAACCGACATTGGGCTTCCATTTTAGCGCAATATGCCGTATAAATAGCATAGTTCGTTTACTCTTTGGTTTATTATGCATCCTTATCAACATGATTTTATAGACTTTATTCTCAGCACCAATGTATTACGCTTCGGTGAATTCACACTAAAGTCTGGTCGTACCAGCCCTTATTTCTTTAACGCTGGCTTATTTAACTCAGGTAGCAGTCTCGCTAAACTGGGACAGTTTTATGCTCACACTATTGCTCAATGTGGTGTCGACTATGATGTACTATTTGGCCCAGCCTACAAAGGCATTCCGCTCGTAGCGGCGGCTAGTATTGCGTTATCGGAACACCATCAGCAAGACAGAGCTTACAGCTTTAACCGCAAGGAAGTCAAAGCACATGGTGAAGGAGGTAGCATTGTTGGTACACCCTTAGCAGGCAAGATTTTAATTGTTGACGATGTGATCACAGCAGGCACGGCGATTCGTGAATCCATTGAAATTATTCAGGCAGCTGGTGCAACACCAGCTGGTGTGGTGATCGCCCTAGACCGCATGGAAAAAGGTACGGGAGAAAAATCAAGCGTACAAGAAGTAGAAGATCGTTTTGGCATTCCGGTTATTCCTATTGTCACCATGGCGCATCTCATTAGCCACTTAGAAAGCCATCCAACACTCGGTCATTACGTTGATGCTATGCAAGCTTATCGTCAGGCTTACGGAGTCTAAGTAGATGAGCGCCAACAATGGCTTACGTGAACTACTGATTCTGCGCCATGCCAAGTCGGATCATAGTGATCCAACGCTCGCTGACTTTGAACGCCCACTCAGTGAGCGTGGTCGTGAAGACGCCCATAAAATTGGGCAATGGATTGCACAACAACAGCTCCATCCCGATTTAATCATCACCTCTCCCGCTAAACGCACCTTACAAACCATTCGACGTGCACGCGGTCATTTCGACAGCGATAATCATATTGACTGTATTGAGTCTCTTGACGTTTACGAATCCAGCGCTGAAACACTGTTAAGGGTATTGGCACAAACGCCCGTTGCTAAACGCACGCTATTGGTCGGTCATAATCCTGGATTAGAAACCTTGTTAACTTACTTGACCGAAGACACTCGCTTACAACAAGAAGTCAAACTCTTTCCAACTTGTGCACTGGCTCAGTTGGTATTGCCAGCCGATTGGACGATGCTAACTCAAGGTTGTGCTAAATTAATTAACCTATGGCAAGTTAAAACGCTGCCCTTACTAACAGACTAACCCCCGTTAATAAGGTCACCCACTCGAAAGCACGCTTAACCCAAAGATTGCCTTTGAGCAGTGCCCAATGAGCACCTAAATAACCACCCACTACCGAGGCGATGAGCAAGGTTGGCAGCCAATCCCAACGAACCTCACCGACCACAGCTAAGGTCAGTCCACCTAACCCATTCCAAAAAAATCCCACCAACACCAGTGTGTAGGCAACGGCTTGTTTATAATCCAAACCATACCATCTTACCAGCCATAAAGTAACAAATAAACCTGTTCCCGAAGTGAGTGATCCATTTAACACACCAATCAAAGCCAATACCATTGCACCTAAGCTCATTTGTAGCGGGCTACGCAGTATCTGACGTTGTTCTAGTCCAAAATTGACTTGTTTCATCGAATATAAACCCATTGCCATGGTCAACACGCCCAAAGCAACGAGCAGTGCTTGTTCTGGCAAAGCCAATACGCTGATAGCGCCCAACCAAACACCTGGCAAGCCAGCCGCTAGGATCAGCAAACTTAAACGCCACGATAAGACACCCGACTGCATGTAACGTAAGGTAGCACCAATACCTAAAGCAACACTGGCTACTTTATGCGTCGCCAAGGCAACCGCAAAGGGCAAGCCTAGCCACAATAAAGCTGGAAACTGTAACAGACCTGCGCCACCACCCGCTAATGCCGAAAAAGCATTAGCGACTAGAGAAACCACGAGCAACACCAACTGCTCTAACCAAAACTCCATTAACACCCAATCCTTAGAACATAAAAAAACCACTCACGATCGTGAGTGGTTCAAACTGAGGAGTGTTCAATAACAGAGGAAATGTTATCTACTGACTCCCATCATAATGCGAAACCTTGAGTAACACCATGCGACATAGTGTCGCACCCAATAACCAAACTCGACTTATTGCAGAGCCAACTCTGTCAGCGTCTTCCATTGTTCTGCTGTCAGTGTCGAACGCAATCCCTTAGCACACTCAACCGACAACTGCACACGCGCCGCCTCTTGTTTTGCCAACTCATCGCTTAACTGCTTAATAAGCTTAGTATCCGCCTTGAACTTGAATATTTCCTCGCGCAACTCCGCACGTAAATCTAATACCGACTGGTCAATCGCTTCACGCTTTGCACCACTCGCTTGCGCGATTTTAGTGACTGCTTGTCGCTGCTCTGGTGTGAGGGTGAAAAAATCGGGGTTATCGGTTAAAAAAGGCATCAGCACCACCACTGGTGTAGCTGCGACAATGGTGGGTTGTTTTGCTTGTACCGAACTTACTAAAAATCCCGCCAATAAACTCGCAGAAACAATATGCAACCAAGTTTTCATATCATTCTCCTTACGCCGTAATGAGCGTACCCACCCCTTCATCGGTGAAGACTTCCAACAACACTGCGTGCTGTACACGTCCATCAACAATGTGCGCAGATTTTACGCCTGCCGTCACACTATCCAAAGCACAACGAATTTTAGGCAGCATACCGCCATAAATCGTACCATCGGCGATTAAGCCTTCAACCATCGCATGCGTGAGCCCAGTCAATAAATTACCTTGCTTATCTTGTAAACCGGCAATATTGGTCAATAACATGAGCTTTTCCGCTTTTAATGCCCCAGCAACTGCACCAGCAACAAAGTCAGCATTGATGTTATAGCTATGACCTTCATCGTCGTAACCAACTGGCGCAATAACAGGAATAATATCGCTTTCAATCATTAAATCGAGAATGTGCGTATCGACTGCTTCTACTTCACCCACATGTCCCAAATCAATAATTTCAGGTACATCGACCGCGGGATTGTGCTTGGTTAAGGTCATTTTTTTCGCTTTAATCAGCCCGGCGTCTTTACCCGTTAAGCCAACGCATCGTCCGCCCGCTTTTTGAATCATGCCAACAATCGCTTTATTGACTTGACCGCCTAATACCATCTCGACCACATCCATGGTTTCTCGGTCAGTGACACGCATACCCTCAATGAATTGAGATTCTTTACCAATTTGCGCTAATAGCTTACCAATCTGCGGACCTCCACCATGCACCACAACAGGATTCATGCCGATTTGCTTCATCAGCACAATGTCCCGCGCAAAACTTTGCTCCAAATCATCATCGATCATGGCATTACCACCATATTTAACGACAATGGTTTTACCGACAAAACGACGAATGTATGGCAAAGCCTGAGTTAAAACCTGAGCAATTTCGGTGGCGCGTTGTGTATCCATCTGCTTCCTCTGCATAGTACGAATCCCCTAAAATGGTGGTGCGCACTAGTATAAACGACCTTTACTCACTTTTTCTTCCACAATGCGACATTTTCCACCAACATTATCAAACACCAGTGTTTTTTCAACCGTGTCTTTATAAGTTTGATTGTCGTAAACTTGACCTGAATCCGTGTTCAAACCTATAAATAACACCATAACTCATTGAAAT
>CAZYER010000030.1:0-17875 GCA_964646525.1 uncultured Francisella sp. | reverse complement strand
CTTACAGTAAAATTAATGCGCCTGCACTTTCATTAGCGTGAATGATGTCTTTATCATCATCGCCAGTTTGCCATTGACCACGACCTTTGAACACCAACAATAAAAATCGTTCAGAATTGGGTTGACTGCGGATGACTAGAGTTTGTTGTTCATCGAGATAGACGAGATCTCTATGGCGTGATAGCAGTTGATGTTGCTCGTTGCTGAGCGGCCATATCAGCGTGTACTTGTGCCATATCCAGTGCTTTGACTTTACCGATAATTTCGTCAAGCTCTGAGCCTTGCAATGCACCTGAGTGGGCATAAATGACAATACCTTCACGCATAAACGCAATAGTTGGAATTGAGCGTACTTGAAATAAACCAGCTAGTTCTTGCTCTTCATCGACATTGACTTTGGTGAAAGCCACTTCGGGATGACGTTCAGCAGCGGCATCGAAAGTCGGGGCAAAAGATTTACACGGACCACACCAAGCCGCCCAAAAGTCGATAATGACCATTTCGTGAGCTTTAATGGTTTCTTCGAATAAATCCGCTGTTAATGTCGCAACTGACATAGATTTTCCTTTAAATAAAACGATAGTGAAGTCTAAAAACCCTAACGGGATGGGGGTCTGGGGGAAGGGGGTTATGAAATTAACACATAACCCTATGATTTATTCCCTTCCACCAGAGGAAAAGTAAACTTGGGATCTATAAAAATTTCACGAAGTGGCGTTTTTATAGATGTCCAGGCGATTAAACACCTGTGAGTAATTTAGGGTCCATAAGACGAGTTAGCGTTTCTCGATCGAGATCGGTTAGGCGCAGTGCCACGTCAATAATGGGTTCACCTGTTTTGTAAGCTTCTTTGGCAATTTGAGCGCCTTTTTCATAGCCTACAACGGAATTGAGCGCAGTCACTAAAATCGGGTTTACCGACAAGGCCTTATCTAATTGCTTTTGGTTGACGGTGAAGCCAGTAATGGCTTTGTCAGCCAACAAGGGCATGACGTTACTGAGCAGTTGAATACTTTCTAAGATATTGCGCGCCATCATGGGTAACATCACATTTAACTGGAAGTTGCCCGATTGTCCACCGATATTAATCGCCACATCATTACCCATGACTTGGGCACAGACCATGAGTGTGGCTTCAGGCATAACAGGATTAATTTTACCAGGCATGATAGAGCTACCAGGTTGCAAGTCGGGTAGACTGATTTCAGCCAGCCCAGCCAGTGGACCTGCATTCATCCAGCGTAAATCGTTAGCGATTTTACTTAAACTGGCAGCTAGGGTTTTGAGTTGACCTGATAAGGAAACCACATTATCCAAACTCGACAAGGCTTCGAACTTATTCGGTGCGCTGGTGAAGGGTAATTTCAATAATTCAGTGATGTTTTGGGCGAATTTTGTTCCGAATTCGACGTGCGCATTCACACCTGTACCAACAGCGGTACCGCCTTGGGCTAAGGCGCTCAGTTGAGGTAGTATTTGTTCAATACGTGTGCGATTGTTGGCAATTTGTTGCGCCCAACCCGACAATTCTTGTCCCATGCTTACTGGCATGGCATCCATTAAATGGGTGCGACCTGTTTTTACCACATTCTGACATTCAATGGCTTTACGCTCAATAATGGTGTGCAAGTGGGTCAGCGCAGGTAATAAGGCATGATGAAGCTGTTGCACGCAAGCGATGTGAATGGCGCTGGGGAAGGTGTCGTTCGAGCTTTGCGCCATATTCACATGGTCGTTCGGATGAATGTTGAGTCCACTCAGTTGACTGGCACGGGTGGCAATCACTTCATTCACATTCATGTTGCTACTGGTGCCAGAACCCGTTTGGAAAACATCAATGGGGAACTGATCAAGCCATTGTCCGTCCATAATTTCTTGCGCCGCTTGGCGAATAGCACTCGCCTGTTCAGCAGAGAGTTTACCGAGCTGTTCATTGGTGGTGGCACTGGCGTGTTTTACGCTGGCGATCGCTTGAATTAAGACGCTAGGTAGCGGCTGGAAGCTAATCGGAAAATTGTCGATGGCACGTTGTGTTTGCGCACTGTAAAGGGCATTGCTCGGTACTTTGACTTCACCGAGACTGTCTTTTTCAATTCTAAATGACATGGGGCTAACGAGAAGTGATTAACATAATAGGTTAAGTATAGAGGGTTAGCTGCGTGATTGCACTATTCGGTTAACAATTTTATGAGCTTTCAAGGCAATAAGTGACGCTCAAGACTTCCGATAAGCTTTCGATTTTATCCATTAAGGCGAGCCAATCTTGGTCAGCATTGACGGACAATTCAAGGTGCACGCGAATGCTGTTGGCTTGTTCGCCCAGTAAGGCTTGAAAGTGACCAATACGCACCCCTTCTTTTGTTAAACAGGTGACAAGGTCCACCAATAAATTGTCGCGTTCAATGGCGATAATTTCCAGACACAAAGGCGTTTCAGACGATTGAATGCCACCCCAGCGCACCTTCAGCAATCTCTGATGGGTTTGCGCAGGCAGGGCGAGTAGGTCGGGGCAGTCTTGACGATGAATGCGCAAGCCATGCTGACGAGTTAATAACCCAATAATGGGTTCGGGTGGTTGCGGCGCACAGCATTGTGCGATGTGTGCAGTGACTTTGCCAATACCTGGCACAAAAATGCTGGAATCTTGTGGCTTGCTGATTTCGTTGTTGGGTGTGACAGGCGTTTGGACACGCGGATGCAAATAATCTTGCACCGCTTTCGACAGTTGTTCACTGCTAATGCGCCCTTGACCAATGGCAATGGCGAGGCTTTTATCGTTGTTAACAAAAGTAAAGCGTTGCGTTAGAAACTGAATAAATTCCGTGTCTAAACGGAAGCGTGATTTGAGTCTGTCTAGTTGAGACTTACCCGTTGCCAAATGTACGTCGGCAGCTTGACGATTAAAATAGGTCTTAACCTTGCCACGAGCGCGACTGGTGGCTAAGAACTTGCCCGACAACCAGTTTAGGTTAGGTGTGCCTTGTTTTTGCGTCAAAATTTCAACGCGATCGCCATTCGTTAAGGGTTCATCGAGAGGTTTAATCGCCCCGTTGACCAGTGCGCCTCGACAGCTGTGCCCTAAATCGGTGTGAATGAGGTAGGCCACATCTAAGGCCGTTGCTCCTTGGGTTAAACGCAATAAATCGCCTTTCGGCGTGAGGACAAAAATGTGTTTGCCCGTTAATTCTTTTTCCCAGGCATCGAAACTTTGCGCGTCTAATTCGCCCGATAGACTCTGTCTGAGTTGATGCACCAATTGCGTTAGACTGGCATCTTGTTGCGCCCCTTCTTTATAACGCCAATGAGCGGCAACCCCTTCTTCAGCGAGTTGATGCATTTGCTGGGTACGAATTTGGATTTCTACTGGCCAGCCGTTCTGACCAATAACAATGGTGTGAATGCTCTGGTAGCCATTGGCTTTAGGACGAGCAATATAGTCATCAAACTCGCTTAACAGTGGCACGAAGTGCTGATGCAATAACCCTAGAATACGATAGCAATCTTCAATCGAGAGAGTGAGTAATCTGAGCGCGTGTAAATCGTAAAGCTGTTCAAATGCCAGTGATTTACGCTGCATTTTTTTGTAGATGCTATAAATGTGCTTGGGTCGTCCCGCAATATCGGCTTGTATCTGTTCGCGTTCTAATAGCTTGCCGATGGCTTCAATGGTGAGCTTAATAAAGGCTTCGCGTTCGGCACGCTTGCTCGCTAAAGCCTTGGCAATATTTGCATAGTCTTGGGGGTGTGAAAGACGAAAGGCAATGTCTTCCATTTCCCATTTCCATGTGGAAAGCCCCAAGCGGTTGGCCAAAGGGGCATAAACCGACTGAGTTTTTAGCGCGAGCAGTTGTTGTTCACAGTCTTCCATCACCTTGAATAAGCGAAGTTTTGCTAAATGAGCGGCTAAAGCGGTGAGTAATACTAAAGGCGAAGAGAGCAGCGATAAGAGCATACGGCGAAAGTTTTCCCATTGCTCGTTGCTTTCGGGTAGATGGTCGCTGAGTTGATGACGCTGTTTTTCCCAATGTAACAACTGATGCCTGAGTCGAATGTGCGTTTCATCTGGCTCTTGTTCGGCTTGCCATTGGCTAAGTACCTCGATTAATAAGGTGGGTGCAGGCAGGCTTTGCAGTAGGGGTAGGGCTTGTGCAAAATCGCTGGGTAGGGCTGGCCAATGTGTGGGATTGCGTTCGCTATTCACGTCTTTGCCTAACCACGCTGACCAAGATGGTGTTGCTTAATGTGAGATAGCAAGCCTTCACTTGCCGCTTGCACCATATCGAACACCAACTCAAAACCATCCGCACCACCATAGTAAGGATCGGGCACTTCACGCTGGTTTAAGTGGGGCGCAAAAGAAAGAAACAAGCTGAGTTTGTGTTTCATGTCAGTAGGAGCCTGTTCCTTCAGCAAGGACATATTGTAATCATCCATGGCGATTAGGTAATCGTAATGGTAAAAGTCGCCCAAATCGACTTGGCGAGCACGCAAATCACTCATCTCAATGCCACGTTTGCGTGCCGTTTGCATCGAACGGCTATCGGGTGGATTGCCCACATGGTAAGCGTGAGTACCCGCTGAATCAATTTCAATCAGCTCGGACAAGCCATGCTCATTCACTAAGTGACGAAACACCGCATGAGCGGTAGGTGATCGGCAAATATTTCCCATGCAAATGAGTAGGACTTTCACACGATTTGGATTTGAAACTTTCATTGCTAAATGACCTTTACCCTTAGCTTAACACTATATCTAACAAATTCACCAACTGCAGTTAGTTCATTCAACTCTAGATGCTTTCAGTTATAATACGCAGTTAATTTAACGCAATTTTCTCGCTTTTCACAGACGACTTAGGAGATTCTTCGGTCATGTTAACAAAAACCTACTTAACCAGCAAAACCGATTATCTTGAGTCGAGCATTGAGCGCATGGGTGCCGCCTTAGCCAGCCATGGTTTTCAACTCGATTTTTCTCAGTGGTTGAATCCAGCACCTTATATTCATTCGGTGCATGTGAAAGAGCGCGATTGCCCAGCTTTGTTCGCCAACGGTAAGGGTATTAGTGAAAAAGCCTGTCAAGCGAGTGCCATGGGCGAGTTTATTGAGCGGTTAGGCACGCATTATTTGTTCGCCGATTATTATTTAGGGCAGACACCGAGCGGTTTTTTAATGCATCCGCAAGAACGCCGTATTGCGTTAGATTCCTTTACTAAAGATCAAGTGCTAACGCCTGCTTTATGGGCTGTTTACGACCCTAATCAGCTGGTTGAAGCCGAGCAGCTGGTAGCCTTACAAGATGGTGGTGCAGTGGTCACAGCCATTCCCTTAACGCCTGTGGCGGGTGGTGAAGTTGTTTATTTTCCCATTAACTTGCTCAATTCTTTGTATGCCAGTAACGGATTAGCGGCAGGTAATAGTCTGTTAGAAGCAGCGGTGCAAGGACTGTCTGAAATATTCGAGCGTTGGGTAAGAATCCAGATTCTGAAACATAACTGGTGTTTACCGCGTGTGCCAGAATCAGTATGGCATAGCTTCACGACCGTTGTCGAAGCAATGGAAAAGTTGGCCATCCAAGGTATTCGTTGCGATATTCGTGATGCCTCTTTAGGTGGAAAATATCCTGTTATTGCCATTATTTTAACCGATGCTGATGATGGTAGAAGCTTTGTATCTTTTGGTGCGCATCCCATTCTAGAGGTGGCCATAGAACGGACACTCACTGAGTCCTTGCAAGGTCGACAAGTTACCGAGCGTGATGGCTTTGACTATCCATTGGCAGATAACGAACTGGTTGCCAGTGAAGAAAACTGCGAAATGCATTTTATTGATGCTAGTGGTCGTTGGCACTTAGGTTTCTTTGCCGATACACCCCATTTTGAGCCAGCAATGTGCAATAACAGTGGCAGTGTTGAAGAGCAATGGCAGGGGCTTTTAACGGCGGTAGAAGCAGCAGGATTTCAGGTTTACTGGCAACATCATCAGCGTTTAGCTTTGCACGTAGTGCGCTTAGTCGTTCCGGGTATGTCAGAGATTTATCCAATGAGCGATTTGTTAGACGGTAATGCCAATCGTGGTTTAGTGCTGAGACAGGCATTAAATCAGTTAGATTGGCAAAAAGATCGAAGTTTTGAGCAACTTCTCACTTTGCTAGAAGAAGAAGGCTACCCAGCTCATACGCGTGTGGCCAGTCTGATTGGCTTGTTGGCCGATCCTGGTTCGCCTTGGTCTTGGTTGACGGTAGCAGAATTAAAGCTTGGTTGCTTGCTCTATTTAGGCGACTTTGAGGCAGCGCAATCGAGTTTAGCGGAAGTGGTTGCTGTTGGTCGTTTAACGCCAGAATATCAAGCACTCGATTTGGCACTGACACTGATGCAAAATGAAGTCTTAGATGAGCAGGTATCGGCGTTAGTCAATGTGTTTGGTGAAGAGCGTTGGCAGTCTGTGGTAGCGTGGATTGATGGTAGTTGCTTTATTTGGGATATGGAATTAATCGAACCAGAACGGTTTTCTGCGCGTCATCAATCGTTATTAAGAGCACACGCTCGCATTAACCAAGCCCTGATGGATTAGGCAAATGTGGCTTAACTACCCGCATTTGTCGGGTTTCTGTTAAAATAAGCACAACTTTTGACTAGGCGATGAGCATGAACTTAAACTTTCTCGATTTTGAACAACCTATTGCAGAATTAGAAGCCCGTATTGATCAATTACGTCACACGGTTGCTGATAGCGGTTTAGACTTGAATGAAGAAATTCATCAGCTCTCTGAAAAGAGTCGTCAGTTAACGCAACAAATTTTTGGTAAGTTGACTGACTGGCAAATGGTGCAGTTGTCACGTCATCCACAGCGCCCCTATACCCTAGATTATGTGCGCCATATTTGCGAAGAGTTTCATGAGTTACACGGTGATCGTGCCTTTGCAGATGATGAAGCCATTGTTGGTGGGCTGGCGCGTATTGATGGCATGCCAGTGATGGTGATCGGCCATGAAAAAGGTCGTGATACCAATGAGAAAATTCGTCGTAACTTTGGTATGCCACGTCCAGAAGGCTATCGCAAGGCTTTGCGTTTAATGAAAATGGCCGAGCGTTTTGGTTTGCCAATTTTGACCTTTATTGACACTCCAGGTGCATACCCGGGTATCAATGCAGAAGAGCGTGGTCAGAGTGAAGCCATCGCCCGTAACCTGATTGAAATGGCGGAATTGAGTGTGCCGATTGTCGTTACCGTTATCGGTGAAGGGGGGTCGGGTGGCGCTTTAGCCATTGGTGTGGGTGATGTCACCATGATGATGCAGTATAGCGTTTACTCGGTGATTTCTCCCGAAGGTTGTGCCTCTATTCTTTGGAAGAGCGCCGATAAAGCGGCCGATGCAGCTAAAGCCTTGGGTATGACAGCGCCTCGCTTATTAGAGTTAGGTTTGGTCGATGAAGTCGTTAATGAGCCTTTGGGTGGTGCTCACCGTTCACATGAACAAGCAGCCGCAAATTTGAAGCAAAAACTGGTCTCTCATCTGCGTGCTTTAGAAAAGATTCCCAGTAATGAACTGCTCAAACGTCGTTATGATCGATATATGAAATACGGTAACTTTACGACAGCCTAATCTGATTATGAATGAAGAAGCACCGACAGCAGCCTGCCCAATTGAGCAGGCTGTTTTGTTATTTAAATCTGCTTATGGTCATCGACCGATTGTCTTGGCGTTTAGTGGTGGTATGGATTCGACAGTATTACTGCATGCTTTGGTCAAGCAAGGATTAACGCTTAAGATTGTGCATGTTCATCATGGATTGCAAGCTGTTGCCGATGATTGGGTCTTGCATGCGCAGCAGCAGGCTCGACATTATGGTGTCGAGTGCCATATTGACCGCATACAGCTAGCTAATAGGTCACGTCGAGGTATGGAAGATTTGGCTCGTAGCGCACGCTACATAGCCTTATGGCAACAAGTACCGAATCAAGGTGTGCTGTTAACGGCGCATCATCAGCGCGATCAAGCTGAGACAGTATTGCTTCGTTTACTGCGCGGAGCCGGTGTGAAAGGCTTGGCTGCGATACATAATGAGCAAAGCTTCGATCATCAACGCTGTCTATATCGTCCGCTTTTGTCTGTCAGTTATGAAGCCATGCTGGCTTATGCGCAACGACATCAACTCAGCTGGGTAGAAGACCCAACGAATCAGCAAGCGGTTGCGTTGCGTAATCAGATCAGACATGGGTTATTACCGATAATGCGTGAGCTTCAACCTGCTTTAGAGTCAAAACTATCCCAAACCGCCTTATATTGCCAAGAAGCTGATGCTTTATTGATGGAAATGGCATCTGAGGATTGGCAAAAACTGCATCTATCCGAACAGTGTTGGTCGTTAAGTCTGTGGCAATCACTTTCTTGGCCACGTGCGCGTCAGGCGTTAGCTTATCGGTTAATGATGCTAGGGGAAAGTTTAACAGCCTCTCAGTGGCAGCAGGTCAACCAGCAGTTTTTTCAGCGTGTTTCGTCTCAAACCCATCCTGAGTTGTGTTTGTCACAACATAAGCTGGTGCTTGCCGATGATAAAGGTTGTTGTTTACCAGTCTCTTGGTTGGTCGCTCCTGCTGAACAGACGTTAAGGTTAACGCAACAAAAACAACGAATTGTATGGATTTCTTGGTTAAACATCGCACTGAGCATTAAGCAGAGTAGCCTGACGATTAAGCTTGTGCCACGTCAGGGTGGAGAAAAGGTCAGTGTTGAGGGCAAGATGAGAAGCTTAAAAAGCTGGTTGCAAAAAGCACATATTCCGCATTGGCAAATGGCGCTTTGGCCAGTGATTTACGATGAAAAAGACCAGCTATTAGGCTGGCCAGGTATGCCATCACACTGGTGGCGTGAGCACATAGAGTGTGAGGCTGTCTTTCCTAGTTGCTGGGAAGATCATCTGGAACAATAAATCCTTCTTTACGTGCTTGTTCTTTACAGTATTGCTCAGCAAACTCCAGTAATTGCCCAACAGCACGATGGCGAAACTTATGACGTTGACGCACATGCGAAAAAGGACGCACTAAGGGCGGATTGAGCGGAATGGCTTTGAGCGAACCCAGTTTAAGCTCTTTGCTTAAGGTAGTGCGCGAGGTAATCGCTACACCCACTTCGGATTCTACGGCCATTTTAACCGATTCAGGACTCCCTAATTCCATGATGATATCAAAGTCAATTAAATTGATACCTTCATTGCGCATATATTCATCAATCACAACGCGTGTACCCGAACCTTCTTCACGTAAAATGAAAGGATATGGGGTCAACTGTTCTGGTCTAATGGTGTCAAACGTTGCCAAAGGGTGATCGGGTGGAACAATCACCACCAGCTCATCTAGACGGCAGGTAATGACTTCTAAGTTTTTGTTGTACACAGGTGCTTCAACAATTCCCAAGTCGAGTAAATTGTTTTCAACCATAGAGACAATCGCATCAGTGTTGCCCACTTGTAAGCGTAGGGTGACATCGGGGAATTGCTTTTTGAACACACCCAATAAGCGTGGCAGCATGTATTCAGCAATGGTGGTACTAGCACCGATGACCAGAGCACCAGTAATATCACCAGTTAAATCCTTAACATCATTCGCCATTTTGGCGTAGGATTCCAGAATTTGTTCGGCATAATCATAAACCACACGACCCGCTTCGGTTAGGGTAATTTTGTTGTGTGTTCGATCAAACAAGCGCGTGTTAAACGCATCTTCTAATTGCTTAATTTGAAAAGTGACCGCAGGTTGCGTCATGTGCAGAATTTCTGCTGCTTTGGTAAAGCTCATAACGCGGGCAACAGTATGAAAAACTTGCAGTCTACGGTCTGCCATTCAAAATATCCTCAGCGTGATTAATCAGCGTAAATTTACTAACGCATTATAAACGATAAATAAAATTTTGTCTGTAATCCAAAAAATTTGGGCAGTAGTTTAAATTGCGTAGTGAAATTGTCTACGACTAATCTAACTTGCTTTCGTAATCACTAGCGCTCATTAAGCCATCTAATTGTGCTCTATTAGACGCTTTAATTTGAAACAGCCAACCATCACTGTAGGGTTCGTCATTGATTAATTCAGGGGTTGCGTCTAGCTTTTCATTAATGGCAACAATAACTCCATCGACGGGCGCATGAACGTCTGAGGCGGCTTTAACCGATTCTAATACGCAACAAGCTTGCTCTGCCGTGACCTGACTTCCGACGCTGGGTAAGCTAGCATGAACGACATCACCTAATGCTTGTTGAGCATAATCACTAATGCCAACGGTATAGATTCCGTCTTGCTCCGTAGCAATAATCCATTCATGCGTATTGGCATAACGACGATTATTTGGATGGTTCATGTAGGTGCTCCGCTGTTAGTGAAATGGGTTGATTTATTGATGTGGGTTGTGCAAGCTGTTGCTCAATGCGCTCTAAGCGTTGGCTTAATTCTATAATGAGCGCCTCTAGCTGGGCATTATCGCGCTTTTCGTTTTGAATTTGCAGTGCTGATAGTGTTTTCTGATTTTCTTTAAGTGTTTGCAGTAGCTCTTTGTCTCTTTCGATTTCATCTTCACCCACCATATAAGCGGCTAGTTGCGCTGTTAATAACGAGAAGAAGACAGTACCCATAACAATAATCAGCGCACCAAAAATACGTCCTTCTGTACTGCTAGGTACGATATCACCATAGCCGACAGTTGCCATGGTTGCTAGCGACCACCATAAACCTTCTTCCAAATTGTGTACGGAAGGATCAATACTATGGATGACAATACCGCTCAATATCACAATAATGACAAACGCCAATACAATTGCACCCAATTGACTGACTTTAAACAGACGTTGTAAACCTCGATGCATTTCAGTGAGATAACGTGCGAAAACCATAAATTGCACAACACGCAAAATAATGGCGTAGGGGATGCTGCTAAGAATTAGCGGAAATGTGAGTAGAATAATCGGCATGTTAAGCCAATTGGTTTTGAGATAATGCCAAGGGTTTTGAACCATAATCAGCATAATCGCCATTTCAACAATGAGCACAATCCAAATCAGCCAGCTGGCTAGGAGCATCCAATCATCAACGATTTTAAATTCAGGCAATTGGTCGACCAACCACATGATGGGCACAAGTAAAATAAAAGCGGCGACAATAATGTTAAAAATACCACTTAATTTAATGGCTAATGGGTTTTCGTCTTGAGCAATACCCGATAAGCCAATTTTGTGGAAAATCATTGGGCGCGGTTTGCTCATCTTTTCATCACCTTAAGCCCAGTTAAGCGACCGTAAAGTCCTTGTGCAGACAGCAAGGCATTCATGGTTGGAAGTTGCGTTAAGGGTTGTGCTAAGCGTCTTAATCCGCTTGGGATAGGATGGTTGGAAAATAGCCAATTGAAACTATCCATACTCGCTTGCACTAAGCTGGCGTCGTGCAAACGAGCGCGCTCATAATGTCTTAACACACGTTCATCACCAATGGGTTGGCAGTGAGCAAGTGCATCTTTTAGTGTCGATTGCAAGGCAATCACATCTAAAAATCCCAAGTTGACACCTTGCCCTGCTTGAGGATGAACGGTATGCGCTGCGTCACCCATCAATACCGCATTCTGACCGATATAGTGTTCAGTTTGTCGTTTAACGAGCGCAAAGGCTGCCAGCTGTCCGACTGGTGTTAATTGACCGAGCATGAGTGCCGAAGCCTGTGTCATGGCTTGGCTTTGTTGCTCAGCATTTAGTGAAAGTGTGTGTTCGACTTCGTTAGAAGGGACGTACCAAGCGATAGAACAGGTTTTTTCTGCCAAGGGTAATAAGGCAAAAGGACCTTCGTTACGATAGTGTTGCCAGCAAGTACGCTGGTGATCTCGTTCGCTGGTTACTGTGCCGACAATACAATGCTGATGATAGTCACGAATACGTTGTTCAAACCCTAACCAGCGGCGAATTTGGCTATTAGCGCCATCTGCACCAATGAGCAGAGGCGTGCGTATCATGTGTCTGTTAGATAGTGTTACGCGCCAATGACCATTGGCTTCTTGAGTCGCCGCTGTCGGCGTTGCTTGTTCTATTTGACACAATGGCTGTTGTTTTAACACTGACCAAATGGCGGCAGTAATGACATCATTTTCGATTAAATAGCCCAAATTTGGTTCATGTAAGTCTTGCGCATCGAGCAGGGTATGAAAGCCTTTTTCATCTTGAATGTGCATTTGATTAAACGGCAGTAAACGACGTGCCTCAATTTCTGGCCAGACGCCCAAGTTTTTGAGCAGTTGTTCACTACTGCGTTGAATGGCACTGACCCTTAAACGGTAGGGGAATTGATTGTCTAGACACTCCTCGACAGGATTCGCTTCAACTAAGGTGACAGGCAGGCCGATTTGACAGAGCGCCAGAGCAGCACTGGCACCAACCATGCCACCTCCAATAATGAGAATCGGTTCTGATTGTGCGTTGTTCACCATCAATACCCCATTGCCATGCGCGTAATACGCTTTTTTAGTGGTGTTATGACATTAAGTAAGGTTAAGCCTGCACTGGCAACACTCCGCACTAAGGCTTGTGGATGTGAAAACAGCGTGACGAGCCCATGCGTGGCGCGCATAATTCGGCGATGGTCTTTGAGCCGAGCATCAGCCATTTCAAACCATGCCTGTTCGTCGGCATTTTGACTCCAAGCGACCACAGCTTGCACATCGCGAATACCCAGATTTAAGCCTTGTCCCGCTACGGGGTGTTGTGTATGGGCGGCATTACCGATTAATAATACTCGCCCAGATTGAATGCGTTCGGGTTTCACTTCTACCAGTGGATAATGAGTTACCTCACTGAGGTCAGCTATCTTAGGCAGTGCCTTACCCAGTTGCGCATTAACGCGTTCAACCAAGGCATTATGATCCATATGGATGACATGATCGATATCGGTTAAGTCGTAACAATAAACCAGTTTAACCTGATAAGGATCAGCTAAGGGCAACATGGCAGTTGGACCAGAAGGGGTAAAGCGTTCTACTGCACCTTGCTGATGCGGTTCGCTTAGTGTGCCGATACAGGTCATGAGTTGATGCGGATAATGTCGTGTTCCACTACTAATCGCGAGTTGTGTTCGAATCCAAGAATGAGCGCCATCGGCAGCAAAAAGACGGTCGGCTTGCCACTCTTGTGGAACGGGTTCATCACTCACGCTTCCCGTTAAAACGACTTGTTCATTTTTTTGTGTCAGACTATTTAGCTGCACGCCAGTAATGAACTGAATTTGAGTTTGCTTGAGTTGCGCAAAAATGACTTCACCCAAGGCACGTTGTGCAATGGTATAACCTAAGGCTGGTACGCCTTGTTGGGTAGCCGTCATTAGCATGGAACCCAAGTGGCCTTTGCTCGAAGTATGGATATGGGTGATGGGTGTTAGCTTAGTGGTTAAGTCGGTAAGTTTGAGGGTCTGCGTTAACCATTCCACGCTTTGCGGTGTCAAAGCTAATTGGCGATTATCGTAACTACTGGGTAGGCAGTGAGCAGGCAGTGCTTCTTTTTCCAGCAGCGTTACTTGCCATCCTTGTTGCCATAGCCCCAAAGCAGTGAGTGCACCAACAGGGCCTGCTCCGACCACCAGGGCGGTGTGAGCTTGATTTAGTGTTGTTGCATCCATGCTTCTATCTCCTCAACACTTCGTGGTAGGCCTGCCGTTAAGCATTCATAACCCGTTTCTGTGACCAACACCGAATCTTCGATACGCACACCGATACCGCGCCAGCGTGCATCTACTTGCTGATTGTCGGGGCTAATGTAAATGCCTGGCTCAACCGTTAGCGCCATGGCAGACATCAAGGGTCGCCATTGACCATTGAGTTTATATTGCCCTACATCATGCACATCGTTACCCAGCCAATGTCCCGTTTGATGCATGTAAAAGGCTTTATAACTGCCTGTTTCTAGTGCGTTTTCTAACGTGTCTTGCAGTAACCCTAAATCAATTAGCCCTTGGCAAATCACTCTAACAGCCGCTTGATGTGGCGCATCGTAGGGCGTACCTGGCTGAATGAGTTTCAGAGCCGCTTGTTGTGCTTCTAGCACCAAGTTGTAAATAGTAGCTTGTTCGGCTGAAAAGTGACCGCTAAGAGGGAAAGTATGGGTACAGTCTCCCGCATAACCATCTATCTCAGCACCAGCATCAATTAATACCATGTGTTGATGGTTTAAGGCAGCATTGTTTTCGTTGTAATGCAGCACACAAGCATTAGCACCTGATGCGACAATACTATTAAAGGCGTTGGTTTCAGCCGAGTGGCGCTTGAAAGTAGCTTCTAATTCCGCTTGAATTTGGTACTCGTAACGGGCGTTTTTCGCCGCTTGCATGGCGGCCAAATGACCAGCGACCGTAACTTGGGCGGCTTTGCGCAGTCCAGCCTGTGCTGCTTCGTCTTTAATAAGACGTTGTTCGTGGAGCAAAGGGTCTAGGTCTTGAATTGAGGCGGGGGCGCTAACACCATGTCGCACTCGATGTTTTAATTGTTGAATGCTCGTCATCACGCTGTTCAGCCACACATCGCCCTGTTCAAAGCTAAAATAGACAACCGACTTATCCGCTAAAGCGGTGACTAAATCATTGGTTAGTTGCACTACATCGGCTGCCGAGTCTAGATCTAGTACTTCGGGCGCTGCATCAATTCCCAGTCGATAACCATCCCAAATTTCTTTTTCTTTATCTTTAGCGCGGCACCAAAGATGCGTTTTATCACCGTCATTTGTTTTGGACAGCATCAATACCGCATCGGGTTCATTAAATCCGGTGAGGAAATAAAAATCACTCTGCGGTCGGAAAGGGTAGTGGGTATCGCGGTTACGAATCAATTCTTTGCCCGATGCAATCAAGGCAAGGCTATTGTCTGTCATCGCTTGCATCAGTTTTTGACGACGTTGTTGAAAAACAGCGGTATTCATCTCGTTATTACCCAGCAGGTTAATGAACCGTTGGTTTGACTTCTGGCGCTAAGTGTTCGGCAATATGCCCAACGGCTAAGCGAACGTATTCACTCAGGTCGGTGAAGTCACTTTCATCGGTATTGGACTCTTCCACACTACTTTCATCTAACTGGCTAATATGCGTAATATCTTCAATCCACTCACGAAATTCTTGTGGCAAAGTCTTCCAGTTTTGAATACGATTACCCAATCCCAAGCCGTATAAATAGCCCTGACAGAATTGCTGTAACGCATAGGCACGGTGTTTTAAAGGCTCGTCGTCACTGGGTAATAATAAGGTAATGCTCAATGGGTCTTCGGCAAGTTGCTCGCTACTGACATCGTGAATACGCTGAAAGTCCTTTAATAATTGCGCAGGCATACTGCTAATATCAAACTCTTTTACTAAGGCATCTAACCATGCTTTTAAATCCCAACTATTGTTACCTGCATTTAAGCCATGCCAAAAGCCATGCAAGAAGGCAGCATCTTCACGTAAAGAGGCTTTTAATGTTGAGTCAATTTGTGCATAATCCATGGTGCTGCGTTTTACCTTAAGAAAGTCGTTAAATTCTTCACATTATCGCACTAGGAATGATTGGATGCAAAAAAATACCGTCGCCTTGACATTGGCAGGCAAAAAATTTCAGGTTCCTTGTGCGCCCAGCGATGCACCCGATTTGTTGATTGCGGCTCAGGCGGTTAATGATGCGTTGCAAAAAAGTAGCTCCAGCTTGCCGTTAGAAACACGTTTACTCATGTTAAGCCTGAATTTAAGTTATGAGCTGTTGCAAGCCGATCGTTTTACAAAGTCATTAGAATCAGAAGTTTCCGCCAATTTACGCCAAGTTCAGCGTATGCTTGAGGAACAAAAAGGGGAAGCAGGCGACGATTAATTGGTGCATCTGCCCTGAGTTTTCGCTAGAATAGCGTTAAAGGCGTGTTCTGGCGGCTTGGTGCATTGCTGACGTACCCGGAGCCGATAAACTTTCTTTTGGGGCCGAATTACCATCGGGGTGTGCGTCTTGCTTTGTCCAAGATACCTAGCTGATGGCTATAGCCACCACCTAAACTTTAGGGTTTAGGGACCAATACGCAACACCAGTTGTTGGTTCACGTCTTTTAAAATCTACGCTTAAAGGTGTTTTGCATGACTTATGCCACCCCTTCAACACTCACTCATTTAGACAAAAAAAAACTCCGTTCACAGTGTCGCCAAGCGCGCAAAAGCCTTACATTAGAGCAACAATTTCAACATAGCCAAGCGGTGATGCAATGCTTGCTGAGTTTGCCTTATTTGAACTCTGCGTCTTTATCGATTGGTGTTACCCTCGCTTTTGATGGTGAAGTCGATTTAATGCCCACTATGCAATCACTCAAAGCACAGCATCAGCTGTATTTACCACGCTTAAAACAAGATATCACACTGGATTTCTTGCCTTGGCAAGAACAAGCCGAAATGCAAGCCAATGTGTTAGGTATTCCTGAACCCACCGGCGATCAGATTGTCAGTATTGCTGACTTAGATGTGGTGTTGATGCCCTTGGTGGGGGTGGACAAGCAGGGCAATCGACTGGGAATGGGTGCAGGATACTATGATAAAAGCCTTGCGCAAGCGTCACGGCGCCCTTACCTTATTGGTGTGGCGCATCATTGTCAGCAAGTAGAAAGCTTGCTGGTAGATCCTTGGGATATTCCGCTAGATGCTTTAGTGACTGAGCAAGGTATGACGGTTTGGCGACCTTATGCGCGTTAGAAAAGGAAACTAACTTTATGAACTGGCAATTATCTCGTTTACCGCAAGTATTATTTGGTGAAGGGGTTAGCGCACAATTGACGCCTTTGATTCAATCTTATGGGAAACGGGTGTTGCTGATTACGGGTGCTCATTCATTCGATGCACAACCTCAAGCTAAGGCATTGTTAGCCGATTGGCAGCAGGCAGGGTTTAGCCTGTGGCATGAGCGTGTTGTAACAGAACCTTCACCCCAGTGGGTCGATGCTTGTGTAGCGCAACATGCCGATCATCACATTGATGTTGTCGTCGCAATTGGTGGCGGTAGTGCCTTAGATGCCGCTAAAGCGGTGGCGGGATTATTGCCTGTGCAGCGTTCGGTGATGGATTATTTAGAGGGCGTTGGTCCTGAATTGCCTTATGAGGGTGAAGCCTTGCCCTTTATTGCCATGCCGACCACAGCAGGGACGGGAACGGAAGCAACGAAAAATGCGGTACTCAGCCAAACGGGCGAAGGGGGGTTCAAAAAGTCTTTTCGTCATGACAGCCTCATGCCTCGTTGGGCGGTGATTGACCCTAATTGGATGCTTTCTTTGCCCGCGCAGCAAATTGCTTTTAACGGCTTAGATGCGATTACACAATTGATTGAAGGCTACACGTCGAGCAAAGCCAATAACTTTACCGATGGACTGGCGCTGGCAGGCTTAGAAAAAGCCTTACTTGCCTTACCACGCTGGTTTAACAACCCACAAGATGGGCAAGCAGCCTGTGACATGGCTTATGCCGCACTCATGTCGGGGATTGTGTTGGCACATGCTGGCTTAGGGGCAGTACATGGGTTAGCAGCACCGCTAGGGGCTTTCTTCCCAGCACCGCATGGTGCAGTGTGCGGTATTTTACTGGCAGAATGCACGGCGATGAATATTGAGCAGTTACAACTGCAACAACCAGATTCCGAAGCACTGACACGTTATGCGCGTGTCGGTCGATTGGTGATGAATGATCCAACCCTTTCTGATGCCAGTGGACAGTTACTCTTGGTGGAACAGTTACGTCAATGGCATCAAAATTTTAGTCTGCCTGGCTTGTCACAGTTTGGTATGCAAGGGTCTGATATTCCCAGAGTGGTTGCTAATGCGCGTGGCAATAGCATGAAAACCAATCCGATTGTGTTAACTGATGAGCA
>CAZYER010000029.1:0-19563 GCA_964646525.1 uncultured Francisella sp. | reverse complement strand
TTTGCGCTCCTATCTGCGGTAATAGTGCTAATACACGTTGTTGATGCTCATGATCTAATTCAGCCGCGAGATCATCAAGTAGGAGAATGGGTGTTTCGTCCAGAGTCTGACGACAATGCTGGCTTTGTGCTAACAATAGACTTAATGCCAGTAGCTTTTGTTGACCACGAGACAAAATACTCAGAGCGTCTCGTTCATGTAAACGCAGTTTTAGATCAGCACGATGCGGGCCTGCTTGGGTATAGCCCAATTGTCTGTCGTGGGCTAACTGAGCTTGCCAGAGGCTGAGTAGGTCTTGTTCAGGCTCCCAACCGGCATGATAGTAAAGTTGAATATCGACAAGGCTGTCACTAATTTGAGCCATGATGGGTGTGGCTGTTTCGGTCAGTGCGAGTACATAACTGTGTCGAGTTTGGTGGACTTGCATCGCAGCATCGAATAGCGGCTTATGCCACAACATAATTTCACGATCGGGACGTTGCTGGCGTAGGGCGTGGTTGCGCTGTTTTAATGCATGTTGATAGTGTCGCCATGCGATTAGAAAGTTAGGTTCGTGGTAAAAGGCACCCCAATCTATAAAACGTCGCCGCTCATTAGGACCTTGCGTTAGGGTGTCTTGGCTTTCTGGTGAAAAAATTTGCACCGGTAATTGTTGAGCCAGCATGGCTTGATTGGGGGCTGTTTCACCATTGAGTCTGAGTGTGCTCTGCTGCTTTTCACGTTGCCAGCCTAGGCGTTGTTCGCCTAAGCGGTTGGCGACTTCAGCATAGAGCATGAGTTGTGGTGCTTGCCAGTGTTGACAGCGTTGTAAGCGATTTTCACGAAAGGAACGCCCAGAAGAGAGCAGTGAAATGCCTTCCAATAGGGCTGTTTTGCCTGACCCATTGTTGCCCGTAATGAGCAGGACATCACCATCAATGCCACAGTCCAAGGGGGCAAGATTGCGCAGCCCGTTGAAAACGAGCCGCTGAAGTTGTGCCATCTCTTAAACTAGAGACGCATTGGCATAATCACTTGACTGACTTGGATGCTGTCATTTTCGATGCCGTAGGCTGCTAAGCAAGCAGCACTACCATCACGTAAGGCAAGGAAGGCGTTTTCATGAGGAATGGCGCTTAAGGCTTCTTGTAAATAACGCAGGTTATAACCCGTCACAAAGGCATCGCCATTAAAGTTGGCTTCGATAAATTCGTCTGCTTCATCTTGCTCAGGGTTGTTGGTCGTCAATTCGATACTGTCGCTGGAGACACTCATGCGTACGCCACGTAATTTGTCGTTGGCTAAAATCGAAACGCGTGATAAGGCAGTCAGTAGTTCGGCTTTGTCAACCGCTAGCATGTAAGGCATATTGACTGGGATAACGCGCTTATATTCAGGGAATTTGCCTTCGATCAGTTTCACTTTCATGCTGAGGTTGTCTAAGTTGAGTGTGAGGTAGTTTTTGGCCAAGCCGAGCGTTACCTCACCAGCGTCATTCAGTGCTTTGAGCAATTCTGTCACCGTGCGACGAGGCACGATGAGTTGTGTTTTTTCACTTTGTGCTTGTGCTAAGGTAGTGCTGGCTTTGGCTAAACGGTGACCGTCCGTTGCCACTAGCGTGAGTTGGTCACCATCTATTTCAACAAGCATACCGTTGAGGTAATAGCGCACGTCTTGTTGTGCCATGGCAAATTCAACTTGCTTCATCATTTTCGCCAATACCGACTGAGCAATGACAGCGGTCGTTTCTTGCGCACTCACATCAATGAGAGGGAAGTCGGCTGCATCTAAAGCGGATAATTTATAACGACTACGACTCACTTTCATCAACGCTTGATGAGCTTCAATGCTAAATTCTAAGCGCGTGCCATCGGCTAATGTTGAAATCAAATCATAAATTTTACGCGCAGGTAGCGTTACCGATCCATCTTGAGAAGCTTGTACGACTTCTTGTAGCTGAATGGTGACTTCCATTTCGATATTGGTTGCGGTGAGGCTGAGATTGCTTCCTTGAATCACCAACAAAATGTTCGACAAAATGGGCTGGGTATTCTTGCGCTCGACCACGCCGATAATGGCTTTCAGCGCGTTGAAAAGAGGGGTACGGTCTATGGTAAAGTTCATGGTCATTTCCCGAAGCCTTATCAGCAAGTTAAATTAAATCTAATTTTAGCAAATTATGGTTGAGTTAAGAAACAATCATTGAGTTAAGTGCGAAGAATGCGCAATAAGGTGGCAACTTCTTCGTCTAGTTGCCGATCTGACTCACGCAGTTTAACCACTTGTCTGCAAGCGTGCAGTACGGTGGTGTGGTCTCGCTTATAGGCTGTGCCGATTTCGGGTAGTGAATGGCTGGTGAGTTCTTTTGAAATGAACATGGCAATTTGACGAGGGCGTGCTAGGTTGCGCGTGCGCTTATCGGAAGTGAGGTCGGTTACTCGCAATTTGTAGAAGTCAGCCACCGTTTTTTGAATATTATCGAGGGTAACCATGCGCTCTTGGGCGGCAAACAGATCGCGTAAGGCTTCTTTAGCAATATCAACCGTTAACGGGCGATGCGTCAGTTGAGTAAAGGCAATGACGCGATTTAATGCGCCTTCCAGTTCACGCACATTGGAATGCAGACGCTTAGCGATGAGGAAGGCGACATCGTTGGGTAAATCAACTTGTAGTGCCGCAGCTTTTTTTTGCAAAATGGCAACACGCATTTCAAATTCGGGCGGTTCGACAGCAATGGTAAGTCCCCAACCAAAACGCGATTTCAGGCGTTCTTCAAGGCCGGTAATTTCTTTCGGAAATTTGTCTGAAGTCAGAACAACTTGTTTATTGCCTTCGAGCAGGGCGTTAAAGGTGTGGAAAAACTCTTCTTGCGTACCAGTTTTATCAGCAAAAAACTGGATGTCGTCAATGAGTAGAGCATCAAGCGAGCGGTAAAAATCTTTGAAGGCTTCGATTTTTTGGTGGCGAATGGCGGTCACCATGTCTTGCACAAAACGCTCTGATGAAAGATAAACCACTTTGGCATCAGGATTATTGACCAAAACATGGTTACCAATGGCATGCATTAAGTGAGTTTTACCCAAACCAACACCGCCATAAATAAAGAGCGGGTTGTAAGCACCACCAGGGTTGCTTGCTACTTGATGTGCCGCTGCATTGGCTAGCTGGTTGGCTTTGCCTTGTACAAAGCCATCGAAGGTGTAAATGCGATTCAGGCCGCTGTTAATTTGGCTATTACTTTTGCTGGTTGGGTTGGTTTTTGTTTTGCTTTCCGTTGGCTTGGTTGCGATGACGGGTGTTGGTTTAGGATCGTGATTAACCGTCATCGCACTGCTAAACTGACCTTCATCAATGGTCAATTGCCAGTCGTGGTGAGCCTTGTGTCTAACGCGAATAAAGGCGTCTTGAATGTGTTCCCACAGTTTATCTCTAACCCAATCAAAAATAAATGAGTTGGGCGCGAGTAGTTGTAATGTTTGGTGCTCGTGATGTTCAACCGCTTGTAACGGGCTGATCCACGAATTGAACTGTTGTGGGGATAGACTGTGTTCCAGTTCTTGTAAACAATCTGACCAAAGGCTGCTCAAAATAGATTTCTCTCAACAGGTTAACAGACAGCGGTTTATGGTGATTTAGTATGCAGTAGCGCTCTGCTTAAAGCGCCCGATCTGTACCGCGTCTGGCATGTCTTAAAAGGTGAAACGGTCTGTTATTCTAGCTGGTTGTATGACCTGAAAACAAGGACAAAACAAGCTATGACTTGGATTGGTGTTTGTTTTAAAGCAAGAAACACCATAGGTTGTGGATAAATTAATAAAAAGTAGGTTAAATTGGTTTAAAGCCAAATTTTACAATCATCATACTGCCCAATAACATGAGTAGCAAAGAAAAGCCGCGTTTGAGTTGTTTGGTGGGTAGGCGATGAACCAGCATGGCGCCCAAAGGAGCGGTGATCAGGCTGGTGCTGACGAGCGCAATGACTACTGTCCATTGAATTAGCTCACTGGTTAGATGGGTGAGCGTTCCTGCGGTAGCGATAATGACACCGAGTACACTAGAGGTGGCAATAGCGGTCGCCAAAGGCAGGCTATGCCAGACCATCCAAGGTGTGTTGAGTGTGCCGCCGCCAATGCCCAAGAGAGCGGATAATGCACCAGAAAAACTGCCAAAAAGATGCCCATGTAGTGCTGATGGCTGAGGTTTGGCTTGTTGCGGTGGTTTACCGTAAAACATATAGGCGGCAATTAGAATTTCAAAAATGCCGAAGGCTAAGCCAAGTAGGCTGGTTGGTAGCGAACTGGTGAGTAGCGCGCCAATCATGGCGCCAATTGCTAGGGAAGGAGCGAGACGCTTGACGTAAAACCAGTCAACTTTCTGCTGCTTTATTTGGGTAATGGCTGCTGATATGCCAGTAATGACAATCGTCGATAAGGCAATGGCAATAGCGCTGGCCAGTGCGTTTTGCTCGTCGGCTAAGGCAAGTAGTGGTAGGAGGATAGACAAAGCGGGCACGAGAATCAGACCACCACCAATACCAAAGAGTCCCGCTAATAGACCAACGCAAGCACCCAAAGCCAGTAAAATGAGCCATTCCATATGTTTTTCCTTATTAATGCTTGCGTTACTTGTCTTAACATAATAAAATGCTCTGTTTTGAATTTCCAGTAATTTTTTAGGAGTAGACCATGAAGCGTACATTCCAACCTAGCGTGTTGAAGCGCGCTCGTAACCACGGTTTCCGTGCTCGTATGGCAACTAAAGGTGGTCGTAAAGTTTTAGCTAACCGTCGTGCGCAAGGTCGCAAACGTTTAACGACTGTTTAATTAGGCTTGCTTTTTTGCTATGCAGCCGTCGGAGTCACTCGGTCGGCTACAGTCTGCACGGGAAAAGCCTTTTGGGTTTTCTCGTGACAAGCGCTTACTGACAGGCAAAGACTACAAACAAGTTTTTGACCATGCTAAGCGCATTGGTAATCCGCATTGGACCGTTTACGGTTGGCGTCATCAGCAGCCACAAGCCCAGTTAGGGTTAGCCATTGCTAAGAAAACCTTGCGTCGTGCTCACGAACGCAATCGACTTAAACGCCTTGCGCGTGAAACTTTCCGACAAATGCATGGGCAGCTATCGGGTGTGAGCCTGATCGTTATGGCAGGCAAAGCGGCTGAAACTGCGGACAATGCGACACTCGTTGCGCAACTGACCAAATTATTCAATTACTTTTTGCCTAAGTCTCAGTCAAGAAATGTACCTTCATCTACACAGACTCATCAACCCTTAATAGCCACAGAGAATTCTTCGCACAGGACAGCATCATGACCAATTTTCGCGCCCTTTGGTGGATAGCCCTTATTTTCACTCTGTTTATGCTCTATACCGAGTGGACTTATTTTGTTGCACAGAAGCAGCAACCAGTTCAGCCAGTTGCGAGTCAGTCGGTAACAACACCAACGACAGCGGGTGATGTGCCGCAAGCGCCTGTTTCCCTGACGGCTTCGGCAGGTGATGTACCAACTACGGCGGTTTCTCAGCCAAGCATCCAACGCGTTACGGTCACCACCGATGTGTTGAATATTCAGTTGGATACCAAAGGTGGCGATTTACGCTTTGCGAGCTTGCCAGAATATCATGTTTCTCGTAGTGATGACGCGCCTTTTACCCTCATGTCCGACAAGTCGCCTTATCTGTTTTTAGCGCAAACAGGCTTTTCGGCGCAAGGCGCCTCGATTGCGCCGAATCACCATGAAGTGTTTAGTGTCGCCAAAACTGAGTTTGCTTTGGCTGAGGGTGCGGATGAGTTGCGCGTGCCGATGACTTGGGAAAAAGATGGCGTTAAGGTCGTTAAAACTTATGTTTTCAAACGTGGCAGTTATACTGTTGGTGTTGAATACGCGGTGACGAATGCGACTGAGCAGGCTTGGCAGGCAGCGCCTTACTACCAGTTGGTGCGTAATACCTATGATCCAACTTCGAGCTTTTGGTTGCCAACCTATACGGGTGGTGCGGTTTATGATCCGGTCAATAAGTTCGATAAAATCGATTTTGATGACATGAAAAAACAACCTCTGAGCCGCGAAGCAGTAGGTGGTTGGTTGACCATGATGCAGCATTACTTCTTGGCGGCCTTCGTACCTAACGCTCAGGAGTCGATGCATTATTATTCTAAAGTATTGGAAAGTGAGCGCTATGCCTTAGGTATGATTGCGCCTGCCATGATGGTTGCTGCTGGTGCTAGTGCAACCAGCATGGTGCAGTTGTATGCGGGTCCTAAATTGCAGGGTGATTTAGAAGCCTTGGCACCAGGCTTAGAGCTAACGGTCGATTATGGTGTGCTGGCGTTTATGGCGCAACCCATGTTCTGGTTGTTGGAGCATTTGAGCAGTTGGGTGGAACCTTTTTCAGGGCTATGGAGCTGGGGCTGGGCGATTATTTTGCTCACCATTTTGCTGAAAGCGGTGTTTTACAAGTTGTCGGAAGCGGGCTATAAGTCGATGGCGAATTTGCGTAAGCTGGCGCCTCGTTTGCAACACTTGAAAGACAATTACGGTCACGACAAAATGATGTTCCAACAGAAAATGATGGAGCTGTATAAGACCGAAAAAATTAACCCGCTCGGTGGTTGTTTACCGATCTTAATTCAAATTCCAGTGTTCTTGGCGCTCTATTGGGTGCTGCTAGAAGCCGTTGAATTGCGCATGACGCCATTTATGTGGTTGGATGATTTATCTCAGTATGATCCTTTCTTCATCCTACCCATTCTGATGGGGGTGACCATGGTCATTCAACAAAAGTTGAATCCACCACCAACGGATCCAATGCAAGAAAAAATCATGAAGTTTTTACCTTATGTGTTTACGGTGACCTTCTTGTTTATGCCATCTGGCTTGGTGCTTTACTGGGTCGTTAATAATGGCTTGTCGATTTTGCAACAATGGCATATTACGCGTAAAATCGAGGCGATGGATAAGCCAGAAGCGCATCACAAGGCTTAAGGTATGTGAGTGAGGCTTGAGTGCAGCGAAAGCTGAAATGAAAAATAGCGGCGCACAGCCGCTATTTTTTTAACCCCTGTTTGTTGCAAAAGAATGAAAAGGATAACCACTATGGCAGAAACCATTGCAGCTGTTGCGACACCACCCGGTCGAGGGGGAGTCGGTATTGTGCGTGTATCGGGTGATGGGGTTGCTGCTATCGCGCAGGCGATACTGGGCTTTATGCCGAAACCCCGTTATGCGCATCATGCCCCATTTTTAGCAGCAGATGGTCAACCTTTGGATGTGGGCATTGCGTTGTTTTTCCCCAATCCGCATTCCTTTACTGGCGAAGATGTGCTGGAATTGCAGGGTCATGGTGGTCCTGTGGTGATGCAGTGGTTGTTGGCGCGCGTGTGCGAATTGGGTGCGCGGTTGGCTCGACCGGGAGAGTTTTCCGAACGCGCTTTTCTGAATGATAAGTTGGATTTGGCTCAAGCTGAAGCCGTTGCTGATTTAATCGCTGCTACCTCGGATATTGCCGCTAAAAGCGCCTTGTCGTCCTTGTCGGGGCATTTCTCTCAAGAAGTGCATCGGCTAGTGGAGTCGGTCATTCATCTGCGGTTATATGTGGAAGCCGCGATTGATTTCCCAGAAGAGGAAATCGACTTTCTCGGTGACGGTGTGGTTTTGTCGCGGTTGGTTGCCATTCAAGCCGAATTAGCCAGTTTGAGCGCGAAAGCACAGCAAGGAGCGCGCTTGCGCGACGGCATTAGTTTGGTCATTGCGGGTCAACCGAATGCCGGTAAATCAAGTTTATTGAACGCGCTAACTCGTCAAGAAACCGCCATTGTCACCGACATTGCCGGCACGACGCGCGACGTGTTGCGCGAGGAAATCGTCATTCATGGCTTGCCGATTCAGATTGTTGATACCGCTGGCTTGCGTGATACCGATGATCCCGTCGAGCGTATTGGCATTGAACGCGCATGGCAAGCGATTGCGCAAGCCGATTACGCGCTCTATTTGGTAGACAGTCGTAAAGGTTGGACTGAAGCCGATTCCCAGTTGCGAGCTAAGTTGCCGCCACAACTCCCCGTTACCTTGGTGTGGAATAAGCAAGATGCGGTGGGCGGTCATGCTGATGTGCGTCAAGATGAAGATGGCGAAACCTCGGTTTATTTGTCGGTTAAGACGGGAGATGGGCTGGATGCTTTGCGAGATCATTTGTTGGATGTGTTGGGAATGCACAACCTAGGTGAAGGGGTCATTTTAGCCAGAGCGCGGCATTGTGATGCGCTGGTACGGGCTAAATCGGCATTGGATAGCGGTTATGTACAACTGACGCAAGCCAATGCGGGTGAATTGCTGGCGGAAGAGCTACGCGTGGTGCAAGAAGCCTTGGCTGAAATTACGGGCGCTTTCCGTGCCGATGATTTGCTCGGGCGCATTTTTGGTGAGTTTTGTATTGGTAAGTGATCCCCTCATAGCCTCTTTTTTATTAAGGCAGCTAATCGGTTAAAAGCCTGCATCCCAGTGTTTGGCTGTGCTAAAATTAACCTAATTTTTCATTTAATTTGAATGCACGCTATGTCTGTTTATACCACCGTCACGGAAGCGCAGTTGCGCGATTATTTGACTCAGTTCGATGCGGGTGAGTTGATTGCTTTTGAGGGCATTAGTGCCGGTATTGAAAATACCAACTATTTTGTCGATACCAGCTGTGGTCGCTATGTGCTGACGTTATTCGAGCAACATTCGATTGAAACCTTGGATTATTTTTTGAAGCTGATGGCTTGGCTATCAGAAGTGGGTGTTCCCACCGCTCATCCCTTGGCGGGTAAAGATGGTCAGTATTTGCGCTTGTTGTGCGGTAAACCCGCCTCCTTAGTGCAGCGTTTGCGTGGTAAGTCGGTGGAAGTGGCGACGGTGGATCATTGTTCGGTGATGGGTCAGGCTTTGGCACAGTTTCACTTAGGTGGACGTGGTTTTGCACAGCAACGCACGAATGATCGTGATCTGGATTGGATGCAATCAATGCGCGTTAAAGTCGCTTCGTTGGCAGATGCGGATACCTTGGCATTCATTGATGCGGAACTCAGTACTCAACAAGCGGTTAATGTCGCCAGCTTGCCTAAAGGTGTGATTCATGCCGATTTATTCTTAGATAATGCCTTATTTGATGGTGAGCTACTGACGGGCATTATTGATCTTTATTATGCTTGTGATGGTGCTTGGCTGTATGACGTGGCGGTGACAATGAATGATTGGTGTCGTCAGTCCGATCATGGGTTGGATGCCGAGCGCGTAGTGGCTTTCTTGTCTGGTTATGCGCGTGTGCGTGCTTGGACAGATGCCGAGCGCAGTGCCTGGCCGATGATGGTGCGTCGTGCTGCCTTACGTTTCTTCTTGTCGCGTTTGCATGATCAACTGCTACCGCGCGAAGGCGAGTTGACACAAACCAAAGACCCAGCGGTGTTTCGTCAGTTATTGTTGCATTTGCAACAGCAGTGTCCCGAGTTAGTTGGCTAATGAGTACTGCTAAAAACCCAAATTTGTTTAGTTTTTAGCACTCCCGTGTTTGTTTTATTTCTGGTGGAAGGGATTAGTTAATGAGTTATATGTGTTTTTCATTCACCCCTTCCCGTAAGGATTGTTAGAGGTTGCCTAATGTTATTAATTGATCAAGCGGCTCAAGCGCTCCGTGCAGGGATGGTCATTGCTTATCCGACCGAAGCGGTTTATGGCTTGGGTTGTGACCCAATGAATGAAGCAGCCGTGGCGCGAATCTGGCAGTTGAAACAACGTCCAGCGGCGATGGGTCTGATTTTAATTGCCAGTGACTGGCAACAGTTAGCGCCTTATGTTGCACCGCTAAGCGAAGAGCAACATCAACAGCTAGATTCAACTTGGCCAGGTCCGCATACTTGGATTGTGCCTGCGGCTAAGACCACTCCTGATTGGCTGACGGGTGGGCGAGATTCGATTGCGGTGCGTATTACCGACCATGTTCCCAGTCGGGCGTTGTGTGATGCTTTTGGCGGTGCGCTGGTTTCGACCAGTGCCAATTTGCATGGTCAACCCCCTTTGCGTGATGCCTTGGCAGCGGAGCAAACTTTTCAAGCTGAAGGCTTTGCTGGTGTGATGCAAGGCGAGCTGGGTGGATTGGAGCGCCCCACGTCGATTCGTGATTTGCGCACGGGTGAATGGGTGCGTCGATGATTAAGCCGTTGAGCGAAGCCGAACTCGAATGGTTGGCAGAAACCATGGGGCAAATTCAGCTTAACACCGAAGAGGGCATGTCTTTGTCGATGGCGGATGGTTTTTTTACCGCTTTAGCTCTTGCGCCGCAAGCGGTCTGTTCGACCGAATGGCTCAGCTGGGTATTGGCTGAAGAATTAGATGTTGCCGACCCTAAGATAGAGCAACGTTTGTTGTCTTTACTCATGCGTCATTTTAATCGTGTGCAACACGTCATTCGTCAGCAACAACCTCCCGAATTTGAGCCAGTGTTTTTGTATCAAGCAGATAATGAAAAGCCCTGGGTTGCTGATTGGTGTCATGGTTTTATTGCTGGGGTGAACATCGCACAAGACTCATGGCAGTTAGCGATGCCACGCGAAGTAGATGCGTTAACGCTGGAGTTATTGGTGGGTATGTCTACGCTACTACCACCTGATGTCGATGCCAGTTTTTACGCGGTTGTCGATGGTGAAGAAGAGAATGATGAAGCCGCGCAGTTAGCGCGTCAAATGCGTGCTGCTGCTTTCGATGCCCTAGATGCTTATCGTGCTAAGTTTGATCCCAATGCCCACTGGGAACAGCTGTTAGAAGTCTGTGTCATGAGTCTGCGTGATCAGTTATTGCATCCTGAATCTGTCACTGAAGGCTGCCCTTGTGGCAGTGGCAAAGCTTTTACTGATTGCTGTGGTGGCAGCGATCGACAATTACACTAACACGGATAAGGTCAGCGACTATGCCAACTAACCATGCACAGCCAAAGCAAAGCTTCATTAAACCCAAAGCGGTTAAAGTCGCTGTGAACCCCTTAACTGATGATGAATTGGAAGTGCTAGACGCTAGTCTAGATCAACTACTGGCTTCTTTGTCAGCGGATGAGTCTGAGTCGCGCTTGCCCTTATCGCTTGATGCCGTTGATGGGTTCTTTGCAGCTTTGGCACTCAGTCCTAAGTCGACAGCGATTGGTGAGTGGATGCCAATGGTGATGGGTGATGCGAGTTTTAAGACAAAAGAGATGACTCAGACCATCCGCAATTTGTTGATTCGCCACTTTAATAGCGTGGTGCATGGCTTACGAAAAGCGAATATTGAAGATTTTCAACCCTTGGTTTCATACAATGACGAAGACCTGCCCGTGGTTTCGGCTTGGTGTGCTGGCTTCGTGTTGGGTTTTGAGCGTCAGGAAGAAGGTTGGGGCAGCCGTATGGATGATGGTGCTTGGGCTGAAATGCACGTCCTTTATGCGTTGAAAGACAGTGATGAACAGGGTGAGCTTTGTTTGACAGACGATGCGGATGAAGGTGATCATGAGCTGTTTGAACGTCGCGCTGAATTAGTCGAGTTAATGCGTGCAGAAGTGAGTGAGCTATTGGAAGAGCCAGCAGACAACCTAGCCTTAATCCACTTCGCCGTTAATGGGTTGCAAGCGACACTCTTGTCAGAAAAAGCCAGCGTTAAAGCGTCAACCAAACCAGTAAACAGAGTGCGTTAACGTGGAATTGGATATTGTTTTATTATTAAAAGCGGCTTTACTCGGTATTATCGAAGGCTTAACCGAGTTTTTGCCCATTTCCAGTACCGGTCATCTCATTATCATCGGCGATATGCTCGATTTTAATAACGAGAAAGGCAAGGTGTTTGAAATTGCCATTCAGCTGGCAGCGGTGTTGGCGGTGATGTGGGCCTATCGTCAAAAAGTCACCGACGTCACTACTGGACTGGTCAGACGCGAGTCGGCGGCTTGGCGATTTACCACCAATTTAATGATTGCTTTTATGCCAGCGGCTGTGTTGGGCTTAATTTTTCACAGCGCCATTAAAGAATACTTGTGGAGTCCGGTTATCGTCGCGGTCGCCTTAATTATCGGTGGTATTATTATTCTGCTGGTCGAAAAACGCATGACCAAAGTGCCGCCACGCATTCAAACCGTCGATGACATGACATGGAAAGATGCGTTAAAAGTCGGTACCGCTCAGTCATTTGCGTTAATTCCGGGTACATCGCGTTCGGGTGCGACCATTATGGGTGGCATGATTTTTGGCTTGTCGCGCACGGCAGCAACGGAGTTTTCATTTTTTCTTGCCATTCCGACGATGATGGCGGCAACCACTTATGATGTCTATAAAAATTGGCACTTATTTAGTCTTGCCGATTTGCCGATGTTTGCGCTTGGCTTTATCATGTCGTTTATTGCCGCCATGATTGCCGTTAAAGCCTTATTGCGTTATGTGGCGAGTCACACCTTTGTGCCTTTTGCTTGGTATCGTATTGTGTTTGGTTGTTTTGTGCTTTGGTATTTTTTATAGTTCACTAGGGGTCTGTCATGAAAAAAGTATTTTTAGTTGCTTTATTAGCGAGTTTAGTTTCGGGTTGTTCATTTGTGAATGTCAGTGAAAAAGGTGAAAGTGTGCGCTTGGTCACCATTTACGATATTACGGGCAATTGCGAGCGTAAAGGATCTACCGTCGTGTCAGTAAAAGACAGTGTGGTGGGCATTGACCGTAGTCAAGAAAAAATTGATGCGGAACTGATTATTCTAGCGCGTAATAGTGCGCCTGATGTCGGTGGCGATACGATTGTGCGTGAAGAACGGTTGAGCGATGGGAAGCAGCGTTTCGGTGTTTATAAGTGTCGTCGTTAAGCTATGTCTGAAACCGATAGAGTTAAGGAAGAAATCGGCTTTTACAAAACAGCTTGGTCATTAATGATAGCGGTGCTGTTTGCATTGGTCGGTTGGTATGTATTGTACGATCAACAAGATGTAAAATCAGGGCTGGCACTGGTAGCAATTGTCATTCTGGTTATTGCTTGGTTGTATATTCAAGCTAAGATTTTCAAATTATTAGACAAGTTAGAGAAACTATAATGGACATAGATACCATGCACATTATTGCCATGTTGTTGTTAATAGGGGCATTGATTGCTTCAGTTGTTCATATGTATTTACATGGTTCTAAATAATGGGTGATGCACAACAACAACTCGCAGCCGTTAAAGCCTGGCTGCTTTCATTGCAAGATAATATCTGTGTGGGATTAGAAGCCATTGATGGCGGAAAGTTCATCGAAGACAATTGGCAGCGCGATGCTGGCGGTGGTGGTCGTACACGGGTGATGGAGGGTGGTTCTGTCATTGAAAAAGGCGGTGTGAATTTTTCACATGTGTATGGCGATGCTATGCCCGCCTCAGCCACGGCACATCGTCCAGAGTTGGCAGGTAGACGCTTTAATGCCATGGGGGTGAGTTTGGTCATTCATCCTCGCAACCCTTATGCGCCGACGTCTCATGCCAATGTGCGTTTTTTCATTGCCGAAGCCGATGGTCAAGCCCCCATTTGGTGGTTTGGCGGTGGTTTCGACCTAACGCCCTATTATCCCTTCGATGAGGATATTGTGCATTGGCACCAAGCGGCAAAAGCGGCTTGTGATCCCTTTGGTGAGCAGGTTTATGCCGACTATAAGAAATGGTGCGATGAATACTTTTATCTCAAACATCGTGGTGAAACACGGGGTGTCGGTGGTTTGTTTTTCGACGACTTAAATGCGGGTCGTTTTGAACATTGTTTCGGCTTAACACAATCAGTCGGCAATGCCTATATTGATGCTTATGCGCCCATTTTGGCGAAACGAAAAGACACGCCTTACGGCGAACGTGAAAAAGACTTTCAGCTGTATCGTCGTGGGCGTTATGTCGAGTTTAACCTAGTGTTCGACCGTGGCACCTTGTTTGGCTTGCAAACAGGCGGTCGTACCGAATCGATTTTAATGTCATTGCCGCCTTTGGTGACGTGGAAATACAATTACACGCCTGAAGCAGGTAGTGCTGAAGCGCGCTTGACTGATTATTTGAAACCAAGAGATTGGTTGTTTGGCTAAGTTCTTTGTCATCTGACTGTCATGAGGATGTTTTATGCTAGTGACATTTACCTTTTCGGGAAGTCATTATGTCGCTTGTTATGAAACGCCCTTTATCTTTACTGATTGCCTTTGTTTGCGGGGTGTTTGCTTCAGTAGCTTCTGCTACTGAAGCCTCGGTCGTTGCTGTTTCATTTAGTGAAACCCCCGCTCCAGTTACCGTTGAACAAATGGCCATCACCTATACCACTTCGATAGCGACAGTGACTTACGCTGACGGTACAACAAAAGATTTCCCGTTAACTTATCACAAATTATTCGGCGTGAAAGACAAGATAGGTCGTTATGCGGCAGGTCAGTTGTTTAATGCTCAGATGCAACCCTTAACAGACCATTTAGGTCAACCTGTTATTGCTGAAACACCCGATGCCAATAGCTTGTTGAATATAGAGGGTAAGCTCTATTTGGTGACGCACTATGAGTACGATTGGCTCAATAGTGATGGCTCTCGCGTCAAGACACGTCAACCGATGAGCATGACGTTAACGCAAGTCAAGCAAGATGCGAAAACGGGTAAGCTTAAGGCAACAGGTCAAGAAGCGATCAACTTTTCTAGTGTCGGTGGTTTGTGGATTCCCTGTTTTGGTTCGCAAACCCCTTGGAATACCCATTTGGGCTCTGAAGAAGACTATGATTTACAGTACAACCCGCTGAATCAGGATGCAAAAAAAGGCTTTGCTAAGACATTAAGCGGTGTTGAGGTGATGAAAAAGGTTTATGGCAATGCTAACGCTAGCCCTTACCAGTATGGTTATTTAACCGAAGTTGTGGTTGGTAAAGATGGCAAAGCAACCCCTACCAAGCATTATGGGTTAGGCCGTGGTACTTGGGAAATGGGTAAGGTGATGCCCGATGGTAAAACCGTTTACTTTGGTGATGACGGTTCTAACGTGGCTATCTTCATGTTTGTCGCTAAGGTATCGGGAGACTTAAGCAAAGGCGGTAGTTTGTATGCCGCTAAGTGGACGCAAGTGAGTGCTGAAAAGGGTGGTGAAGGCAATTTAACTTGGATTAAATTGGGCGAAAGTCGTTCTAATGCACAAATTAAAGCACTAGCGGATGCTAATACTTTCGATACGATTTTTAATAACTACCCTGTTGAAAATGGTCAATGTACCTCTGGTGGCACACGCATTCGAGCGGGTTCTTCAGCCGATGAGTGTTTAACGATTAAGCCAGGTATGGAAACGGCTGCTGCTTTTTTAGAGTCTCGTCGTACAGCGGCGCTTTTGGGGGCAACAGTTGAGTTCAATAAAATGGAAGGGATTGCTGTCAACGCCAAAGATAAGAAACTCTATATGGCAATTTCTTACTTAGATGGTGGTATGTTAGCTAATCCAGCTGCGCCAACGGATCACATTCAATTACCCAAAATTAGCGCAGGTGCGACCTTCACCTTAGAGGCTAAATCTGGTCAAAAAGACATATCAGGTAATGACATTGCATCAGATTACGTTGCGACACGCATGTTTGTTGAACCAGCTTTGTTGGGCGAAGATATTATGCGTGATGCCTTAGGTAACACGGCAAATCCAAACAAGATTGCGAATACCGATAATGTCTTCTTTTCAGAAGCTATGCGCACTTTGTTTATTGGTGAAGACTCAGCTACGCATGTTAATAACTTCGTTTGGGCTTACAATGTGGATACCAAAAATCTGACACGTATTTTAAGTGTGCCAGTTGGTGCGGAAGCAACAGGCTTGCAAGTTGTCGATAATATCAATGGCTATGCTTATATCATGAGCAACTCTCAACATCATGGTGATTGGAAGCCTGCTTCCACTGATAGTGCGGTTGTGGCTGAATCATTGGCTAAAATTGATAAGTTCGATGCTAACATTGGTTATATTGGTGGTTTGCCGGCGATCAAGTAAGCCCGTTAAGGAGTTCAGATGAATCGTGAAATTCTTAAACGTTCCGCTATTCGAGCGGGCATTATCACCCTAGCGGTGATGGCTTATCTTATTTATACCGATGGGCTAAGGCCTGAAAAAGCAGCCAATTTGGCGTCGGTTGTAATGCCTTTAGTAGGTGACATGACACCGCCTTCCCACTTTAGCAACCCTTACGCGCAAGTCCCTGCCCAGTGTTACATTGAAACGGCGAGCGGTACACAAAATGCCTGCCTGTTCTGCCACACCAATGGCGTGTGGAAAACGGGCATGGGCAATAACAACCCACAAGCAGGCGCTTTTGCCGACATTGGTAACTTTCAACTCGAATACAGCTTTGCGCCTTATGACAATACTACCCCGTTAGCGACCATTAATCGCTGGGAAAATACCCTTTACCCCGAAAAATTAGCGGCGCATGTGGCTAGTTTGGGCATCGACACCAATACCTGGGATATGCAAGCTTATTTGCGTCAGGATAATTGGAGCAAAGCCTACACCAAGCGTCCGAAGCAAGATGCTTATTGGGATGCAGGTGGAGAATCACCATTCCGTTTATTGCCTGCGTTAAATCCCGCCGACTTACCGGCACAAGCCGATGGCTTTGTGCGCAGTCAACGAGCTGAAGCGGGCTTTTATAAAGACCAACAGGGGGTGATGACGGGATGGCGTGCGATCAATTTCATGCCTTATGGCATTTTTAGCCCACAAACGGGTTCGGTTTCGGGCATTTATATTCGTTTGCCCGTCGCTTTTATGCAAAATGAACAAGGCAAGTTTGACACCGCACTTTATGCGCAAAATCTCGATTTATTGGCGAAAGCGGTACAAGACAGGCTAACAGAACAAGACGCAAAAACTTATTTAGGCAAAGCCAAGTCGATTGCCGTGCAAAAGGGCGTTTATCCCGTCGGTACTGAATTTGCCCACCCTCTGCATTATGTCGATATGGATGCCGACGGTCGTGATGCCAGTGTCAGCCGTTTTCCTGGCACACGCAGCCAACGCGTGAAAGAAGTACGTTACATGATTAAATGGGAAGACTATAATCCCAATGGTCAACGCCCGACGGCTGGCGCTGAACCCACCGCCATTATGGGCAGTGATGCTCAGGGTTGGGTCGATAATGGTGCGGGTTGGTATTTGGTGGGGTTTATCGAAGATGCCAATGGTGATTTACGCCCTCAGCACAAAGAAGAAATGATGCAATGTATTGGTTGTCATTCGGGTGTACGTGAAACCGAAATGCCGACTTTTACCAGTGGTGTCGGTAGTACCGTTGATTCGACTTGGTCTTTACCGCGTCAATTACCCAATGCTATGGGCTGGCAAGAAATGACTTATTTAGGTTATGACAAAACTAAGGGGTCAACCCTTGCCGAACCGCATAATCGCGATAAAGGTGTTGGTGAGTATCGATTGTTTTTAGAACATGTAGTGGGCGCGAATTTGTACGGGCAAATGCCGAGTGCGATGGAAGCTTTCCTCAATCAACACATCACGCAAGCTAAAGGCTACTCAGCCAATTGGCCTGCGATTGATATGCAAAGCGTTCAAGGCTATAAAAACAGTAATTTGCTACGTCAAAAACTGTTGCGCGAGCTGACGGCTAAAGGTGATTATCTCAACAAGGAAGGTCATATTCATGCAGGTTTGTTTTATCCACCCAAAGCGGATGCCTTGGCTGGTGCTGCGCGTTACCGTCAGGTGGTGGTGACACAATGTTTCACCAAGGGTAAAGATGTGTTTGCACAAACGCCCCATACCTTTAAAGCCATGCGAGCGCCCGAAAACCAACCCCTAAAATTGGATGGCAAACCGCACGCCTTTGGTGAAGTGATTAGTGAGCGTAGTGTTGAATTAGATAATCCCGCCAGTGTTACCTATCGTGCAGGGGATAGCCTAACGGAAATAAATGCCGAATTGCCCTTTGCTCAAGGTGGCAGTTATGAGCCAGATTACAGGCCGTTTGTGAAGTGATTGGGTGTGTGTCAATCAGCATCCAAATTTGACCACCCCATAACCTAAAAACTCGTTTTTTAATTTACGTATTTTTTCTCCTATGTTTGAATCGATAAGAATCATTTCCTGTTTCAATAATTTCGGCTCTTATTTTTGGTGTTGTTCGTGCGTTAGGGTGTAGGTTCATACAATTCTCTCCTGATCAGACCGCAACAATTCTTTTATCTCAGCTTTACATCCTTCGACAAGATGACAAGACTTGAGATAATTATAACTTATCCAACCAACTGAGACCCTACACTCAGGATGTTCAACCGCATTAGCAATGCGAGCAAACAAGGCTTGCACCTCTTCGGGTGAAAATACCGACAGTAATCGGTTCATCTCTTCTGGTGGCATCATCAGCGTGGTGAATTCGCCCGAACGCAGCTGTAGTTGTACGCCACAGGCATCGGCAACCGACCCGCCAGCTTCAATCAACTCTGCCTGCTCGACAAAAAAGAGCTGATCATAAACTTCATCTAACTGACTAATGGCAGACTCAGATAAACTCGCCTGACGTACACGCACTTGCACGCCTGCTTCACCTGCCTCAATCGTTTCCACCTTCACATCACCGCCCAGTTGTTGTGCTTGTTGAGCAAATCGTTGCGCTAGGGTCGCATCAAAAAAGAGAAAATCTAACATCCACCACGTCCAAAGCATTATTTCGTCTTATAATACAATATTTGATACGCCCTTCTATTAAAAAGAGAGAAAAATGATTCCACGCAATTACCCCCTGACCCGTCCACGTCGTATGCGTAAAGACGATTTTTCTCGTCGCTTAATGTGCGAACACACGCTAACCAGTGACGATCTGATTTGGCCGGTATTTGTGTTGGAAGGTGAACAACGTCGTGAAGCCATTCCCTCGATGCCCGGGGTAGAGCGGCTGAGTTTAGACCTGCTGATTGAAGAAGCCAAACAAGCCGTGGTCTTGGGCATTCCGATGATGGCCATTTTCCCTGTCGTCGATCAAGACAAAAAATCCCTGTCGGCGAAAGAAGCCTACAACCCCGACGGCTTAGTGCCGAGAGCGGTTAAAGCGCTGAAAGCCGCTGTGCCAGAATTGGGTATTATGACTGATATTGCGCTTGACCCTTACACCAGTCATGGTCAGGATGGCATTATTGACGAACAGGGTTATGTACTGAACGATGAAACCTGCGAAGTACTGGTAAAACAAGCACTTTGTCACGCGCAAGCAGGAGCCGATGTGATTGCCCCTTCCGACATGATGGACGGACGCATTGCCGAAATTCGCCTAGCACTTGAAGAGCAGGGCTTTATTCACACGCGCATTATGGCCTACTCGGCGAAATATGCTTCCGCTTTTTATGGTCCTTTCCGTGATGCGGTGGGCAGTGCCGCCAACCTAGGCAAAGCAGACAAAAAAACCTACCAAATGGATCCTGCCAATAGCAATGAAGCCATTACCGAAGTTTCTATCGACCTTGCCGAAGGCGCTGATATGGTGATGGTCAAACCTGGCATTCCTTACTTAGATATTGTGCGCAGAGTCAAACAAGAATGCCAAGCACCGACCTTTGTTTATCATGTGTC
>CAZYER010000028.1:0-21803 GCA_964646525.1 uncultured Francisella sp. | reverse complement strand
GGCAAGTGGTACAGGTCTTTATCTGCTGGCTCACCTGGGTGAATCTTGTTCATAACACCATCTAAGCCGGCCATCAAAATTGATGCAAAAGCTAAGTATGGGTTAGACATAGGATCAGGGAAGCGGCACTCAATACGGCGCGTACGTGGATTTGGCGCGTAAGGAATACGGATTGAGGCTGAACGGTTACGTGCTGAGTAAGCTAGCATGATCGGTGCTTCAAAACCAGGAACTAAACGCTTGTAAGAGTTAGTGCCCGAGTTGGTGAAAGCGTTTAATGCTTTGGCGTGCTTGATGATGCCACCAATGAAGTAGATCGCCATATCAGACAGGGCACCGTAACCATCACCAACGAACAGGTTTTTGCCATCTTTAGATAGTGACATGTTCACATGCATACCAGAGCCGTTGTCACCAACGATGGGTTTTGCCATGAAGGTTGCTGTTTTACCATAAAGGTGTGCGGTGTTATGAATGGCGTATTTCAATACCAAGACTTCGTCCGCTTTTTTCACTAGGGTGTTGCCAGCAACACCTAATTCACATTGGCCAGCGTTAGCCACTTCGTGGTGATGTGTCTCAATGCCTAAGCCCATTGCTTCTGCATAGTCACACATAGAAACGCGAATTTCGTGTAATTGGTCAACAGGAGGAACTGGGAAGTAACCACCTTTAGTGGCTGGGCGGTGACCCATATTGCCGTCAGCGTAAACTTTTTCTGTATTCCAAGAAGCTTCACTAGAATCGACTTTAACAAAGCAGCCAGACATGTCTGCGCCCCAACGAACGTCGTCGAAAATAAAGAATTCTGGTTCTGGACCAACGAAACAGCTATCAGCAATGCCGGTTGATTTTAAGTAAGCTTCAGCACGCATCGCAATAGAGCGTGGGTCACGGTCATAGCCTTCCATTGAAATCGGGTAGTGGATAGTACAACGAATAATCATGGTTGGATCATTGGTAAATGGATCCATGATTGCGGTATCAGCGTGTGGCAAGAGTACCATGTCAGAGGCTTCAATGCCTAACCAGCCAGCAACTGAAGAACCGTCGAATGGTTGACCAACTTCGAAGAAAGCTTCATCTACTTTGCTTGATGGAATGGTTACGTGTTGTTCTTTACCATGAGTATCACAAAAACGAAGATCCACCCATTTGATGTTTTCTTCTTTAAGACGTGCGATAAGTTCTGTCACCATTTGAAGGTCCTTTATCAATAAATGAAAGCGAGCCTAGTTCTCACGTTTAGACAAGCTATGAACATGAGGTTTCTCTGCAGTTAATTCCAATGTCGAATATTAGCCCGAAGTGTGCCAAAAAACCAGAAGAATTAATAAAAATAATCATCTGTATCACTTCCTTAACCTTGTGCTTTGTTTGCTAGCTAGATTGTCAGATTGAAATTTGCTATTTATTGGTTCAGCAGCACCAAATTGGTGCAAAAAAACATCTCGCCATTAGTGGTAAAGTGTCATGAAAGCTTCATGTTGACTCAGTAAAATAGGCACATTCAATAAAAAAGGTCTTGTTAACATGTCTTCAACTGCTTTACAAGTGCAATCAGCTCGACGTGAGCGCATGCGGAGGTATAAAGAATTTATAGCCAAGTATGCGATTGGTATTGGTGGTATGGCCGTTATCGGTGCTGTATTGCTGATGATGTTTTTCTTTTTCTACCAAGTTGCGCCATTGTTTTCGTCAGCAACGATGGAAAAACTGGCTACTTACGATCGTCCAGGACAATCCAAAACCTTGATGATGGCTGTGGATGAATATCAAGATACCGCCCTGCGTATTACCGAAGATGCCAAGATTGTTTTCTTTAAAGCTAAAACAGGTGAGCTGGTTGAAACCATTTCGCTACCCGTTGCAGCAGGCGTCAGCGTCAGTTCGCATCATGTGCTAGACGATGCTGATGGTCAGGTTGCTTTGGGTTTGTCAAATGGTCAGTTGCTGCTAGTTGAGTATGGTTTTGCTGTCAGCTATGTTGATGGTGTGCGTCAAATTAAACCACGCTTTAGTTATCCGCTAGGAGAAGAGCCTCTTGTTATGGATGCACAGGGGCGAGCTTTAGCTCATGTTTCTGGTCGCGCGTCAGGTGATATGATGGTTTTGGTAGGTTCTCCTAAAGGTACGCCAATTGTTGAGTTTAGAGCCTTTGAGTTGAAGAAAGTCATGTTCTCAGACGAAGTGAGTCTGGAACAGGTGGCTGCTAATCAGCTGACACTGGCATTTGTGCCAGAGTGGGTTAAAGTAGATGGTATGAATGATTGGCTTTATGCCATTGATTCAACGGGTGATATGCAAGTCTTCTCGATTCGTAATGTCGATGAGCCGAAAGATTACGCTCGCCTAAATACCTTGCCTGTTGATGGCAAAGATAAGCGTCAGCTAACGTCGGTTAACTTTTTGTTAGGTGGTATCTCTTTGCTGTTGGGTGAAGAGTCAGGTAAATTAACGCAGTGGTTTCCGGTGCGTGATGCCAATAACCAATTTTCCTTCCAAGCAGTTAGGGATTTTGATGAGCAGTCAGCTGCCATTACCGATATGGCGGTAGAGCAGCGTCGTAAAGGCTTTGTGTTATCAGATGCATCGGGTCATGTGGGTGTTTATCATGCCACGGCACACCGTGTGGTGGGTTTGGAGCAAGTTTCTCAATCAGCTATTACCAATATTGCTATAACGCCTCGTGCGAATGGTTTTTTGGCAGAAGATCAGCAAGGTAAGATTCACTTGTGGAGCTTGGAAAACGAGCATCCCGAAGTATCTTTTGAAGTGCTATGGCAAAAAGTTTGGTATGAAGGATACGAGAAGCCAGATTACATTTGGCAGTCTTCTTCGTCAGCAAGTGACTTTGAGCCGAAATTTTCTTTAGCGCCCTTGGCTTTTGGTACGCTAAAAGCGGCTTTCTATGCCATGTTGTTTGCTGTACCCATTGCCATTATGGCGGCTATGTTTGCGGGTTTCTTTATGGCACCCAAAATGCGTCAAGCGGTTAAGCCGACCATTGAATTATTGGAAGCTTTGCCAACGGTTATTTTAGGCTTCTTAGCAGGATTATGGTTGGCGCCTTACTTAGAAAAACACATGCCATCGTTTTTCTTGTTAGTGTTGCTGATGCCATTGATGGTGTTCATCTTTGGTTATTTGTGGAGTCGTTTTCCAGAGACTATTCGGAATCGAGTGCCAGATGGTTGGCAAGCAGCGCTGCTAATTCCAGTGCTCCTATTGGCTGTCTTAATCGCTGTTTGGTTAGATGATCCGGTTGAGTATCTGTTGTTTGCTGGCGATATGCCGATGTGGCTAACGAATGTGGCAGGTATCGATTATGACCAACGTAATGCCCTAGTGGTGGGTATTGCCATGGGATTGGCGGTGATTCCGATTATTTTTTCCATTGCTGAAGATGCCATTTATAACGTGCCACGTCATCAGGTAAATGGTTCTCTAGCCTTAGGTGCAACACCTTGGCAAACGATGGTTGGTGTGGTGTTACCAACAGCTTCTCCAGGCTTGTTCTCTGCTGCCATGATTGGATTGGGTCGTGCAGTGGGTGAGACGATGATCGTACTCATGGCAACAGGTAATACAGCAGTGATGGATATAGATATCTTCAACGGCTTGCGTACGCTGTCGGCCAATATTGCAGTTGAAATGCCAGAGTCGGAAGTTGGTAGTACCCATTACCGAGTGCTTTTCTTGGCTGCATTAGTACTGTTTATGTTCACCTTCTTCTTCAATACCATCGCTGAAATAGTGCGTCAGCGCATGCTTAAACGCTATGGCGCACTATAAGGGAGTTTATAAATGTTACGTACGTGGCTGCGAGAAGGAAATCACTGGGTCTGGTTTAACGCCATGGCTGTTGCCATTAGTTTGTTGGCGGTGATTGGATTAATCAGTTTCATCGTGTTTAAAGGCATGGGGCATTTTTGGCCAAAAGATATTCATGCTTACACGGTGCAAGATGGTCAAGGCGGTACGGTGCAATTGATTGGTGAGTTGCATCGTCGCGGTGATCGGGTAGAGGGTAACATTAAAGAGGGCGTTACTCACATTCCTCAGCTATTGGTTAAAATCGGCAACCGGGATATCTTTGGTGCTGACTTTAAATGGGTCGATGAGCATGCGATTGTGCAAGATATCACTGTGAAAGACCTGATTATGGTTGAACGTTATGAGTGGGGTAATCTCTACGGTCGTCTGAAATCGGTGACTTTGGGCGATGGCATGACGGTAACAGGAAATCAAGCGTGGGATACCTTCCAACAGTTGATTGAGCGTCATACCGAGTTGCATAAGCAAATTGTTCGCATTCAAAAGCACGAAATCGGTGCGATTAATGCTGGTGTAGAGCAATTGCGTTTAGACCGTCGTCGTTTGGAGTTGGATAATAAATTAACCGAACAAGCGATTGCCAAACTGGATGAAAAGCGTCGTCAATTGGATGGTGAATACCAAACTTTGCTCACGCAAATGCGCCAGTTGGAACAAATCGCCAGTGCTTTGGGTAATGCGCAAATTGAAATCATGACGGGCGATGTCGTGACATTGCCGATTGATAAGATTGTTGAATCGGTTATGCCGAATGCCATGACCTTAACGGAAAAGCTTGGTCATTACTTCCATCGTATTTGGGTATTCTTATCTGATGATCCGCGCGAAGCCAATACCGAAGGCGGTATTTTCCCAGCCATTTTTGGTACGGTCACCATGGTGTTCATTATGACGGTATTGGTGATGCCATTTGGTGTGGTTGCGGCGATTTATTTGCGTGAATATGCTAAGGATAGTTGGATTACCCGTGCTGTGCGTATTTCTGTAAACAATCTAGCGGGTGTTCCCTCAATCGTTTATGGTGTGTTTGGCTTAGGATTCTTTGTCTATGTGTTAGGTCACAATATCGACCAGCTGTTTTATCAAGAAGCCTTACCTGCACCGACTTTTGGTACGCCAGGTTTGTTGTGGGCAGCCTTAACTTTAGCCTTGTTAACCCTGCCGGTAGTGATTGTTTCTACCGAAGAAGGCTTAGCACGTGTGCCGCGTGCGATGCGTGAAGGTTCGTTAGCTTTGGGTGCTACTAAAATTGAAACGCTGTGGAATACGGTATTGCCGATTGCTTCGCCAGCAATTATGACGGGTTTAATTTTGGCCATTGCGCGCGCTGCAGGTGAAGTGGCACCGCTGATGTTGGTGGGTGTTGTTAAATTAGCCCCCAGTTTGCCAGTCGACTCGATTGCTCCTTATATCCATCTGGAACGCAAAATTATGCATCTGGGTTTCCATATTAATGATGTGGGATTCCAAAGCCCAAACATTGAAGCAGCTCAGCCGTTGGTATATGCGACCGCTTTCTTGCTGGTGCTGATTATTATTGCGCTTAACTTAACTGCGATTACGATTCGTAACCGTCTGCGCGAACGTTTCAAATCAGTTGATAACTAAGTAAGGTCTGAATAATGCGCATTGTTTTTTATTCAGACTTCCTTGTTTTATTTTTTGGACGGTGGAAGGGTGTTAAATAAATAGGTCACAGGTTGTTGTGGTTTAACCCTTCCCCCATACCACCACCCCGTTTATATTTTTCAGAGCTTTGCTAATAAATTAAGGATTAGTCAAAATGAGTTCAGTTAATGTTGTTTTAGATCACAAAAGTCGTCAACTGGATCTTGCCAGTGAGTCGGTAGCAATTGAAGTTAAGGATTGGAATCTTTATTACGGTCAGAAAAAAGCACTTAATAACATTAATATGCTGTTGCCAGAGAAACGTGTTACTGCCTTTATTGGTCCGTCAGGCTGCGGTAAATCGACACTATTACGCTGTTTTAATCGCATGAACGATCTAGTTGATAGCGTGCGCACGGAAGGTAGTATCTGCTTGCATGGTCACAACATTATGGATAAAAACCAAAATGTATCTATTTTGCGTCGTAAGGTCGGCATGGTGTTCCAAAAGCCCAATCCTTTCCCGAAATCGATTTTTGAAAACGTCGCTTATGGGTTGCGCCTAGCAGGTGAGAATAACCGCAAAGTGCTGGAAGAAAAAGTGGAATGGGCATTGAAAGGTGCGGGTCTGTGGAATGAAGTGAAAGATCGCCTGCATGAAAATGCCATGGGCATATCGGGTGGTCAGCAACAGCGTTTGGTTATTGCCCGTGCGATTGCTATTGAACCCGAAGTGCTATTGCTCGATGAGCCAACTTCAGCCTTGGATCCTATTTCGACCTTGAGTATTGAAGAGCTGATTTTTGAACTGAAAGAAAAGTTCACCATTTTGATTGTGACACACAATATGCAGCAGGCAGCACGCGTGTCTGACTACACAGCGTTTATGTATATGGGTGACTTGATTGAGTATACCGATACCGATACTTTGTTTACCAATCCATCACAAAAACAAACCGAAGATTATATTACTGGTCGTTTTGGTTAATTGACGAGGAGAAGCTCTAAAGCCACCACACTTTGTGGGATGCTTAGAGTCTCTAAATTTATTTATCTCTGGTGGAAGGGTTTAAATTAAAGGGTTGGATGCAATTTTCCTGCATCCCTTCCCCTAGCCCCCTTCCCATTAAAGTTTTTAGTGCTCATCTAGGAGTCTACATCATGGATACTAATGTTATTACTCCTCATATCTCTCGTCGTTATGACCAGAAGCTGGAAGAGTTGTTCAATCGCATTTTAGCGATGGGTGGTCAAATTGAATCACAAATGCAACGTGCTTTCGATGCCTTACGTCATAATAACAGTGTGTTAGCTACGGAAGTGATTGCTTATGACCGCTTCATCAACCGTCAGGAATCAAGCATTGATGATTTATGTATTCGTATTTTAGCGGTACAACAACCAACCGCGGTTGATTTACGCCTGATTATGTCGGCCATTCACATTGTTACTGACCTAGAACGCATGGGTGATGAAATCACTAAGATGGCACGTATGGTCATCAATTTGTGTGAAAGCGATACGCCTTGTGACAGCCAAAACATTGCTGGTTATAACCATTTGGTGGAAATGACCATTTGTGCACAAGACATGATTAAAATTGCCTTGGATGCTTTTGCGCATTTGGATGCGAAAAAAGCACTAAGCTTGTTACCGAAAGAAGCTAAAGCTGACGAAGAATACCGTGCCGCCCAGAAGCTGATGCGCGAACACATGATGCAACACCCTGAGCAAATTCCAGCGATGTTGGATTTACTCAATACGTTGCGTGCGATGGAGCGTGTCACCGATCACAGCTTGAATATTGCTGAGCATGTGTTTTATATTGTCGAAGGTTCTGATATGCGTCACATTAGCGCTGAGCGCTTAGCCGAAGTGACGAATAAATACGCTTGATATGCATGAGGTGATGATGGCTGAGACTAAAGTACTGGTGGTCGAAGACGAGTCTTCCATTAGGGAAATGCTGGGCTTCACTTTGCAAACGGCAGGTATGCAGATGTTGGAAGCGCCGAATGCTGAACAAGGTTGGCAATTGGCATTAATGCATCAGCCTAATATTATTCTGCTTGACTGGATGTTGCCCGGTGTGCCAGGTGTGAGCTTGTTGGCGCGTTTAAAGGCGAATGACAAGTTGCGTCATATTCCGGTTATTATGCTGACGGCTAGAGCGGAAGAGTCTGATCAGGTTCAGGGGTTTGAAACGGGGGCGGACGATTACGTCACCAAACCTTTTTCGCCTCGTGCTTTGTTGGCCCGTATTCAGGCTTTGTTGCGTCGTATAGACGATGGTCAAAGCACCGATAGTCTGCATGCTGGTCGAATGTTGTTGGATAGTCAAAGTCATCGTGTCTCAATTGATGGTACTGAAGTTAAGTTAGGTCCTAAAGAATATCGCTTACTGGCTTTCTTTATGGCGCATCACAATCGTGTGTTTACCCGTCATCAGTTGCTTGATGAAGTTTGGGGTGACCGCGTGGTGGTGGAGGATCGAACCATTGATGTGCATATTCGTCGTTTACGTCGTGCCTTAGAAGAACATGGTTGTGAGTCTTATATTCAAACTGTGCGGGGCTCTGGTTATCGTTTTTCGGTGACGGAACCGAATGAATAATTTCCGCTTTTGGGATGGTGAGTTAGTCACTGTCTCTTGGCTGCTCATTATCGCTTTGTTGGTTGCTTGGTGGTGGGATGCTTGGGTACTAGCTGGTTGGTTATTTGCCAGTATTATTCTGGTGCGCTGGTGGTTGGCGCTGTGGACAGCACAGTCGTGGCTCACCTCGGGTGGACGTAGTTGGCATTACTGGATCGCAGGTCCTCTGTCTTATTTCTTGCTTGCTACCATGCGATTGTTGGAGAAAGAGCGTCGCCAATCTCAAAAGATTCTGGGCAGAGCGCGTTACTTTAAATATGCTGCTAAAGCCTTGCCAGAAGGGGTGATTGCACTAGATAAGTCTTGTCAGGTGACGTGGTTTAATCAAGGGGCGGTTAACCTATTGGGCTTAAGTCGCCATGATCGCAAACGTTCCATTTTGAGTGTCATTCGCACACCAGAAGTGTCTGGGTTATTTAGAGGAGCGAGCTACACCACGGCGGAACTGGTATCACCTGTGAACCCCAGTCGTACCTTGTCTGTTGAGCTACGTCCTTTTATGTTGGGTCATGATTTGTTGATCGTAAAGGATATTACAGCATTTAAAACCATTGATCGTATTCGTCGAGACTTCGTTGCTAATGCTTCGCATGAATTACGCACGCCATTAACGGTCATGCATGGGTATGTTGAAACCATGCTGGATACGCCTGGTACTCATCAGCAACAATGGTTAAAACCTTTGCAGCAAATGCACCAACAAACGGAGCGGATGCGCAAAATTATTGAAGATATGTTGACCTTGTCTCGTTTAGAAGCTGATGATGACCGCATGGAAAAAGAAGCGATCGATGTCGCCGATATGTTGTTGCAAATTCAGGAAGAGGCCGAGCAGTTTTCAGGAGAAGCACATCATCAAATTACCTTGTCATTAGAAACCGATGTGGGATTGTGGGGCTATGAAAACTATTTGCGAAGTGCTTTTACCAATTTGGTAACCAATGCCATTCGTTATACGCCCGAAGGGGGTGAAGTGCGCATTCGTTGGTGGTTGGATGAGGCAGGTGTTCATTTTTCGGTATGTGATACTGGTATTGGTATTGCCCCAGAGCATCTTCCGCGCATTACCGAACGTTTTTATCGTGTCGATTCGGCACGTTCTCGTGCCACGGGTGGTACGGGATTAGGATTGGCGATCACCCGTCATGTGTTGGATAAGCACGATGCTAAATTGACGGTAGAAAGTCAGCTAGGCAAGGGAAGTTGTTTCTGTTGTCATTTTTCCGCTGGAGCGGTAGCACCGATAGACTAGCCTCGTCTTCAGTTATCTTGTAAGCAGTAACTTATTTTAGTGCTTGTACTTGGGGTGCACAATACGTGCCATTGCCATGTCAGCGGCTTTTATCTATTTCACCATCCGAGGTTTGATGGAGGGTTAATCGCCAAGGTCTTGTCACATAAATGACGTCTTTTTGTCATCTGCTTGTCATAATTGCGCTTCATAATTAATGGCGTTAACACGTTTATCCTTACTTGGAGTTTATTTATGAAGACTATTATGGCGGCTTTAATGGGTGTTGCGGCAACGACCCTTGTTGCTCCTTCTTTTGCTGCAGTTGATCCTGCATTGCCAGGTTACCAAAAAGTTTCAGGTGTTTCTGGTAACTTATCAAGTGTTGGTTCGGACACGCTTGCTAACCTAGCTACGCTATGGGCTGAAGAATTCAAACGCGCTTACCCTAACGTAAATATTCAAATCCAAGCTGCTGGTTCTTCAACAGCGCCACCCGCATTGACTGAAGGCACGGCTAATATCGGTCCGATGAGTCGCGAAATGAGGTCAAAAGAAATCGAGGCTTTTGAAGCAAAGCATGGTTACAAACCAACGGGTATCGCTGTGGCGATTGATGCCTTAGCTGTTTATGTTCATAAAGATAACCCCATTAAAGGGTTGACATTTTCGCAAGTGGATGCGATTTTCTCTTCTACACGTAAGTGTGGCGGATCTGCAGATATTACCAAGTGGGATCAGTTGGGTGGTACGGGCGCTTTAGCGGGTAAAGAAATTCAGCTTTATGGTCGTAACTCGGTTTCGGGTACTTATGGTTATTTTAAAGAAAATGCGCTTTGTAAGGGTGACTTTAAAAATAACGTGAATGAGCAGCCAGGTTCGGCTTCGGTTGTTCAGTCTGTGGCGACTTCAGTAAACGCGATTGGTTACTCGGGTATCGGCTACAAAACTTCTGGCGTTCGTGCGATTCCTTTAGCGAAAAAAGACGGTGAAGCTTTTATTGAAGCAGACGATCAGAACGCTATTTCTGGTAAATACCCATTAGCACGCGCTTTGTATGTTTATGTTAATAAAGCACCAGGTAAGCCTTTAGACCCCATGGTTAAAGAGTTTATGACATTGATATTGTCTAAAGAAGGTCAGCAAGTGGTTGTGAAAGATGGTTATGTGCCATTGCCAGCTGCCGTTGCTGCTAAAGAATTGGCTAAATTACAGTAATTTATTACCTTAGTTTTGCTTGATTCAATCAGAAACCGCCTTAGGGCGGTTTTTTGTTATGGGCTAATCAGGTAAAATTACTGTTTATTCTTTAAAGGGGACGAATTAATGCGTATCATGATGTTGGGTGCTCCAGGAGCGGGTAAAGGCACACAAGCCACATTTTTAACCACTCATTTCGATATTCCACAAATTTCGACGGGTGATATGTTGCGTGCTTCCATTCGTGCTGGCGCTGCGCTGGGCTTAGAGGCTAAAGGCTACATGGATGCGGGTCAGTTAGTACCTGATGATTTGATTATTCGTATGGTAAAAGTGCGCATTAGCGAACCAGATTGTAAAAATGGTTTTTTATTAGACGGTTTCCCTCGTACCTTAGCGCAAGCCGAAGCTCTGGCATCAGCAGGCGTTGCCTTGGATGCAGTGATTGAAATTGACGTGCCTTTCGAGGTGATTGTGGAGCGTATGGCAGGTCGTCGTGTGCATCCAGCATCGGGTCGCACTTATCATATTGCTTACAATCCGCCTAAAGTGGAAGGTAAAGACGATGAAACGGGTGAAGACCTCATTCAACGTGATGATGATAAAGCCGAAACGGTGAAAAAACGCTTAGATGTTTACGCAGTGCAAACGCAACCACTGGTCGATTTCTACAAAGCTGAAGCAGCCAAGGGGTCGGTAAAGTACATTCGTGTTGATGGTACCGACGATATTGAGTGTGTTAAAACGCATATTTTGACGGGGCTTTAACGACAAGCGATAAAAGTACTGGTAATTTGTAAAATTTGCCAGTATAATACTTGAATAATTTGGCCGGGTAGCTCAGTCGGTAGAGCAACGGATTGAAAATCCGTGTGTCGGCGGTTCGATTCCGCCCCCGGCCACCATATTTAGTTTATAATTCATAGAGTTATAAATAACAGAGAAAGCCATCGTTTATATTGAGCGGTGGCTTTTTTGTTTCTAAGTCTTTGTTTTTTGTTTTCACTGCAAGCAATGCGCGAGCAACAGATGAGCAGAAAATCATGGGCAATAAATTCGCAAAATTAACAGACGACCTACTGGCACAGGTAAAGCAACCCAAAAGATCATCCAGTCGAGACCCTACACATAACGAAAGTAGAAATGAAATGCCTTACTTTAGTTATGGTTAATTGTCGAAAGCCGTTAATAAGCCGACCCCATAGCTAGGGGAACTAGGTTGCGTTAGTGATGGGCGTGTCTTTGCTGTCGTGTAACGAGAGCAATCCAACTGGTAACCAAGCAAGCTGAAACCCCTGAACGAAGTTGAGGGGCTTATGAAGTGGTGATAGTGCCAGCAACCAACCCACAATAAAAGTGACTAGCATTTGCTGGTCACACCATTAAATCGAATCAGTAGCACCGCCACCCTTTAGCGTAGCTTAAGGGCTTATGGCTGAAACAGTATTGACGACTCTTTAGTGTAGTTAGCTAGCTTAACGTCAGCTGTAACCAGTATTGCATTCACCGACTTAGCTGATGCAGCAATAATCGCATCGGGTAGCTTAAGACCGCTTTGAATTCTAATTTCAGAAATAGCATCCAATAACAATGGGTTGTGCATAGCTAAATCAACCACCGTTACTCGTGAGACAAAACGCTCAAACAAATCTTTATCGAATTTACTTAATGACGCAAAAGCAAAAAATTCCAGACGACTAATGACAGAAATTGCAATAAACTCAGCCTCAGTCGCCAGTTTCATAATCTCACTATTACCTTTCAGCAAAGCAACAATGGTATTAGTGTCGAAAAAATACCGCTTACCATTCATCACGTAAAGCCCGCTGTTCGCTAACCGCATCGCCAGACCAACTCAGCTTGCCCAATAGGTCAGAAAAGTCGTAGCGAGGATTTGAGGTGATCTGTACTGGTTCTTTTTCAGCCAAGACAATCACTTTAATATGCTGATTGGCAAATTGCTCAAAGTTCTTTAGTAGGCTGTAAGGACTGGTAACATCAGCTTCAAACTCAACGGCATACATGGTGCATACTCCTTGTTAATGTGACCATTATAACCCGAACACCAAGTAGGTAAAATGACGAGTCGAAAAAAGCAACCCTTCTTAACACACCCATCGGGGGGGATGGCTAGGAATAACTGCTTTAAAGTCATTAAAAAGCCGTTACAGCAAATGCCATCATTTTTCACAGCAGCCAAGGTGTACGGTGGTGTAGGTTATTGGATTTGGTAGTTCTGTAGGGTTTTGTAAGGCAACTCATTCGAGCCAGCCTGCCCGTCAAGAGGCAAAGGCTGGTGAAAAAATAAGCAATTCTGCGAGCAGCCAGCAAGCAACACTTGACTATATAACGAATAGATGTTAAATTAAAATCAATGTAAACAAAGCCTTAGATAGTTTGGCTGGGTAGCTCAGTCGGTAGAGCAACGGATTGAAAATCCGTGTGTCGGCGGTTCGATTCCGCCCCCGGCCACCAAATACTAAAAGCCTTAGAGAAATCTAAGGCTTTTTTGTTTTCGCCTACTTTTATGATCTTTCTTAGCGCTTATATGGCTGCATCTCTTCTATTTTCTATGCTAAGCCCTAGCCCCTTAGCGCGGAAAGGGCTAAAATCTTACTATTATTTGCGAATCACATCAGGAATACTTTCATGCCAGGTTTTGAATGGATGGGCGCCGAAGAAAAGGCGGAAATCAATCAAGTGCTCGATCAGGGCTTTATCTTCCGTTACAACTTCGATGGCGTGCGTAATAACGTCTGGAAAGCGCGTGAAATGGAAGCCATGTTGTGTGAGCGCATGCAAACTCAGTATGCGCATCTTGTCTCTAGTGGTACGGCGGCCTTGTCGGTGGCATATCACGCAATGGGAGTAGGGGCAGGTGATGAGGTGATTGTGCCTACCTTCACCTTTGTTGCCAGTGTCGAAGCTCTGGTCGCTGCGGGCGCGATTCCTGTTTTTGCCGATGTCGATGATACGCTTTGCTTAAATCCAGCCAGTGTCGAAAGCAAAATTACCCCACGCACTAAAGCAATTAACGTGGTGCAGATGTGCGGCAGTATGGCCGATATGGATGCGATTCTAGCCATTGCCAAAAAGCACAACTTGTTGGTGATTGAAGATGCCTGTCAAGCGATTGGCGGTAGCTACAAAGGCAAGCCTTTGGGTAGTATTGGCGATGTCGGTTGCTTCTCGTTCGATTCGGTTAAAACCATTACTTGCGGCGAAGGTGGCGGCATTATTACCAATAACGAAACCATTTATAAAAATGCGCATATGTATTCTGACCACGGACACGACCACATCGGTAATGACCGTGGCGCAGAAGATCATCCCATTATGGGCCTAAATTACCGCATTTCCGATTTGAACGCGGCGATGGGCGTTGCACAATTACGCAAGCTAGATGATATGGTCGCCGTTCAACGCAAAAACAAAGCCATGCTGAAAGAGGCGTTAAGCCAATTTAGTGAAGTGTCTTTCCGTCGCATTCCCGACCCAGAAGGCGATCAAGGCAGTTTCCTAACCTTAATGTTGCCTACCGAAGCGCGTACATTGGAAATCAATCAAAAATTGAAAGACGTTGGCGTGGATGGTTGTTTTTACTGGTATGCGAATAACTGGCACTACATTAAAAACTGGTCACAAATTCAAAATATGATTGGCGCAGCGAAATTGCCAATTCATCTGAATGCTAATTTACCTGACTACACCAACTTAGATACCTCAGCGTCTGATGCGGTGATGAGTCGCAGTATTTCTATGCTCATTAAATTAAATTGGACGGAAGCAGATATTGCCGCCCGTATCGAAAAACTCAAACAAGTATTCACGGGAGCCTAATCATGTCAGCACCAAAGTTTCGTAATTTTAAATGTGTGCCACGCATGGTGTTTGGTCGTGGTGCCTTTAACCAGCTAGACGATATTCTTGCCGAGCAGCGCGAAGGCGGCAGTGGTTGGGTGGTATTTGTGGTTGATGATGTGCATCAAAACCGTGAGTTGGCCAAGCGTATTCCTGCCAAAGCTCAAGATTTAATTATTTGGGCGAATGTGTCTAAAGAACCTAGCACCATTCAGGTCGATGCCTTTACCGATCAGGTTAAAGCTCATGCCAACAGCCTTCCAGATAGCGTCATTGGTTTAGGGGGCGGCTCGGTATTAGATTTAGCCAAAGCCGTTTCGTTAATGCTGACCAATCCAGGTGGCTCGGCGAAATATCAAGGCTGGGATTTGATTCAGCACCCAGCGGTACATCACATCGGTATTCCGACTCTGTCGGGAACCGGTGCGGAAGCTTCTCGTACAGCGGTGTTAACTGGCCCTGAGCGTAAACTCGGGTTAAACTCTGACCATACTGTTTACGATCAAATTGTCATGGATCCTGAATTGATTGCAGGCGTGCCGAAAAATCAATGGTTCTACACAGGCATGGATTGCTACATTCATGGCATTGAAGCCTTAAATGGCACCTTTATTAACGAATTTGCGCGTGCCTTTGGCGATAAATCGCTTAATTTATGCCGTGAAGTCTATTTAGAAGATCATCCCGAAAGCGATGAAAAACTGATGATGGCCAGCTACATGGGCGGTATGAGTATTGCTTATTCTCAAGTAGGTGCGTGTCATGCCTTGTCTTACGGCTTGTCCTATGTGTTTGGATACCATCATGGTATCGGCAACTGTATTGCTTTCGATGTGCTGGATGGTTACTACGGAGATGGCGTGAAAGAGTTCCGCGAAATGGTGAAAAAGCACAATATTGACATCCCGAAAAACCTAGCAGCAACTTGGTCGGAAAATGACATCGACCGTATGATTACCATTTGCAAAGGCATGAAACCCCTGTGGCAAAACGTTTATGGCGATGACTGGGAACGAGAAGTTACCGATGACAAGCTAAGGGCGTTGTATAAGGCAATGTGATGAGAAAAATCGCCTTTATTCCCGCCCGTTACGGTTCAACCCGTTTTCCAGCCAAACCCTTAGCACTAATTGCTGGCAAGCCGCTTATCGTTCATGTGTATGAACGTGTTGCTGCCGCACAAGGGCTAGATGCTGTTTACGTTGCTACCGACGATGAACGCATTGCCGAAGCCGTGGCGCACTTAGGTGCGCCTGTTATTCTGACGACTAAACCCGCACATACGGGCACAGATCGGTTAGCAGAAGCAGCCGAGCAAGCAGGGTTGTCGAGCGATGATTTGATTATCAACGTACAAGGCGACCAGCCCTTGGTGCATCCACACAGTATTGAAGATGTGATGCGTCCTTTTTTGGATGGTTATGATGGCAGCTTTGCCATGAGCACCTTGGCGTATGCCATTACCGATCCGCGTGAAATTCATGATCCTAAAGACGTGAAAATGACTTTTGATGCAAATGGCAACGCTTTGTATTTTTCACGCGCTGCCATTCCCTTTGGGCGCGATCATTGGCAGCACCCTGTGTACAAGCATTTGGGTGTTTATGCTTACACCAAAGCTTTTGTTGATAACTTCAATCAGCTCAAACCGGGTGTGCTAGAAGAAATTGAAAAATTAGAGCAATTACGTGTGTTAGAAAACGGTCACCGCATTCGAGTAGTGGTAACGGAACATGATTCATTAGAGGTGGATTTGCCCGAAGATATTCAGCGTATTGAGTCGGTTATTGCTTTAGCCTAAGAGAGGGTTGAGTTGTTTTGATCTAATCTTGATTGTTCAACTCGACTTATGATCGATTCTTGATTACAATCAATTAAAATACTTAATAATGCGTATGCTAGGCTACTCATGACACAACCGGTTCCTTTATTTAATGCAAACTGTAACGAATGTGGCTTAAAAAAGCTGTGCTTTCCCTTAGGGTTAGAAAAAAGTGAAGTCTTACGTTTAGACGCCTTGGTTAAACGTAAGCCAGCTTTGCATAAGGGAGATGTTCTTTTTCGTGCTGGGCAACCTTTTCAAGCGGTTTATGCAGTGAAAGCGGGCGGCTTTAAAGTGTTTACTCAGCATTCGAGCGGTGAAGATAAGTTGATTGGATTCTATTTGCCTGGTGATATTTTAGGGGTAGATGCCTTATCAAACGATGAGCATATCTCTACCGCTGTGGCAATTGATACGTCAACCGTGTGCGAAATTCCTTTTAAAGACCTGGAACGCTTGTCTTTGCAGCTACCAACCCTCAATCGGCAGTTGTTGTCGATTATGAGCAAAGAGCTGAGTGATGAGCGTATGCATGCGGAGTTGTTGTCACGCAAAAGTGCAGAAGAACGCATGGCGTTATTTATTTTATGGTTATCGCAGCGCCAAGCTAAAAGAGGATTTAATGACGAGTCTTTCCGTTTGGGGTTATTGCATCGAGATGTCGCACTTTATTTGGGGCTTACGCCAGAAACCGTATCGCGAGTGTTAGCCAAGTTCTCGGATGAGGGGTTAGTTGAATGGCGTCAAAAACAACTGACAATTCGTCATAGGTCTGGTTTAGATGCTTTGGCTAACCATCAAGAAGAAGGATTATGTGATCGCATTGCGGGATAGTGGCTTCTTTGTTATGCACCACTTAACTGCGTTGCGAGTAAGCGTAACTCTTTGAAGTCATCGGCTATAAAACTTGATTGTAATCAAGTTGTCTAAGCAAAAACTATGGTCAAATAAGGGCGTGTCAGAAGCGATTGCTTCTTTCCATAATGTAGCCCGCTTAGCCCAACCTAGTTGGGCTTTTTTATACCTGCTAATGAATTTCTTAGTTGCTCATTTGCTGCAAAATGGGCAGGATTTCGTCCGATGAATTGACGCCTAGCTTATGGTAGATGTTTTCACGATGTTTGGAAACGGTACGATCAGAAATGGACAATTTTTCTGCGATTTGCTTACTGGTTAAGTCATTCAATACCAGTAGTAAAATTTCTTTTTCACGACGGGTCAAGTGTTCTGCTAAGGCTTCTGGTAATGATAAATAAACGCCAGAATCGTTACGTGATAGCTCTTGCTGAATATCGGGATCAATAAACATTTGTCCTTGAATGACTTGGCGAATACCTTCGACCAGAACATCGGAAGCAACACTTTTTAAGGCAATGCCATCGGCGCCCAAGGCTAATACTTTCTGCCACGTCTGTTTGATTTGTGAGGCCGTTAAAATAATGACGCGTAAATGGGGATAAGCTTTTTTAACGATGGGCAATAGTTCGCTGCCTGATAAGCCAGGTAGTTGTAAGTCGAGTATGAGTAAATCGGGTTTTTGGCTGACAACAAGCTCTAGTGCGCTCTTACCATCGTAACCTACGCCCACGACACGAAAGTCTTTGAATTGAGCCAAAAGTCCAGAAATAGCTTGAGTAACGATGCGGTGATCGTCGATGATGGCAATGCGCTTTAATTTCATAGTCGGCTCCTAGATGCTTTTAATATGACTTGCTTGCGTTAGCAACTGTTGGCAAGCTGCTTTTTCTCGGTTTTGAGCCTGTTGCTCAAGTTGTTCAAGTATTTCGATTAATCGTTTTTGCTGGAATACCATCGCTTGTCCCTTCAGTTGGTGGGCTTTGGTCATCAGTTCGGTCATTTTGTTGCCATCAAGCATGTGTTGGCAATAACGAACTCCGTTATGTAGCTCGTTGACAAATTCAGGCCACAAATTGCGTAAATAATCGGGCAGCATATCAATGGCCAGTATGATTTCTACCTTATCGCTGCTGATTATTTGTGTGCTGTTTGGTGAAAAATCTGGTTTATGCGTATTTAATTCACAGTCATTGGCCAGTAGGATAAGCTCTTTGAGTTGTAGCGGCTTACTTAACCAAGCGTCTAGCGTGCCGTCAAGCAGGGCACTTTCAAAATGCTCGTTGGATTGCGCGCTAAGCATGACCACTCGCGTCTCTTGTTGACGGTCATGGTGATTGATAAGATGACGTAATTTTTTAGCGAGCGTCAGTCCATCGCTGTCTGGTAAGCGGTAATCGATCAGTAACAGTTGTGGTTGTTTTTGCTTATACAGTGCTAATGCTTGTTCGGCATTGATTGCGCTATGGACAATAAAAGGTAGCTTTTGAACCATGCCATGAAAGACTTCGTGGTGTAAGCGATCATCATCTACCAACAATACCGAGGTTGTTTTAAGCAGTTCTGGAAGTTGATCATGGCTGATTTGAGTAAGCAAGGAGGCTTCGTCACCAACCTTGAGCGGCAGGATGATGATAAACTCGCAACCATCGTCAGGTTGGCTATTCACTAAAATCTCACCTTTCATGAGTTCGATTAAGCGCCGTGTAATGGCTAAGCCAATGCCTACACCTTGTTGATTGAGTGAGCTGGTATTGTGATAGTAGGGCGTAAATAATTGCGAAAGTGCGTCGGTATTAATACCAATACCTGTATCTTTTACGCTAATACGTAATCCAGCAGTCACTTGACTAAGTGATACTGTGACTTGACCTTGTGGCGGTGTGAATTTAATTGCATTAGAAATGAGATTAATGAGTACCTGTCTCAGTTTGCGTTTATCACCGCGCCAGATGCGAGGACAATTGGCTTCTATGTGGCAGTCTAGTTGCAGTTGTCCAATCAAGGCTTGTGGTTGTAAACCTTGTTGAATCAGTTTGACCAGTTCAAACACATCAACAGCTTCATCAGCGATGTTCACTTTATGATGATTAAGAAGTTCTAGATCGATGATATCATTGATCAGTTCAAGCAAGTGTTGGCTTGAAGAACGAATATGACTTAACCATTCGAGATGACTTGGTTGTTCACAAGACTCGCTGAGCATATGCGTAAAGCCTAAAATGCTGTGCAGAGGCGAACGCATTTCATGACCCAATTGAGCCAAATAGGCGGAAACCTGTTCATTAGACAGGGTCTTGTCCATTGTGCTCCTCGCGTGCGTAATTATAAGCTACTTATTCAGTTGTCATTATGCTTAAAGACTTTTACTAATGCAATGATTGACATGTAATAAAAAAGCCGACACAAAGGTCGGCCTTAAGCAAAGCATGGTTAGATGCTTGTGTTGGTTTATAGATCGCGCAGTAATTCGTTAATGCCGACTTTAGAAAGTGTTTTTGCATCCACTTTCTTGACAATAACCGCACAATAAAGACTGTAACTACCATCTTTAGAAGGTAGATTGCCCGAAACAACAACAGAACCAGCAGGTATGCGACCGTAGTGAATTTCTCCGGTTTCACGATCATAAATACGCGTTGATTGCCCAATGTAAACGCCCATTGAAATAACCGAGCCTTCTTCCACAATGACGCCTTCAACGACTTCTGAACGGGCTCCGATAAAGCAATTGTCTTCAATAATGGTTGGTGACGCTTGTAGCGGTTCTAACACACCACCAATACCAACGCCACCTGACAGATGGACATTTTTACCGATTTGAGCACAAGAACCAACGGTTGCCCAAGTATCCACCATAGTACCGCTATCGACATAAGCGCCGATGTTAACGTAAGAGGGCATTAAGATCGCACCTGGTGCAATGTAGCTGCCACGACGCGCAACCGCTGGAGGTACGACACGTACCCCAGCCGCCTGGAAGTCGGCTTCTGAGTAGTTGGCAAATTTAGTAGGCACTTTGTCATAAAATTGCATGCTACCACCTGCTGGCATGACCTTGTTGTCTTCCATGCGGAAAGAAAGTAGCACTGCTTTTTTTAACCATTCGTTTACCGTCCATTTGCCTACTGATTGACGCTCTGCGACACGCATTGCGCCTGTGTCTAGCAGGTGTAGCGCTTCTTCAACGGCGCGTTTGCTTTCAGCGTCAACGTTTTTGGGGTTGATGTCGGCACGACGTTCAAAAGCGGCTTCAATAATGGACTTGAGTTGTTCGCTCATGGAAACTTTCCTTGTTTTTAAAAACGAATAGTGATGATAATTAGTTTATTATACCGAATAATCGGGCGTAACGGAGGTTTGAGATGGTCGTGGGTTTAGATCATGTGAGCGTTTTGGTCAGCGATCTGGCTAAGTCTTTGCATTTTTATCAAGATATACTCGGGTTGTCGGTGCAAGTCAGACCTAGCTTGGGATTTGAAGGTGCTTGGTTGGCTGTAGGGCAAAATCAGTCGATTCATTTGCTGTGCCTACCAAATCCTGATGCGCAGCGCATTGCACCAGCACACGTTGGTCGAGATCGTCATTTGGCGCTCAGAGTTACAACAACACAAGTCATTAAACAGCACTTAGTCGATGCCAACATTTCGTTTACCTTGAGTCAATCTGGAAGGGATGCTTTGTTTTGTCGCGATCCTGATGGTAATGGCGTTGAGTTGGTGGCGGCTTAATTTGTTCGATGTAGTAATGTTGTAATAAGGTGTGGATCAAACGTGATTGTTTGGCCTGCTCACCGCGACTCAGAAGGTTGTTGATTTAAAATGTTATTTTTTGAGTTTTTGTAAATTTTACTCACAATCTTAATTAAAAATAAAGTCTCATGAGTTTTCTCTTCACCTAGCCTTCTATGAGTGTGCTGATGGTTTGTACAAATTGATCTGCATTGACAATCAGCTGTTGTACGTCGTCAGACGAAACAGCTTCACCCGTATAGTCAGCTAGTTGGCGTAAGGTTTGTGCTCTATTAAGGTTTCGACCGAGTGAAACATCTACTAAGCCCGTTTTAACGAGATGCAAGCCAAAAGCAGCTATAAGCCCATTGTGTGTACGTGAAGCCGTTAAGTCTTGCTCTGGCATTAAGTGTAAAATAGCAGCCCTAGCCGCATCGTACATGGCGTAGTAACTTCGATTACATGAACCTTCATAATCGCCGTTAGCATAAAGTAATTGGGCAGAAGTTAAAGCTCTGTTAGCTTTTTGCATTAAATCATCAGATGTCATAGATCAAACTTTATGCCATCGTTTTTAATGTTGGTTAACAAAGCGGGATTAGAGAAAACCATAGGATTTAACCATTGGTCTTCCCAAACGGGTAGGGGGTCAATTCTGATACCTGTATCTAACATGACATCAAAAGCAATATCAGCTAGAGCAAGCTTGGTTTGAACAAAGTTACCATGCTGACCATTCAGGAGTAGCATCAGGTCAGCATCACTATTTTCTGTAGCTGAATGACGTGCACGTGAACCAAACAAAATCACATTACTTATCGGAAATTGTTGTTTAGCACTAGCCAAAAACGATTCAAGTGTTTTTAATGTTTGCTGGTCAATATTGACGTTTTTACTTGGTTTCATGTCCCCGCCTAGCTGGGTGTTTATTTTACGTTCAATAATACCACATCTTCTCCCCAGCTTTGCCTCTTGACGGGCAAGCTGTATCGAGTATCAATAACT
>CAZYER010000027.1:0-23076 GCA_964646525.1 uncultured Francisella sp. | reverse complement strand
AAAAACTGCCATACAGGTATCGCTTTAATCGACACCCCTGATTCATGCCATTCTGCTGACTGGTCTAGGGTGATAATCACGCCCTCGTTGCAGTGCAAATAACGCGCCGCTGCAATCAAGCCTGCCACTTCACGCGCTTTGGTATCGGGGTGGCTAATATCGACTGACACCTGTAAGGGGATTGTTTTCTCTTGGGTTTGCCAAACAAAATCACATTCTTTCGTGCCTTTAATAAAGTGTACGGGTAATTGGCGACGACGCAACTCAACCGCAACTAGGTTTTCGAGTAATTTCCCTAAATCCTGACTGTAGCGGTAGGTTAGTTGCGTTAAAAAGGCATTGTCGATGATATAAGCTTTCTTATCTGCCATTGTCTGACGCACTAACGAAGGATCGTATTTGCTGGCATTAATCACCAAATATACGGCTTCAGCAATGTCATAGTAGTCGTGCAGAGTGTTTTTAGCAACACGATAGCCTAGTGACTTCATTTCATTATGAATTTTACTGATAGAAATGGGACTGCCCACACTTTCAATAAGACGCTTAAGAAAGTATTTCAACGCAGGCAAGTTGCTTTCTTGGTATCGCTCGACAATATCCCGAAAGATCATCACATCATAGTATTCTTGAATGATTTTGGTATGAATGTCCTTGTCATCGATCAATGCCAGTTCTGGAAAGCTGCCCGTTTGCACATACTGATAGAAAGCCGATTGCACCTTAGCACGTCCTTGGCTGCTAATCGAGTCAATCGCAATATCTCGAAAGGCCAAATATTCGGGAAATGAAAGCGGAAATAACTCGTATCGAATCGAACGCCCACGCAAAGCGGTTGCAATGTCGGAACTGAGTAACTTGGCATTTGAGCCAGTGATAAAAATATGCTTGCTGACCGAGTCATCCAAGCGACGCACAAATTTTTCCCAGCCATCTATTTCCTGAATTTCATCGAAGAAGAAGTAACAACGACTTAAATCAATATCAGGATAAAGCTCTCGATAAGCTTGTAGTAGCGCATCTAAACTGTCAGCACTTAAGGTTAAGCGCTCATCCTCAAAATTGATATAGATGATCTGTCTAATGGGTATCTGTTCTCGCAGTTGCCTAATGCTATTGAGCAATAATGAACTTTTCCCCACGCGACGCATTCCCGTCACTACCAAGATTTTATCCAATTGAACAGGCAAGACTAAGGTGCGCTCTTTCAACGGTTTAATCGCCGTTTGATGAAAGTCTAAGATGCGTTGTTTAAACAGTTCTTTCATATTAAAAAGCCAATATCCGTAAAATTGTATTTATATAAGATACAATTTAAATAAAATTGTCTTTTTTGTCAAATTTAAGCAACAACTCGTGCGAAATTGACCCACTAACATGACATCATAGGTGTTTCTTGGCTTCTCTCTTACTTAGCCAACCAAGGCCAAGCTGCTCTCACATACTGCACCATCGACCAAATGGTTAAAATCGCTGCCAAGTAAAGTAACCACTCACCGACAACCAACGACCAAGGCAAGTTCCAAGTCAGCATAGCAATCGCCACTAACTGAAATACGGTTTTGGCTTTACCCAGCCATGAGACAGCGACCGCGGCTCTGGCTTGCAGTTCTGCCATCCATTCCCGCAACGCCGATACACTAATTTCACGCATGATAATGACCAACGCCGCCAGAGTAATCCACCAGTTATCCAAGCTAGCAACCAACAGTACTAAAGCAGCTGAAACCATCAACTTATCGGCAACAGGATCTAAAAAAGCGCCCAGTGCCGATTGCACTTCCCACTTACGCGCCAGCCAGCCATCTAATAAATCGGTAATGGCGGCAACGGTGAACAAGCCAGCAGCCCACCAACGCTCGCCCTCGCCTTCTAGCCAAAATAACAGCACGAAAGCTGGAATCGCTAAAATGCGAAACCAAGTTAACCACATGGGAATTTGCTGTTTGAGTCGAAACAACACAGTGCATTTCTCTTTATTAAGTTATTCGTTACGATGAGACGATTTTATCACACAGACTGACACGATTTTTTGTTCTATCAATTCTTTTAGCGCATTTAACTTACTGAATGTGTCCCCGTCAGAGCAAGACTCAACTGTTCTTCACTGAAATGATAGGTTTGAGCAAAACCACGCACATAGGTGGCTTGCATCGGCGTTAATTCAAATAGATGAAAATCGGTTAGCTCCCTTAAGGTTCGCATCATTTTTCCCAGCTTCTGCTCGAAAGCATCCATTAATTGCACCCATGCTTGTGTTTCTCTGGCAATAAGTTCCGCACGGCAACGAATCATACTGCGTTGACGACGAAACAGGTTTGCTGGCGTTTCGGGTTCAATAAACAGCAAACTTGCAGCAGGCTTGTGCAGAATATTTTGTGTGTGTGCCGCTAATGCCGAAATAGTAATATAAAAGCGACCATTTAGCTGCAAGGTGGGTGCGTAACTGGCATCGGCTAAACCATCGGGGTTAGTGGTCGCCAACATCACACTGTTGAAACTTTGGTTAAAGGCGTGAAACTCAGCCAAGGCTTCTTCTGGTGTCAATTTCGGTGTCATCAAAGCCGATTCAGCAGGCTCGGTCATATTGATACTCATAGACTCCTCCGACTCAATCATGTATTCGTATCTTGTCCTGAATGAAAATACCCGTAAACGGCGTCAGCTTGCTTCTGCGTCACGCCTTCAATTGCGGCTAATTGTTCCACTGACGCAGCTTTAATGGCACTGACATTACCCAGTTTACGTAACAGTCGTTGCCGCGTTTTCGGTCCAATACCCGAAATTTCTTGTAAACCAGACGCTAAACTGGTTTTGCGCTTGTTGCGTTGCCCTGTAATGGCAAACCGATGGGCTTCATCGCGAACACGTTGCAACAAATGCGCCACGGCATGATCGGGCGGTAATTGCACACCTTCGCCATCACCGACTTGATAAAAGGTTTCCAAGCCTGCTTTGCGCCCCTCGCCTTTGGCAATCGACATCAGCATCACTTGTTCTAACAAGCCCAGCTCTTGGAGTTGTTGTTGGGCTTGCGCTAATTGGGTTTTACCGCCATCGACAATCAGCAAGTCGGGTAAATTGCCTGTTTGCACACCACTTTTCAAACGTCGTGATAACACCTGACGCATGGCAGCGGGATCATCACCAGGGGTAATGCCGCTAATATTGTAACGCCGATAATCGGCTTTACTCGGTGTTCCATTCATAAACACCACGCAAGAAGCCACCGTATTGGTGCCTTGTAAATGCGAAATATCGAAACACTCCATGCGTATCGGTAAACACGGTAAATTCAGTACTTCTTGTAATTGCGTCAATAAACGTAACTGTTGCGCCTCATCGACAGCGACACCATTCAACGCCTGCTTGCCATTATTTTCGGCCAATTCTAACCAGTGTTTAGCATCGCCCCTCGCTGCGGTAACCAAATAGACCTGATACCCCGCTTGCCAAGCAAACCAAGCTTTTAAGCCTTCTAAATCGTCGGGAACGCAGCCTAATATAATGCGTTTAGGGATTTCTCGTCCCGCATAATATTGCACCAAAAATGCCGCTAACACTAAAGCGGGTTCTGAAAACTGCGCGTGTTTGGGAAAATGACTGCTCGAACCCCACAAGTTACCGTTACGAATCATCAGTAGCTGTACCACCACCCGACCCGATTCATCTTGCACCAGCGTCACCACATCAGCATCTTCATCACGACTGACCGAGACAAACTGTTTCGCTTGCACACTTTTCAACAGCTCAATCTGGTCGCGTAAGGCGGCGGCTTGCTCAAACTCCAAGGCTTCAGCTGCTTGCAACATTTGCGCTTGTTTACTGTCGATGACCTGCGCACTTTTCCCTTCCAAAAATGCGAGGGTATCATTCACATCTTGGGCATAGGCTTCTTGGCTAATAAATCCCGTACAAGGCGCAGTACATCGCTTAATTTGATACTGCAAACAGGGGCGCGAACGATTGCGATAAAAACTGTCGCTACATTGACGCACGGGGAAAATTTTCTGTAAGGTGTTTAAGGTTTCATAAACCGCCGGACTACTAGGGAAAGGACCAAATAAGCGCCCTTCTTTTTTACGACTGCCCCTATAAAAGTAGAGTCCGGGAAAATCATGCTGCGTGGTGACATACAAATAGGGGTAAGACTTGTCATCACGGAAAATAATGTTGTAACGCGGATTGTGCTTTTTAATCAGCGTATATTCAAGAATAAAGGCTTCGGCTTCCGTATTGGTCAGCATTAACTCAACACGTGCCACTTGCGCCACCATGGTACGCGTTTTGGGATGATCATGATGGCGCACAAAATAACTGCTGACCCGACGCTTCAGGTTTTTCGCTTTACCGACATAAATGACCTGATCTTCGCTATTAAACATCAAGTAACAGCCCGATGATTCAGGTAATGTCTGTAAGAAATGGCTTAAATCGAAAGCTGGCTTGGGAACTTCAGTCATCGCAAATAGGCTTGGTTGTTTAGAGAAATATCCAGTATTATAACGCCTTTATTTAAGTAGATTAGGATTGACCATAATGTCTGACGAAAACAACTCACCTGCCATGAATAAGCTGGCTGATGCTGCTGCTAATTATGTCAATAGTGAACGCCGTAGTCGTTGGTTTGGTAACTTCATGAAGTTGGCGATTGGTGTCTATTTAATTGGCAGTGTGGTTATTCTAAGCCAAGGCTTTAATGGCAGTATGGAAGATGAAAGTCAAAAACCCCATGTCGCTGTGGTGAGTATCACGGGTGCTATTATGCCGGAAACCGAAACCAGTGCCGATGCCATTATTCCGCAATTAGAAGAAGCCTTTAAGAACAAAAATAGCAAAGGCATTATTCTGAATGTGAACTCACCCGGTGGTTCAGCAGTACAATCAGGGGTAATTTATGATGAGATTAAACGTCTCAAAGCACTACACCCTGAAAAACAAATTGTCACCGTTGCACAAGATCTCTGTGCTTCTGGCTGCTATTACATCGCCAGCGCCACCGATAAAATTTATGCCGATAAAGCCAGTATTGTCGGTTCAATTGGCGTGCGTTTCGATGGCTTTGGTGTCACTGAACTGATGAAAAAAATGGGCATTGAAAACCGATCTTTAGCCGCGGGCGAACATAAACGCTTGTTAGATCCTTTTAGCCCTGCTGACAAGGAAGCCCAAAATCATTTGCAAAAGCATGTGTTAGCGCGTACACATGAGCAGTTCAAAAAAGCGGTGCGTGACGGTCGTGGCGATCGCTTGAAAGAAAACAAAGATTTGTTTACGGGCTTGGTTTGGATTGGTGATGAAGCCGTTGACATGGGTTTAATTGATGGCTTAGGCGACATTCGAAATGCGGCGCGTAGCGAATTTGATAACGACAACTTAGTTGATTATGCTCCTGCTCTGAGCGTTTTTGATAAGCTAGCTAAAGGCATTGGTGCTGAAGTCTCACTAAGATTACAACAAGCGAGTCAGGCGAGTTTGAAGTTCTGAAAGACAAGCAGCACTCAATAAACAAATTCTGTTAAAATAGTGTTCATAATTGTGCTTGGGCTGGTTTAACAACCTATATCAAGCAAACTAGATACAGCAAGAATAGGTAATAAACGGATGATTAACAGAATTGTCCGCCGTTAGTAGAAAAGGATTAAGTATGGCAACGTCGTTAAGTTATAAAGATGCAGGTGTGGATATTGATGCGGGTGAAGCGCTGGTTGATGCGATTAAACCGATTGCGAAAAGCACACTACGCCCTGAAGTCGTTGGTGGCTTAGGTGGCTTTGGCGCCTTATTTTCTTTAGACATGAGCAAATACAAAAATCCAGTACTGGTTTCTGGTACCGACGGCGTTGGCACAAAACTACGTTTAGCTATTGATGCGCAAAAGCATAATACAGTGGGTATCGATTTGGTTGCCATGTGCGTGAACGATTTAATCGTTCAGGGTGCTGAACCCTTATTTTTCTTGGACTATTACGCGACGGGCAAGTTAGAAGTTCTGGTTGCGCGTGATGTGATTGCGGGTATTGGTGAAGGCTGTCGCCAAGCGGGTTGTGCTCTGATTGGTGGTGAAACGGCGGAAATGCCTGGTATGTACCATCACGGTGATTATGACCTAGCAGGGTTTGCTGTGGGTATTGCCGAACGCGATGCACTCATTGATGGCACCAAAATCAAACCTGGTGACGTTATTTTAGGCCTAAGCTCTTCAGGCGTACATTCAAACGGTTATTCATTAGTTCGTAAAATTATCGAGCGCAGTGGTATTAGCCTAACAGATGCTTTTGACGGTGCAACCTTTAAAGACGCCCTACTCGCTCCGACAAAAATTTACATCAAACCTTTGTTATCCTTAATGAAAACTGTTGAAGTGAAAGGCTTGGTTCACATCACGGGTGGTGGACTGATTGAGAACATTCCACGCGTGCTACAAGCCGATGTGGTTGCTGAGATTGATCATACCACTTGGCAACGTCCTGCCATTTTCGATTGGTTGCAAGCAGAGGGCAATGTCGAATTTAAAGAAATGCACCGTACGTTTAACTGTGGTATTGGCATGATTGCCGTCGTTAGTCCAGAACAAGCAGCAGCGGCTAAAGCGCATTTAGAAGCGCAAGGTGAAACGGTGTTCACCATTGGTCATATTCGTGCTCGCGCAGGTGATGAAGCTCAAGTCGATTTGCGTTAAGGCGTTTTGGTGAATACAGGCACTTTTGACATTGCTGTTCTGATTTCAGGATCTGGCTCTAATTTACAAGCCTTAATCGACCAACAGCAACATTATGGTTATCGCATTGTCTGCGTTTTATCCAATAAAGCCGACGCTTATGGACTGGTGCGAGCGCAACAGGCACAGATTCCAACACGGGTTGTCGATCATAAAACCTATGATAGTCGTGAGGCTTTTGAGCAAGCGATGATTGTGGCCATTGATGAGTTTCACCCCAAGCTTATTGTCCTTGCTGGATTTATGCGTATCCTAACGCCTCTTTTTATCGGTCATTATGAACAGCGCTTGTTAAATATTCATCCTTCGTTGTTGCCTAAATTTAAGGGTACTCATACCCACGAACAAGCCATCGCTGCCGGCGAAACCGAGCATGGTGCCAGTGTTCATTGGGTGATACCAGAATTAGATAGCGGTAGGGTCATTGCTCAAGGGAGCGTTCCGATAATGGCTGATGACACAGCAGAGGTTTTGGCTAAACGCGTACTCACGGTAGAACACCAACTCTATCCCGCTGTCGTCGCTGCGATTGCACAAGGCAAGATTCGTGCGGACGACAATAGTGACCCGATGACGCTTTCTCAACTCTTACACAAGGTAGTTTCATAAATGCGCTTATCCGATGCAGACATTGAAGCAGCACTTGCCACGGGTTATATTGGCATCTCACCGCAGCCTGATGTGAGCAAAATAAAAGGGATCAGCGTTGATCTGCGTCTTGGTCATTCGTTTCGCGTCTTCACGGATCATACCGCTGGTTTCATCGACTTATCAGGTAAAAGTACCGATCTTGCAGGCACCGTTGATCGCATCATGGGTGCCGAAATTCAGCTGAATGAGCATGAGATTTTCTATTTGCACCCAGGCGAACTCGCTTTAGCCGCAACGCTTGAAAGTGTTACCATTCCCGATGATTTAGTGGGTTGGTTAGATGGGCGTTCAAGTTTGGCTCGTTTAGGTTTGATGGTACACGTTACGGCACACCGTATTGATCCGGGTTGGAGTGGTCAAATTGTGTTGGAAATGCACAACATGGGCAAACTACCGTTAGGATTGAGACCAGGCATGGATATTTGTGCCATTAATTTTGAAACTATGTCCAGTGCTGCAGCGCGTCCTTATCACAAGCGCACCGATGCAAAATACAAAAATCAAACCGGTGCGGTTGCCAGTCGCATTAATCAGGATTAGAGATTAAGAAATAGGATTCATGATCCTATTTCTCAGTTTCAATCCTATCCAACTCCCCCACAAAGCAAAGATTAACCAAATGAGTGAGTGTAAGCTGGCTGAACTCACCCCACTAACAAAAGCACCAATATTGCACCCAAAACCGATGATGCCGGCATAGCCCATCATTAAACCGCCTACTATGGTCAATAAAAGGTTTTTCCTGCCCGTTAATACTGGTTTAATGAGTTCGTTACAACCTGTTTTCTTTAACACTATCTGAGCTATGGCAGCACCAACAATAAACCCCATTAAGGTTAAGGTCGTGGGTTCTTGCCAAAACGGCTTTTCAATCATGTGCGCATATTCAGCACTAAATCCCCAAAAAGTCCAACCTTGCCAGCCCAGCATATCCATTGCTTGAATACCGATGGTGGCAAAAGGCACCGTCACGCCCCAAGGATGCCCCTGCCATAAAGTCAACAGCATCAACAACACCGCAATGAGTACAACACCTAACAAGGCAACTGAGTTAAGTTCAATAGGAGCAATCTGACCATAACGACGATATTCCACATAAAGTAGTAGTCCGTAAGCTAAGGCCAACAACAGAAGTGCCGTCAACACCCCCCCTTGCCATCCCCAATGCTCGACCCATGAAAACGGCAACCAACTCGCCAGTGCTTGCCACCAGTCGAAATGATATGCGGCCAGCGTCGCCCCCACAATCATCATCACTAAGGCTAGCCAACCATTCCAATGGCCACGACCTGCATTCCCTAACGAGCCAGACGTGCAGCTTCCTGCTAATTGCATGCCGATACCAAACACCAAACCACCAAATACCACACTGAGTGATAAAGGACGTACAAAAGGTTGAATGGGTTGATGAAGTAGACTTTGCTCATCGATTAACGGGTAAAGCATCACACTCAACAAAGTCAATAAAATGATTTGCAGCCGTGTTCCATGTGTTTTTCGTTGCGTTAGTAGCTGACGCCAAGCCCCCGAAAACCCAAAGCCCGAAGCGACAAAACTCGCTCCCAAGGCTAGACTCAATAACCCTAACAGAAACAAGTCCATGTTACTTAAACACCTTCAGCTAAACGTTTAGGCAATCCACCGAATCCGCCATTACTCATGCATACCACCACATCGCCCGACTGAACATGGTTCAATACTTGCGTGAGTAAGTCATCATAATCATGGGCGATAACAACGGGCTGACAGAAACTTTCTATTGGGATTTGCCAATCCCAATCGGGATGCTGATACATAAAAACGATATCCGCTTTAGCTAAAGCCGTTGCCAACTGATCCTTAAACGCCCCCATACGCATGGTATTGGAGCGAGGTTCAAGCACCGCAATCAGTCGTTGCCCAGCATAGCGTTGTGCCAATCCTGTTAAGGTAACTTGAATGGCGGTGGGGTGATGCGCAAAATCTTCAAAAATACGAATTTCATTTCGATCTGCTAACAAAGTTAGGCGACGAGCAACACCCTTAAATTGTGCTAAAGCCTCGCAAGCCACAGCAACGGGAACGCCAGCATGTTGTGCGGCAATAATCGCAGATAGTGCGTTGCGAATATTAAATTCTCCCAGCAACGACCAACGAATTTCTCCCACAATCTGCCCATGATGCAACACAGCAAAATGACTGGCATCAGCACTGAGCAGTTTCCAAGACCACTCAATCGATGCATCTGCTCCGTGTTGAGCCACAGAAGACCAACAGCCTTGAGCCAACAATGTCTCAATAGCATCGCTTTGGCTGGGCGTAATCACCAGCCCTGATGCTGGCACTAAGCGCATACCATGATGAAACTGCTTTTGAATTTGCGCCAAATTGTCATAAATATCGGCGTGATCAAACTCTAAATTATTAATCACCCAAGTTCTGGGACAATAGTGAACTAACTTAGCCCGTTTATCGAAAAACGCGCTATCATACTCATCCGACTCAACAACAAAAAAAGGCGAGTCATGACTCCAGCGTGCAGACACGCCAAAGTTACTTGGTACACCACCAATTAAAAAGCCAGGAGAGAGCTGCGCATCTTCTAAAATCCAAGCCAACATACTACTGGTAGTTGTTTTGCCATGTGTTCCTGAAACAGCTAACACCCATTTGTCTTTCAACACCACCTCATGCAACCATTGCGGACCTGATACATAAGTTAACTGGGATTCGAGTAACGCTTCGATGGCTGGCATACCTCGCTTCATCACATTACCCACCAGAACACAATCAGGTTGCTGCTGAATAAAGGCACAATCATCCATCGCAACTAGCTCAATACCGAGCGCGGCTAATTGATCGCTCATCGGAGGATACAAAGGATTGTCTTGCCCCGTCACCTGAAAACCCATTTGACGTGCAATCTGCGCTAATCCACCCATAAAAGTGCCACCAATGCCCAAAATATGGATATGTTTAGGATATGTTGCTGCGTGCATAGATGAAATTCTCTTTAAATTTATGAAGATGCGTTCGATGAAGAGAGAGTATTACGATCATCATGAATCGCTTTAATTAACGCTTGTATCTGACGTTTACAACACCCCGTACCATCACTGGCATAGGTTTGCTGTTGAACCTTCTGCAATGTTTGCGCTCCATCCGCAATGACTCTAATGACATCACTTTTAATCACTTGGTTACAAACACACAAAGGCTGTTCTAAATCACGTTTAAGCAAATCTGGTAAGCGACTTAACGCTTCTTCAAAAGTCATATCATCGTCCTGCTTAGTTAGGCGCTCATTGTAACTTCTAGCTAGCAAAAACCAAAGTGAGTGACGCACAGGTGTGTAAGGGTTAGCTTGCTCAATTCGAACATTGGCTTTATGCTTATCCATTAGCTATTTGATACCCTGTTAACTATGACTTCATTACCAGCTCGCTTCATTCAAGATTCACAAGACTTGGCTCCCGTTATTGCTGTCTTAATGGACGCACAATTTATTGCTTTAGACACAGAATTTGTTCGTCGAAATACCTATAAACCGATTTTATGCTTAGTTCAAGCAATGACAGATAAAGGCGATATTTTTTTACTGGATGCCTTATCCCTAGACTTATCCCCTTTCTGGCGGTGTTTACAACAAACAGCTGCTGTTAAAGTCTTTCATGATAGCCGTCAAGATTTAGAAATTGTCTGGTTAGAATCGGGTGAACTACCCTCACCTATTTTTGACACCCAGCTCGCTGCCTTAATGCTGGGTTTGGGTGAATCTTGTGGCTTTGCCCGTCTGGTTGAAGCAGAACTCGGGGTGATTTTAACGAAGGATCAAACCGAAACCGACTGGAGTCAACGCCCTTTATCCGATGCTCAACTTCAGTATGCCATTGATGACGTGCTCTACTTAGCCAAACTTTATCCCCAATTAATTCAAAAGCTGACAGACAATGGGCGCTTACACTGGATTGACGATGACAATAGACAGTTAAGTGAGGTCAGCTTATATCAAGCCGATATTATCAGTCTACGCAAGAAGGTTAAAGCCCCTCCGTTTTTTAATTCTGAACAAAAATTACGCTTAGATGCCTTGCTGTTATGGCGTGAAAGTAAAGCAATGGAAGTCAATAAACCCAGACAATGGATACTAGATAACGGTCAACTCTTGTCTTTAGCGGAAAAAATACCCAACCAGCTTGAACAACTTAATCGACTAGGTCTAGCACCGCAAACCATTCGCAAACATGGGCAAACGCTCATTGAATTATTAGCCTATCCGCCTGAAATTGCTCAAGCATCTAAGATCCCCAGCGCGGATGGTGAAAAACTGAAAACCTTGCGCCATCATATTGAACAACTGGCTACAGAACTGGGATTGAGACAAAGCGCGGTATTAGCGAACAAGGATGAGTTGTCGATTTGGTTGACCAGTGGCGTTCGACCACCTCGTTTAACGAAAGGTTGGCGCAATGCACTGTTAAACGAAGCAAAAATTGATTCAATCGTTGAACAATTACGACAAGCGACGCAACCTTAATTATCCTTTCTGTTATAATCACAAAAGTTTTATTTAATATTTGAACAGGAGCTTCCCGAAATGTTGCTAAGCACATACCTTAAACAAAACGCTGATGCGGATTTAGCTTATCTATTAGACAACGTGATGGTTGCATGTAAAGACATTGCGTTTCGTTTAAACCAAGGTGCATTAGCTGGCATTTTGGGTGCTGCAGGTACAGAAAACGTTCAAGGTGAAGATCAGAAAGCACTAGACGTTATTTCTAATGACCTATTGAAAGATACTTTGTTGTCTTCTGGTGTCGTACGTGGTATTGCCTCTGAAGAAGAAGACTTGCCTGTGGCGGGTTCGGCAGATGGCAAATTCTTAGTTCTTTTTGACCCATTAGATGGCTCATCTAACATCGACGTGAACCTTTCTGTTGGTACCATTTTCTCAATTCTACCTGCTGCTGAGGGTGCTGACGGTGGCGCGGAAGCAACTTACTTACAATCAGGTCGCAACCAATTAGCTGCTGGTTATGTACTTTACGGTCCATCAACCTTATTGGTTATGACCTTGGGTAATGGTGTAGACATCTTCACTTTAGATACCAAAATTGGTGAGTTCGTTCTAACTAAAGAACAAGTTAAAGTACCCGAAACCACTAAAGAATTTGCCATTAACATGTCGGTTCAACGCTTCTGGGAAGCGCCAATGCAACAGTATATTGCTGATTGTATCGCTGGTGAAACAGGTCCACTAGGTAAGCGTTACAACATGCGTTGGGTTGCTTCTATGGTTGCCGAAGTTCACCGTATTTTAACGCGTGGCGGTATCTTTATGTATCCTTACGACAACCGTGAGCCAGGTAAACCCGGCAAATTACGTTTGATGTACGAAGGTAACCCCATGAGCTTTTTGTTAGAACAAGCTGGCGCTATGTCTACAACACCTTACGAAAACATCATGGATATTAATCCTGAAAAAATTCACCAACGTTGTGGCGTCGTGTTAGGTTCTAAAGAAGAAGTTAAGACGGTTCAGAGCTATTACAAAATCTAATTAAAACCGCATATGCATCCCTTTTGCCTTGCGTGCCTAGCAATTAGGGATGCTCATGGCGGTTTTAATAACAAAACATATTTAAGCCCCCGCAATACGGGGCTTTTTAATGAATAACGATTATAAGGAAGACACAATATGAGTTTTGCTGACATCACTGCAGGCAAAGTGCCTGATGAAATGAACGTGATTATCGAAATCCCTGCCAACTCTACCCCAATCAAATACGAAGTAGACAAGGATACCAGTACAGTTTGGGTTGATCGCTTCATGGCAACGGCCATGTTCTATCCTGCTAACTATGGTTTTGTCAATCAAACGCTAGGTTTAGATGGCGATCCTGTTGACGTACTCGTCATTACGCCTTACCCACTGCAAGCGGGTGTTGCTATTCGTTGTCGTCCTGTAGCGGTTTTGAACATGAGTGACGATGGTGGTCAGGACGCTAAAGTGATTGCCGTACCGGTTGATAAGTTAACTCCTATCTACAAAGATGTAAAAGACTTGGCTGATGTACCTGCCTTACTAAAAGCACAAATTCAGCACTTCTTTGAACATTACAAAGATTTAGAACCAGGTAAATGGGTTAAGATCGAAGGTTGGGCTGGTGTTGAAGCCGCTAAAAAAGAACTGTTAGATGGCGTTGCTCGCTATCAGGCGAGTCAAGCTTAATTTCAATAACTTGCACGAATCCATACCCTGCCATGCGCAGGGTATTTTTTTGTCATAAACTGGACGATGGGGTATAATTCACAAGTTTGCCTTTGGTAACCCCAAAGGGTTATGCGCTTCATGGCTAAAAAGTCATCGGAGAAAGCCGATTTTTATAGGCTATGTGAAAACGTTTTGCTTCCGTACAACAGGAACAGGTAGAGTGAAAGAAATTCAAGATAAGCAGTTGCGTGCTCGTGTTAAGCTACTCGGAACGCTGTTAGGTAATGTCGTACGTCAACAAGCTGGTGAAGCCGTTTACGAAGCCGTTGAACGCTTGCGTCAAGGCTATATTAGTTTACGCAAGCAAGACGATCCTATTTTACGTCAATCTCTCAATGATTTTATTGCTGATTTAGACGCCGACACCATGACGCATGTGATTCGTGCTTTCAATATTTATTTTGGTCTGGCCAATTTAGCGGAAGAAGAAGGCGCTTTCCATCGTCGTCAGCACCAAATACGTGAAGAAGGTCCACTCTGGTTAGGTTCATTCATGACGTCGATTGGCGAATTGAAAGCTGAAGGTATCAGCGCCGAGCAAATGAATGAATTAGTACAAGGCTTGATGTATCGTCCCGTCTTTACTGCTCACCCTACCGAGTCTAAACGTCGCGCGGTGATGGAAAATTTGCGTGAAGTTTTCGTTACACTAGAAAATTTGGTTTTCGATGAACGTCGCAATGACTGGAATGATTCTGAGATCATCAATCGCTTACAAACACAAATTCAAGTGTTGTGGAATACCGATGAAGTGCGTTCGACTAAACCAGAAGTCGATGATGAAATTCGTCATGGTATTTTCTACTTCCGCCAATCGCTATTTGAAGCCGTACCCAAAGTTTATCGCTTTATGGATCGTGCATTGGCACATCATTACCCAGAAGCGAAGCTCAGTGCCTCACCCTTTTTATCCTTTGGTTCTTGGATTGGTGGTGACAGAGACGGTAACCCTTTTGTAACGCACCAAAAAACAGAAATGGCTGTGTTATTGCACGCTCGTACCATTCTTTATTATTATCGTGATACCGTATTTAAACTCAGTCGTCATCTGACGCACTCACGCCACTTGTGCAATATCAGCCAAGAGGTGATTAACCGTGCCACCATTGTCGACTCTGACTTGTTACATGAAATTTTCCATAACCGTCCTAATCGCTTTAGTGATGAACCCTATCGCCGCTTCTTGTACATTATCGAAGGTAGAATCCAAGCAACGCTAAGCTGGATTGAAAGTCGTATTAATAAAGAGCCTGCTCCTCGCTCTCGCTTTGCTTACGATAACGAATACCAGTTTTTAGAAGATTTACAACTGATTCATGACTCACTCTGTGGACATGGCGATAAAACCATTGCCGATAGCGATTTACTCGACTTAATTCGCGTTGTAAAAACCTTCGGTTTTTATCTGATGCGCTTAGATATCCGTCAAGAATCAACCGTTCATAGTGAATCCGTTGCTGAATTATTAATGCATTTAGGAATAGATTACAATGCATTAACTGAAGAAGCTCGAATCCGTCTATTGGCAGAACACATTGCCTCTCCGGTTATTATTGGTCGTAAACATCTCGTTCTGTCAGAAAAGACGAAAGAAGTTTTGGCGGTGTTTGATGTCATTCGTCAAATGCGCGAAGAAATCAGCCCGAAAGCTTTTGGTCAATATGTCATTTCAATGACGCACCATGCCAGCCATGTCATGGAAGTGATGTTTTTAGCACATCAAACAGGTCTTGCTGGTGCTTCGAATGGCGAAACCTATTGCCACATTCAGGTGTCGCCACTGTTTGAAACCATCGAAGACTTACAGCACATTGTTCCTGTGATGACTGACCTAATGGAAAACGAGACCTACCGCTCACTGGTCAACAGTGCTGGTAAGTTGCAAGAAATTATGTTGGGTTATTCTGACTCTTGTAAAGATGGCGGTATCGTTGCTTCGGCTTGGAATCTCTATCGTGCACAGAAAGAAATCATGGCTGTATTTGATCAATACGATATCGAATGTCGTTTATTCCATGGTCGTGGTGGTACGGTCGGTCGTGGCGGTGGTCCTACACACATTGCCATTCAGTCACAACCTTACGGCACCGTTCATGGTCAAATCAAATTTACCGAACAAGGTGAAGTGCTTTCTTACAAATACAGTAACTCTGAAACAGCCGCCTATGAATTGACTTTGGGTGTGACGGGTTTAATGAAGGCCAGTACTCACTTAGTACAGTCTGTCAGAGTAGAAGATGAACAAGACATGGCGATTATGGCTGAGCTGGCGCAGTATGGTGAAACCAGTTATCGTCAACTCACCGACAATACACCAGGATTCTTAGACTATTTCTATGAAATCACTCCCGTTACGGAAATTGGCTTGTTGAATATGGGTTCACGCCCTTCTCACCGTAAAACGGGCAATCGCAGTAAAGCGTCTATTCGTGCCATTCCTTGGGTTTTTGGCTGGGCGCAAGCACGCTTAACCTTACCGGCTTGGTATGGCTTGGGTAGTGCGTTAGACCAGTGGCAAAAAGAACATCCAGAGCAGCCAACCGCTTTACGCGATATGTACGAGCGCTGGCCTTTCTTCCGTTCGATGGTGAGCAATATTCAAATGTCACTATTCAAAACCGAATTAACGACAGGCAAAGAATACTCTATGCTGGCACAAGATCGTGAGCAGGCGCTCCGCATTTACGATACTATTGCCAATGAGTATCACTGCACCAGTAAACAAGTACTGGAGATTAGCGGTAATGAAACCCTAATGGCAGATACGCCCGAAATTGCATTGTCCTTGCATCGTCGCAATCCCTATTTGGATCCACTCAATCACGTGCAAATTGTGTTGCTGAAACGCTATCGCAGTCCTGAAGCAACTGAACAAGAGCGTGATATGTGGTTAAGACCTCTCCTTCGCTCCATCAATGCCATTGCGGCCGGTATGCGTAATACGGGTTAAGGAAAGAAACAGTATGATTAAAACGGTATTAAATGCCAAACTGCATCGCGTCACCACCACTCATGCTGAGCTAGATTATGAGGGTTCTTGTGCGATTGATGGTCAGTTACTCGATGTTGCTGGCATTCATGAATACGAACAAATTCATATATATAATGTGAACAATGGTGAGCGTTTTGTGACCTATGCCATTAGAGCGGAAGAAAAAAGTGGCATTATTTCTGTGAATGGTGCCGCAGCACATAAAGCTCGCCCTGGTGATTTACTGATTATTTGTACCTTTGCCCAAATTCACACTGCTGAAATGACTAAGCATCATCCAACCTTGGTTTATGTCGATGCAGCTAACTGTGTCACGGCAAAGAAAAGCAGCATTCCGCTACAAAAACATTAAGCGACTGATCATCAGAAAAGCCCTTTAATGGGCTTTTTTTAATTTGTTTAATTAAGGATAACGCCATGTTAGATTTCAAAGCATTAATGAGTGAAGTTCCTGACTTTCCCAAACTAGGAATATTGTTTCGTGATATCTCTCCTTTACTGAATCAACACTTTAGCGAAGTCATTGATGCCATGAGCGCACTTTACAGCGAGGAAGAATGGGCTAAGATTGATCTACTGGCAGGTATTGAGTCGCGGGGTTTTATTTTCGCTTCGGCATTGGCTTATAAGCATGGAAAGGGTTTCGTTAAAATTCGTAAACCTGGCAAATTACCCAATGTCGCAGCCAGCATAAATTACGGTTTGGAATATGGTAGTGATAGCTTACACATGCAAGCAGGTGATGGTCGTCGTGTGTTAATTTGCGATGATTTAATTGCCACTGGTGGCTCGATGGGCGCGGCAACTGAGTTATGTCAGCAAGTAGGTTATCAGGTTGCTGGCATGGCTTGCTTGGTCGATTTAGCCAGCTTGAATAGTTTTAGCTGGCAAGGTATGAAGGTCCGGTCGGTAATTCAGTACGAATGAAGTGGATCTAATATTTAACGGAATGATCAGCTAGAAAATACCAATTACTCTTCTAGCTGTATCATAATCTATCGATTGCACCCTTAATTTGATCCAGTGCCTGCATAACCAGCACTCGCGGTGCGGCAATATTTAACCGCATAAAACCACTACCCGCTTGCCCATAAAGCGTGCCAGCACTTAAACCCACTTTCGCTTGCTCCACTAAAAAAGCTTGCAGCTTTTTATCATCAAGTCCCAGCGCGCGAAAATCTAGCCACATTAAAAAAGTGCCCTCTGAAGGACGAATCCTAATCTGTGGTAATTGGCTACGCACAAACTCTACAACCTCATGTTGCGTTTGTGCGAGATAAGGCAACAGCGCATCGACCCAGCTGGCACCTTCTGCATAAGCGACTTCAACTGCCGTTAGAGTAAAAGGATTATTATTTTCAATGTGCAATCTTTTGAACTCGGTAGTTAATTTAGCACGAAGCGCTGGATCACTCGCTACCATAAATGCCATACTCAGCCCTGGCATATTAAAGGTTTTACCAGGAGCAAAAACGGTTACCAACTTATCAGATAAATCATCTAAGCTCAACAGGGGAACATGCTGATGCGGTGCATATACCAAGTCGGCATGAATTTCATCGGAAATAATCGCCATATCATAACGGTTACTGATGTCGATCAGCTTCAGCAGTTCATCACGCGTCCAAACTCGTCCAATTGGATTATGAGGCGAACATAAGAGCAGCAGCCTTGCACCCTGTATTGCGCATTCCTCTAAGTGCTCAAAATCTATTTCATAATGACCATCATTATATTTGAGTGGATTCAACAGTAAACGACGGTTATTATCCGTCACCGCGTTAAAAAATGGCGTATAAACTGGCGGCTGAATAATGACCGCATCCCCTTCTTTGGTGAGTGCGTTGACTGCCGCATAAAGCGTCGGTACCACACCTGGCATATTCACCAACCAATCAGGTTCAATTGCCCAACCGTGTCGTTGTGACTGCCAATTAACCAGCAGTTGCGTTAGCTTGTGCGGCTGACGCGTGTAACCATAAATGGGATGTTGGGCTCGTTGCAACAAGGCTTGTTGAATCGGATTGGCAACAGCAAAATCCCCATCAGCTACCCAGAATGGTGTGACATTGTCTGTGCCAAATACAGCCGTTCGTCCATCCCACTTGACCGAGTTGGTATTGAGGCGCGAAATAACAGCATCGAAATCAGGGCTTGAATACTGCGTTGTTGATGCCACAGGCGCCTCCCTCTGTTGTTGCTGACAGCCAGCAAGCGCGGTGAAAGCCATCGCGCCGCCGCTAAGTTTAATGAAGCTCCTACGATCTATCATCTCTGGCAGCTCAATATCACGTTAATTATCATCAAAACTTAAATCATCCGTTGCAATAACTCATCGGCATAAGCAACTAACTCAGAACGATTAATGGCAAAAACACCCATACCGCCATGTTCAAACTCAAACCAGAAGAAAGGCAGTTCTGGGTAGGCTTCGATTAAAGCGATATCTGATGCGCCAACCTCCACCATTAGCACCCCATTTTCGGTTAAATGATCTGCCGCTTCAGCCAGTAATCGACGAGTCAAATCTAATCCATCATGTCCAGACGCCAACCCGAGCATGGGTTCATGGTGAAATTCAGCAGGCATGGCAGCAATTTCGTCGGCATCGACATAAGGTGGGTTACTAATAATTAAATCATAACGCTCACCGCGCAATTGACTAAACAAGTTCGATTGAATGGCACGCACCTGATCTTGCACACCATGTAGGGCAATATTCTGCTCTGCTACGGCAATGGCTTCACTGCTGATATCAACTAAATCGATTTGGGCGTGTGGTACTGCCTGCAAACTGGCAATACCAATACATCCAGAGCCAGTACACATATCCAGCACCCGCTCACAACTCTCCAAATCCACCCAGCCATCAAAGCCACGCGCAATGAGCTCCGCAAAGGGAGAGCGTGGCACTAGCACATGCTCATTGACGATAAAGGTCATACCTGCAAACCAAGTGCGCCCGACTAAATAGGCAGCAGGAATACGCAGACGAATGCGATCTTCGATCAGTTGCGCCACTCGTTTGGCTTCACTGTCTGTTAAAGCACAATTTAACCAAGCCTCGTCTAAGTCGGCAGGCATATTGAGCGACTGTAGTACAAGGAACTTAGCTTCATCGAAGGCATTGTCCATGCCATGACCATAGAATAGCTTAGCGCCTAAAAACTGACTGGCTCCGTAACGAATGAAATCACGTAAGGTGTTTAATCCTGATAGGGGCGACATGAGTAATGACATGGTGGTTATGCTCCCTTAGGACGAAACGCGACAATGCGTTCCAATTTGGTTTCTAACCGTGCACCACCAATCAAGTCAATACAATAGGGTACAGCAGCAAACACCCCATCCAAACATTGACCAATGGCACTAGGTTTGCCGGGCAAATTAATAATCAGTGTCTTGCCGCGCACGCCAGCGATTTGGCGCGATAAAATAGCGGTCGGCACAAACTGTAATGAAACCGCACGCATTTGTTCAGCAAAACCGTCGAGAATTTTATGACACACGGCTTGGGTCGCTTCGGGTGTAACATCGCGCAACGCAGGTCCTGTACCGCCGGTAGTGAGAATCAAATCACATCCTTGAGTGTCGGCCAGTTCGATGAGCGTTTGCTCAATCACCAACTGCTCATCTGGAATCAGCCTAACCACGGCTTGCCACGGACTTTCCAGTGTATCGCTGATCCACTGCTGCATAGCTGGACCGCCCTTATCTTCATAAATACCCGCCGAAGCACGATCGGAAATGGTGATAAAGCCTATTTTTGCTGTTTGCATGGGGGGTTGCCCTTGTATTATTCAATCACAATGACCATATGATACATGAGAGACACCCTTTTATGGGGTAGAATAAGACTCAGAACAACGAAACATTCACCAATGAGAAAAGAAGCCAACTATGCCGAATCACGAACTCGATAACGACAACCTACCCGACATGCCAGAAGCGGCAAGCCAGCAGGAAGACGGAGTTGAAGCACAGATTCATGAGCATGAAGCTGCTAGCGATGCCCCTTCCAGCGACAGCAAAGATGTCACTCTGCACGATCAACATCATTTACCAGCGAATGTGTACCTCATTCCCATTCGCGAACGTCCGTTTTTTCCTAAGCAGACGCTACCAGTTGTGTTGAATAAGGAAACCTGGATAGAGACCTTCAAGAACATCGAGCGCAGCAAGCAGTGGTTGGTTGGGCTGGTTTACACGCCCGATGCCAGTGACCAAGCAAAACCTGAAGAATTCAGTGATATTGGCACACTCATTCGTATTCATAATCCACGTGTGCATGATGATCGTATCCAGTTTATTGCCGAAGGTGTGAAGCGTTTCAAAATTGAACATTGGTTATCAGAAGCTGCACCCTACCGTGCCCACGTCAGCTATCCAGAAGATGTGGTGAATGACGAGCAAGAGTCGGAAAATAAAGCCTATGCTATGGCGATTTTGTCGGTGCTACGTGAGATGGTGCCGTTAAATCCGTTGTTCGGTGAAGAAATCAAGCTGTTCCTCAATCGTTTTAGTTTTAATGATTCTGCTACGTTAGCCGACTTCGCTGCTGGCTTAACCACTGCCGACGGTCAGGCATTACAAGCCATTTTGGCAACCTTTGACTTGTCAGAACGCTTAGATCAGGTACATAACCTGTTCCGCCAAGAGTTAGAACTGGCTAAACTACAGTACAACATTCGTGAACGCGTTGAGGAAAACCTTTCTGATCATCAGCGTAAGTTTTTCTTGCGTCAGCAATTAAAAGAAATTCAAGAAGAGTTAGGCATCACTAAAGATGACCGCGCTGTTGATTTAGAGAAATTTGAATCGCGCTTAGATAAGCTATCTCTTCCTGATGATGTGACGGATAAGGTGAGTGAAGAATTAGAAAAGCTCGGCTTTTTAGATACCCAGTCGCCAGAATATGGCGTGACCCGTAACTGGTTGGACTGGATCAGTAGTTTGCCTTGGGGCAATTACAGCAAAGACAAGCTAGACTTAACCACCGCGCGTAAAGTACTCGATAAGCATCATGATGCCCTAGATGATGTAAAAGATCGTATTGTCGAATTTCTAGCGGTCGGCGCATTAAAAGGTGAAGTAAAAGGGTCGATTATTTTGCTCGTTGGTCCACCTGGGGTGGGTAAAACCTCCATTGGCAAATCCATCGCTGAAGCCTTGGGGCGCAGTTTCTACCGCTTCTCGGTTGGTGGTATGCGCGATGAAGCGGAGATTAAGGGACATCGTCGCACCTATATTGGTGCGATGCCAGGCAAGTTTGTGCAAGCATTAAAAAGCTGTCAAACCGCCAACCCCGTCATTATGCTCGATGAGATTGATAAGATTGGTTCTTCTTATCAAGGCGATCCCGCTTCTGCTTTGTTGGAAGTATTAGATCCAGAACAAAACAAGGACTTTTTAGACCATTATTTAGATGTGCGCTTTGATTTGTCGAAAGTGTTATTTGTTTGTACCGCCAATACCACCGACAGTATTCCTGATGCCCTGCTCGACCGTATGGAAGTCATTCGTTTGGCGGGTTACATCACCGAAGAAAAAATGCGCATCGCTAAGCGTCATTTATGGCCAGCGCTGCTGAAAGAATCGGGCATTTCACCGAAAACCATCGAAATTACGCCGCCTGCCATTCACCATATTATCGAAGGCTATGCGCGTGAAGCAGGTGTGCGTAACTTACGTAAAATGATGGAACGTATTATTCGCAAAACTGCGGTTAAGTTGGTAACGGGTGAAATTGAAACGGCGCGTATTCATGTTAAAGACATCGAAGAAAGTTTAGGACACCCCAAATTCAGCAATGAAAAACCGGAAAATGTCGTCGGAGTCACGACGGGTTTGGCTTGGACTTCGATGGGTGGCGCGACATTAAATATCGAAGCCAGTCGTATTCATACACTGAATCGGGGCTTTAAGTTGTCGGGACAGCTCGGTAATGTCATGCAAGAATCGGCGAATATTGCTTATAGCTATGTCAGTTCTAACTTAGCGCGTTACAAAGGCGACCCTAAATTCTTCGATGAGGCTTTTGTCCATTTACACGTTCCAGATGGTGCCACACCTAAAGATGGACCTTCAGCTGGTATTACCATGGCAACGGCATTGCTTTCCTTAGCACGTAATGAAAAACTGAAAGAACCTGTCGCCATGACGGGAGAACTCAGCTTAACCGGTCATGTACTCCCCGTTGGCGGCATTCGTGAAAAAATCATTGCGGCAAGACGAGTCGGCATTAAAAACATCATCATTCCATTTGATAACAAACATGACTTTGATGAAATGCCTGACTACCTTAAGGAAGGGCTAACCATGCATTTTGCTAAGCATTTCGAGGATGTGGTAAAGTTAACCTTTATGCCGCGCACTAAGGTGTCGCTGAGCAAAAGAAGCACAGATGGCATCAACCAACGCCGTCGTTTATCGCGCGCTAAAACAACGCAACGTCGC
>CAZYER010000026.1:0-23120 GCA_964646525.1 uncultured Francisella sp. | reverse complement strand
GTAAAAGCGTTTTTAAGGTGCTCAGTTATTGGTAGGTCATACTAATGCTTGTTCCAGTGCGGATGCTAGAGCTTTTGCCTCTTCGTCACTTAGGGCTTTGCCATCACGGTTACGCATTAAAAAAACGTCTTCAACCCGTAAACCCGCTGTGCTGATTCGAGCGGAAATGAGGTTGATGCCTTGCTCATGAAATACCAGTGCACAACGGTAAAGTAGTCCAGGTCGGTCTCGACTGATCAAGCTCACTTCGCTGTGATCGGTCAGGCGGTTAATGTTGACCTGCGTTTTAATACTAAATTGTTGCTGGCGGCTATTGGGTTTTTGAAAGAAGGGTGTTGTGGGTAACTGGTGCTGATGTAAACTGTACAGTAACCGTTGTAGCCAAGTATTTTGCTCATCTTCAGACCAGTGTTTGGGCGATAAAAATTTCAGTTCAATCAGTGCTTGTTGTTGATTGTTAGTGTAGAGTTTGGCATCGACAATGTTGAGTTTGGCTTGATCAAAGGCAGCTGTCAATATAAGCCAAGCACTGGGATGATCATCAGCAAAAATCAGCAGACTACTAACGCCTTTTACGGGAGAAGGAGCCAAGGAGGCGATCGGTAAGGGATGGCTGCTTTCCAGCCATACTTGGGCGTGTCTCAGTAAGTCGTCAGCAGTTTGTTGTTGTTGATAATGGGTATCTGCTAGGCTGGTCCAGAGGTGTGTTAAGCGCTGTTGATCGTCGCTATTGAATCGAGCGAGCATGGCTTTTTGTTGGTCATCATGCTGAGGTTGTTTGGCAAAGTAATGTTGAGCGCGGTGATAAAGTGTTTTTAACAGATTGTCTTTCCAACCATTCCAAACAACTGGCGAAGTGGCGCAAATATCAGCCACGGTAAGTAAATAAAGATAGTTGAGTCGCTCTAGGCTCATGACTGATTGGCAGAAGGCTTCAATGACTTGAGGATCGCTAATATCTTTTTTCTGTGCTGTGTGTGACATGAGCAGGTGCGCTTCCACCAGCCAACTGAGTAGTTGACCTTCTGTGTCGCTAAGCTGCGCTTGTTGCGCAAATGCTCGTGCATCTTGTGCACCTAGCAGGGCATGATCGCCACCCCTTCCTTTAGCAATATCGTGGAATAAACCAGCCTGCAACAATAGGTCGGGTTGCTCGATCTGTTGTGCTAGATCGCAGGCAAAGGCGTAGGCTTCTTGCGCCTCGGGTGTACGTCTTAAAAAGCCACGCAGATTACGCACCACAAAAAGAGTGTGTTCATCGACGGTGTAAGCATGAAACAGATCAAACTGCATGAGCCCTGTAATGCGATGAAAAGCGGGCAGCAACCGACCTAATAGCCCCAAGGCGTGCATGGTGCGTAATGAGCGGGTGACGCCTTGACGCTGCTGAAGCAAATAACGAAAGACATGCCAAGTTTCGGCTTGCTGACAGAAGGCTTCATTCACTAAATGCGCATAGTTTTGAATGATGCGTTGTGTTTGTGAGCGAATGTTTTCGACACGGGGATCGGTTAGCAGTACAAAGCAGTGCAAAAGTTGTATTGGGTTGTGAATAAAGACTTGTTCGCTGTTGACGTTGAGTGATTTATCAATCAGTGAAAAGTGTTCATTCAGGGTTTGGATATTGGGTTTGGGAGAGGCAAAAATGTCCTCACGAAAGTGTTGAAGTAACAGAGCGTTCAGTCGCTGGATGGTTTTGGCATTGCGGTAGTAGTCTTGCATGAAGTTTTCAACGGCGAGTTTGCCGTCGATCTCTCGGTAGCCAAGCTGTTCGGCAATGCGTTTTTGGTGCTCAAATAAGAGGCGTTCTTCTTTGCGCTGGGTAAGATGATGTAGCACAAAACGCACACGCCAATGGAATCGCATCGCCCTTTCTAGGTCATTATATTCATTGACCGATAAAAAACCGACACTCACCAGTTGTTGCAAACTGTTGGCGTCAAAATGGCGCTTGGCTACCCAGGCGAGGGTGTGAATATCGCGCAGTCCGCCAGGGCTTTCTTTAATATTGGGTTCTAATTGTGCCAGTACATCGTGTGCTTTATTATGACGAGCGGTTTGTTCGTCTACCTTAGCTTTGAAAAAGTCACGACTGGGCCAAAAATCCCGCTTACGCCAGAGTTGTCGCAGTTGGTCAAAGTCTTCGTAGTGACCAATGAGCCAACGAGCCTCAATATAATTGGTCGCTGTCGATAAATCCGATTTTCCCATGTCGTAACAGTCTTTCAAACTGCGAATGGCGTGGCCGACTTGTAATCCAATATCCCACAAGTAGGTGATAAAGGTTTCTAGCTGGCGCTGTTCTTCTGCATTAACACCTTCTTCGGGAATCAATATTAAAATATCAATGTCCGAAAAGGGATGAAGCTCAGCACGTCCATAGCCGCCTACAGCGACTAGGCATAAGCGTTGTGTTTGGCCAATGTGGTGTTTCCAGACGCGGCGAAGCAGTTGGTCGATAAAGTTGGTGCGTTCGCTAATGAGATGTTGAATGGGAGCTTTACTTTCAAAACGCAACCATTGTTGTTCTTGTAAGTTAGTCAGCAGTTGTCTGCCCACACGAATGGATTCTTTGCTATCGTGCAAGGATTGAACCAGTAGCGGGGCAGCTAAGGTCATAGTCGAGCTTCTCCAGGGCGTAGTGTTAAGATTTCTACGCCAGTTTCGGTGACGGCAAGGGTGTGCTCCCATTGAGCAGATAGGGTGCGGTCTTTTGTCACCACTGTCCAACCATCGGGTAACACCTTAATGTATTTTTTGCCCAAGTTAATCATTGGCTCAATGGTGAAAGTCATGCCGGGCTGTAACACCAGTCCTTCACCTTGACGTCCATAATGCATGACGTGGGGTTCTTCGTGGAAAGCCAAGCCAACGCCATGCCCACAATATTCTTCTACCACTGAGCAGTGATTACGCTCGGCGTGGCGCTGAATGGCGTAGCCAATATCTCCGAGCGTGACACCTGGTTTTACCAAATTAATGCCCACCCAAAGACATTCATGCGCAATTTTACAGATGCGGCTACCACGAATGGTGGGCTTACCCACTTCAAACATCATGCTGGTATCGCCAAAAAAGCCGTCTTTGATAACGGTTACATCAATATTAACGATGTCACCATCTTTGAGTTTTTTATCGCCTGGAATACCGTGACAGACTTGGTGGTTGATACTGGTACAAATGGAGCGGGGAAAGCCTTTGTAGTTTAAGCAAGCAGGAATAGCCTGTTGTTCATTGACGATCATGTTGTAGGCAAGGCGATCTAATTCATCGGTGGTAACACCGGGTTTAATGTGTTCACTTAACATTACCAACACATCGGCTGCCATTTTGCCTGCAACGCGCATGCCGGCGATCTGTGACGGCGTTTTAATAATGACATTGCTGGTTGGGTTACTTTGATCGCTCATGCGCTGGATGTCCTTAATGATAAACTGTAGCAAGAATAACTTGAAAAAAATCGTCAAATAGCGTATAAATGCACTCTTGAATTCCCGTTAGGGACTATTTTAACACTCCACATATATTCCGTCACCGCTTACTGGGTGGCCGCAAGGCTTAGTAAGGTCGGGGAATGTAGAGGCAAAACCCAAGAAAAGGAAAATTTCATGGCTAAAGTATCTATGCGCCAACTGCTAGAAGCAGGCGTCCATTTCGGTCACCAAACTCGCTACTGGAACCCCAAAATGGGTCAGTACATTTTCGGTTCACGTAACAAAATTCACATTGTTAACCTAGAGCAAACTCTGCCTATGTTCCACGATGCGCTCAATGCAGTGAGCAAAGTGGCTGCTTCTCGTGGTACTGTGTTGTTTGTCGGTACCAAACGCGCGGCACAAGACGTGATTGCAGAAGAAGCAACGCGTTGCGGTATGCCTTACGTAAACCACCGTTGGTTAGGTGGTATGTTGACTAACTTTAAAACAGTTAAGCAGTCAATTCGTCGTTTGCGTGAGCTCGAAAGCAACTTACAAGATGGCACTGCTGAGCGTTTAACGAAGAAAGAAGCACTTATGCAAGCGCGTGAACTAGAGCGTTTAGAGCGTTCTTTGGGCGGTATTAAAGATATGCGTCAAATGCCTGATGCAATTTTCGTTATCGACACAGGCGTTGAGCATAACGCGATTCTAGAAGCGAAAAAATTAGGTATTACTGTGATTGGTGTGGTCGATACCAACAACGATCCAGCGTTAGTTGATTACGTTATTCCAGGTAACGATGACGCGGTTCGTGCCATCAAGCTTTACTTAGAATCAGCGGCTGATGCAATTATCGAAGCGAAAGCCAGCATCACAACTGGTGCGGCTGCAGAAGATGAGTTCGTTGAAGCGACTGTAGAAGCAGCGTAATTCAAGCTCAAGAAAGAAGGGGGCTTAGATGCCCCCTTTTTTCATAAAAGCGTCACAAGCGCAAGCATACAATGAAAGTGGCTGGTTTCAGCGGTTTTCAAACACAATTGATGATGAAGGAACAAAAAAATGGCAATTACTGCAGGCATGGTAAAAGAATTACGTGAACGTACTGGCGTAGGCATGATGGAGTGTAAAGGTGCGTTGACTGAAACAGGCGGCGACATGGAAAAAGCAGTTGACCTGTTGCGCGCTAAAGGTATGGCAAAAGCGGATAAAAAAGCGGGTCGTACAGCAGCAGAAGGCACCATCGCTATCGTGATGAACGCTGATAAAAAACGCGCTGCCATTGTTGAAGCTAACTGTGAAACTGACTTCGTTGGTAAAAGTGATGAGTTCAACGAGTTTGCTAATGCAGCAGCTCAAGCGGCACTAGACAGCAACGCAACCGACATCGACAGCTTGTTAGCGGCGAAAATGGCCGACGGCAAAACGGTTGATGAGCGTCGTCGTGAGTTAATTGCGAAAATTGGCGAAAACATGAGCATCCGTCGTTTTGAAATCATCGAAACTTCAGGTGCAATTGGTACTTACCGTCATGGTGACAAAATCGGTGTGGTTGTTAACTTAGAAGGTGGTGATGAATCCTTTGGTCGTGATTTAGCGATGCACGTAGCGGCAAGTCGTCCGATTGCTATTGACGCGACAGGTGTGGATGCGGAAACCATCGAACGTGAACGCGCAATTGCACAAACCAAAGCGGATGAAAGCGGCAAGCCAGCGAATATCGTTGAAAAAATGGTTGAAGGCGCTATTCGTAAATTTATGGAAGAAGTGACGTTATTAAGCCAACCTTTCGTTAAAGACCCTGACACTACTGTGGGTAACTTGTTGAAGAAAAACAATGTTACCGTCAAACACTTTGTACGTTTAGAAGTGGGCGAAGGCATTGTTAAAGAAACAGTCGACTTCGCGGCAGAAGTCGCTGCTACCGCTGCTGCTATGCAAGGCAAGTAATCCATGTCGGTACCAATCAAACGCATTCTGCTCAAATTTAGCGGAGAAGCGCTGGCTGGTAGTGCAGGTTTTGGCTATGACCCCGAGGTTCTCCTCGGGGTTTGTCGTCAAGTGGCACAGCTGGCGCAACAAGGTACGCAAGTGGCGATTGTGGTCGGTGGCGGCAACTTGTTCCGTGGTGCGGCTTCGGTCGGTCAGGGTATTCACCGCGCTACTGCCGATCAAATGGGTATGCTAGCGACCATGATGAATGGTTTGGCGTTACGTGATACGCTCAGTAGTTTGGGTGTTGATGTCGCTGTTTATTCGGGATTGGGTGTGGACGGTGCTTTACCTGCCTTTGATGCTTTTGCTGCGCGTCAAGCCTTAAGTGAAGGTAAGGTTGTTATTTTGCCTGGTGGTACGGGTTCGCCTTATTTCACTACCGATACGGCAGCTGCCTTGCGTGCCGCTGAGTTATCCTGTGAATTGGTGCTGAAAGCGACGAAAGTGGACGGTATTTACACAGCCGATCCTAAGAAAGATCCAAAAGCCACGCGTTATGTTCGGTTGACTTATCGTGAAGCCTTAGATAAGCAATTGGCGGTGATGGATACAGCGGCTTTCGTATTGTGCCAAGAGCAGTCGATGCCGATTCGTGTGTTTGATATGTTTAGCGAAGGTGCTTTAGCGGCGATTGTGCGCGGCGAAGATGTGGGCACGCTTGTAACCAAGGAGTAAAAGCTAATGATTAACGATATTAAAAAAGATGCACAAGAACGTATGGTCAAAGCCATGGATGCATTAGGTAATCAATTGCAACGCATTCGTACTGGGCGTGCTCATCCGAGTATTTTGGACCCGGTACAAGTTGAGTATTACGGTAGCATGGTGCCCGTCAGCCAAGTAGCCAATATTGGTGTGGAAGATGCGCGTACTTTAAAAGTGGCTCCGTGGGAAAAAAACATGTTGCCCGCAATTGAGAAAGCGATTATCAAAGCCAATCTAGGCTTAAATCCTTCTTCGTCTAATGGTGATATTCGTATTCCGTTGCCTGCATTGACGGAAGAAACCCGTAAAGAAATGATTAAGCAAGCACGCGCTGAAGCGGAGCATGGTCGTGTGGCGATGCGCAATATTCGTCGTGATGCTAATCAGCAAGTAGCAAAATTGCTTAAAGACAAAGCGATCAGTGAAGACGATGAACGTCGTGCTAACGATGAAATTCAAAAGCTAACTGATAAAGCGATTGTCGATGTCGATGCCGCTTTAGCTGCTAAAGAAAAAGAATTGTTGCAGGTTTAGTCATCTTAATGTCTGACACTTCTGTTGCCATACCACAGCATATTGCCATCATTATGGATGGCAATGGGCGTTGGGCTAAATCTAAGGGTTTGCCCCGCTTTCTCGGCCATGAGCGTGGTTTGGCGAGTGTACGCAAAGTGGTGAAGCGTTGTCGTGAGCGGGGCGTGCGGGCATTAACCTTGTTTGCGTTTTCTACCGAAAACTGGCGTCGTCCGGCAGAAGAGGTCAGTAAGCTGATGGATATTTTCGGTTGGGCGTTGGTGCGTGAAGTCGCCAAGCTGCACGAAAATAATGTACAGTTGCGCGTCATCGGTGAGTTAGACCGTTTCTCCCAAGACATTCAACAAAAGATTGTTGAAGCGCAAGCCAAAACAGCACAGAACGATGGTTTGGTGTTGACGATTGCCGCCAATTACGGTGGTCGTTGGGATATGATTCAAGCCGTACAAGCTTGGGCGAAGGCTAATCCAGATTGTTCAGTCATGTCGCTAGACGAGTCAGCACTAACCCCTTATTTGTGCTTATCGGATCTGCCAGAACCCGATTTATTGATTAGGACGGGCGGTGAGCAACGTATTAGCAATTTTATGTTATGGCAACTGGCTTATGCCGAATTCTATTTCACCGACATTCTCTGGCCAAATTTTGACGCCGATCAGTTGGATGCGGCGATTGCGGACTTCGCTCGACGACAGCGACGTTTTGGTATGACTGGCGATCAAATTGTGCAAGGAAATTCCATTGCTTAAACAACGCGTGATGACAGCGGCGCTATTGTTAGCCATAGCTGCCCTTTTTTTATTGATTCTTCCGGTTCAATGGTTTCCTTTATTGGTAGTGACGATTCTGGGTCTGATGGCTTGGGAATGGGCGGGACTGAGTCAATTGAAAGCAAGGAGTCAACGTTTCATTTATGTGATCTTGTCGCTGTTTGTTTTCGCTTTGCCGCTGATCGATGTGTTGCAAGTGACGCAAACGTTGGTATGGCAAGTTTATACCTTGTTGCTTACCCTAGCGGTATTAGTGGCCGTTCGGCACTTCGCTCAACAAGGTGCTTGGCCAGCGGGCTGGTCAACGTTGGCACTGGGTTTTGGTGTCTTGTGGTTGAGTAATTTTGCTTGGTCCGTGCTCAGTTTGGTTGAAGACTTAGGAGTCGGTTGGTTGCTCTATGCCATGTCTTTGGTGTGGGTGACGGATACTGGTGCGTATTTCAGCGGTAAGGCTTTCGGTAAAACCAAACTGGCGTTAAAAGTTAGTCCAGGCAAAACCTGGGAAGGTGTCGCTGGTGGTGTGAGTTTAGCTGTTCTTTTGTCGATCTTTGTCGCTTGGAAAACAGCCGCGCCGCTGTGGTCGATGATGGGGTTGGCGTTTATTGTCAGCTTCTTGTCCATTTATGGTGACTTATTTGAATCGGCGATGAAACGCCAAGTCGGTGTTAAAGATAGTTCCAACATGTTGCCTGGTCATGGCGGCTGGTTAGATCGTTTTGATGCACTGTTGTTGGCTGTACCGTTATTCTGGTTGCTCTGGCAGGGGATGATGCCATGATGACCTTGTTAGGTTTCCTACTGGCGTTAGTCATTGTAGTTGCTGTGCATGAATGGGGTCACTTTTATGCCGCGCGTCGTTTGGGTATTCCCGTTGTACGCTTTTCCATCGGTATGGGGCCAGCCATTTGGTCAAAGCAAATTGGCGAGGTTGAGTATCGGTTTGCTTGGTTGCCCCTGGGTGGTTATGTGCTTTTTGCTGATCCTCGTGTACATGACGTGCCGCAACATCAGCTAAATCAGGTTTACGAGCAACAGGCTTTGTGGAAAAAGTCGTTGGTTGTTTTTGCTGGTCCATTCATTAATTTTGTTCTTGCCTATGTATTGATGGTAATAGTGCTGTTGGTGGGACTGCAATCGCCCAAAGCTTGGGTGGCTCCTGGTGCACAGGGAACGCCTTGGGCGCAGGTATCGGGTGCAGAGACGTGGCAAATTGATGCGATTAACGACGTACCCATTAGCCAGTTTGAGCAGTTGCCGATTCAATTGTTGCGTCAGTTAGCGTCACACGATGAGTTGCGTTTTACACTGACCAATTGGCAAGGACAACAAAAGGAAGTGACGGTAGCAGCGCAACCGTGGCGCGATTTGGCTTGGTCAAAACCACAGCAACAGTTACAAAATTGGGGATTGGCGTTAAGCATGCCACCTTTGCCCGCGAAGTTAGCGGCAATTGAGCCAGGTAGTGCTGCTGATCAGGCTGGGTTGCAGATTGGTGATTTGGTTGTGACACTGAATGGGTTGAGCGTGGATGGCTTTGCCGAGCTGTCTCAGTGGGTGCGAGAAAATCCGCAAGCAAGGGTTGAATTGACTGTTGAACGAGCTGGTCAGTTACTCAGTCTTCCTTTAGTTGTCGGTAGTCGGTTGTTAGACAATGGGCAGATTCAAGGTTTTTTAGGGGTGCGCCCACAAATGCCGGAAGATCTAGAAAGTCGTTGGTGGTCAAAAGAAGGTCTGTCATTCGGTGATGCCCTAAAGCAAGCACCACAAAAACTCATCGATTTAACTTTGCTAACCTTGCAAGCGATTGGTCGCTTAGTGACAGGGCAGTCTGGATTAGAACAATTATCTGGACCGATTGGCATTGCCCAAGCAGCGGGGAATAGTTTAGATCAGGGCTGGTTACGTTTTTTTCAGTTTATAGCACTACTGAGTCTGAGCTTAGGCGTGTTAAACTTACTACCTTTGCCGCTGTTAGATGGTGGGCATTTACTCTTGTATGCGGTTGAAGGTGTACGAGGACGGAAGTTTTCTGAGTCTTTTTTGCTGGTTTGGCAAAAAATCGGCATGGTTATGATCGTTGGGTTGACAGTGCTGGCGATTTCGAGTGATTTAAAACGCCTGTTTGGGGGCTGATTGTGTTAAAGAAGGTTCAAGTTAGTGTTTCGCTGTTGGCAATGAGTTTTATGACCCTTGCCCAAGCAGCACCGAACGTGATGTTTGAAGGATTGGAGCGTGTTACGCCAGAAACGGCACTGAGTTATATCAGTGTTCCTATGACCGAAAAAGTGTCAAAAGCGCAAGTGAAAGACATGATTAAGTCTTTGTTCGCTACTGGTTTTTTTAGCGATGTTAAAGTTTACCAGAGTCATGGTCAACTTAAAATTAAGGTGGTTGAACGCCCTTCGATTGCTGAGATTAAATTGGAAGGCTCTAAACTCATTAAAGAAGAAGAGCTACTACAAGCGTTAGAAGTGATTGGTATCAAAAAAGGGCGTATTCTCAATGAGTCCGATTTGGATCGTATTGCCCAAGATGTGCGCCAACGCTACCAAAACCAAGGCTACTATGCGACGGTCGTTGAGCCGAAGGCAGAGCCTTTAGATCGCAATCGCGTTGGTATCACCATTAAGGTGCAAGAGGGCGAGTTAGCGCGTATTACCAAAATTAACATCGTCGGTAATAAGGCTTTTGACGAAAGCAAACTGGTGGGTTTACTGTCTTTGTCCGAACCAACGATGTGGTCTTGGTTAACTGACGCCGACCAGTATGCACGAACCAAATTGCAAGCTGACCTAGAGACGCTTCGTTCATATTATATGGACAAAGGTTATGCCGATTTCCGAATTTTGTCATCGCAAGTGAGTATTTCGTCCGATAAAACGCGTGTTTACGTCAATATTAATATTAATGAAGGTCGTCAATACACCATTGGTGAGGTGAAGTTCGCTGGAACTTCGGTATTGACGGAAGCGAAGATGACTGAGTTGCTAAAGTTTAAGGTGGGCGATTCATTCTCGCGCAATAAAATTACCGATTCCACTAATGCGATCAAAGATAAGTTATCTGAGCAGGGTTATGCCTTTGCTGAAGTGGAACCTAAGCCACAGCTAGATAAAGAAAAAGGTGTTGTTGCTTTAGTTATTGACGTGAATCCGCGTAATCGGGCGTATGTGCGTCGCATTGAAGTGAAAGGCAACAATCGTACGCGCGACCATGTGGTACGCCGTGAATTGCGTCAGTTTGAAGCTGCGCCTTACAACCTCTCAGCTGTACGTCAGTCGCAAACGCGTTTAAAACGTCTGGGTTTCTTTAAGACAGTTGACATTGAAACGCAGCGTGTTGGTACCGATCAGGTTGATTTGGTGGTAAAAGTTGAAGAAATGCCAACAGGCGCCATTACCGCTTCAATTGGTTACTCGCAAGTTGAAAATATGTTGTTGGGCTTTAGTTTGTCTGAGCGCAATATTTTTGGTACGGGTAACAACGCTACCTTTAGTATTTCTTCGTCTTCGGCGCGTAAAAATTATGACATTAACATCACCAATCCTTATTTCACGCCGGAAGGAGATAGTTTAAGTGCAGGTTTCTTCTGGCGCGAAATTGATGCTGCTTACCTGTTCCTCGCACCTTACAGCACCAATACCATTGGTGGTCGAGTGATGTATGGTATTCCGCTCAGTGAAGAGGATCGTTTGAATTTTGGTCTGCAAGCGGAGCGTTTGTCCATTGTCTTTCAAGGAGTTAATGATTCAACAACCCCCGGTTTTGGTTATCGACTCAATCAGTTTGCCACTAATACGGCACCCGCTGGGCTAACTTCAAGCGATCCTAACTTGATTAGTCAGTACCGAGAGTTTTACGGTAGCGGGAAAGAGTTTAATGACGTCTCATTAAAAACCAGTTATGTGCATGATAGTCGTGATGAGTTTTATTTCCCGAATAAAGGGCATTACCATTCGAGTAGTTTATCTGTTTCTACGCCGGTGGGTGATTTGACCTACTATCAACTGGATGTTCAACAAAAGTTATATTTACCTGTAACTGAACGCAGTAGTTTAAGTCTGACAGGAACACTGGGTTATGGTAAGGGTTACGGTAATTTGGATGGTTACGGTCTGCCTTTCTTCCGCCGTTATTATGCGGGTGGTATTCAAACGGTGCGCGGTTATGAAGCTTATAGTTTAGGTCAGCGTTATGATTTTGCTACTGATGGCTCTCGTCGTGCGCTAGGGGGAGATTTCTTAGCCGTAGCGTCGGCAGCACTGAATTTCCGTCCTTGGTTTATTGAAGACAGTAGTAATATGCGCCTAAGTTGGTTCTTCGATGCAGGAAATGTCTTTCCAGACCCTGACAAATTTAAGGCGGATGAGTTAAGATTGTCGACAGGCTTGGGCTTCTCGTGGATTACGCCGATTGGACCGCTAACCTTCAGTTATGCGAAGCCACTCAATCCGCAAACGATTGATCGTACCCAAGAGTTTCAGTTCACCATCGGTGTGCCTTTTTAAGGCTACAACGTGGTTAAAGAATTTTTGTTTTGCATGAAAGGAAATAATAAGATGCGTTCGCAAAATATGCGTTGGTTTAGTGGTATGTTGTTAACAGCGTTATTGTCGGTGACAGCCACGTCTGCGTTGGCTGAAGACGTGAAGGTTCGCGTGGTGAACGTGGCTAAACTACTGGATCAGGCGCCCCAGGCGAAAGATGCTTCAGCTGCTTTGGAGCGCGAGTTTGCACCACAGCAACGAGAATTGAATAAATTAAATGATGAAATTGACAGGCTAGCAAAAGATTACGAAAAAAGTAAGGCTGTAATGAGTGAAGCGCAACGCGATGTGAAAGAGCGCGATATCGTGATGAAAAAGCGAGATTTACAGCGTCGTCGTAATGATGTGCAAGAGTTGTTGAATATTCGTCGCAATGAAGAGCTTTCTAAGTTACAAGATTTAGTGAATATTGCCATCAAGGCTGTGGGTGAACGTGATGGGTATGATTTGGTGCTTTATGATGGTATTGCTTACACACGCGATAGCATCGACATCACGCCAAAGGTGTTGAACTATTTGACCAGTGAAGCTGATAAACGTAAAAATCTGAATAAGCCTTAAGGGAATCACTAAAAACCTCGCTTCGATCAGTTTTTAGCGTTCCCAGTTTATTTATCAGCTGGTGGAAGGGTTTTAAAAAAATCAAGTGCACACTGTTAATATGCAACCCTTCCCCCAGACCCCCAACCCTATAGGTTTTTAGAGATGCTCATAAGGATTGAACCATCATGGCATTGACGCTAGGATTGTTGGCTGAGTATTTAGGTGCAGAACTGAGTGGTGATGCGAATTATCAAGTGGAGTCGGTGGCGACTTTAGCGCAGGCGCAACCAAACCAGTTGAGCTTTCTATCGAATAGCAAGTATCGATCTTATCTCGCCAGCTGTGTTGCTGGTGTTGTCATTTTATCGCTTAAGGATGCTGATGCCTGGCAGGGTAATGCCTTAATCGTTCGTAATCCCTATCTTGCTTATGCTAAAGCGGCGTATTTATTACATCCGCCGATTAAAGCGGCTATAGGTATTCACCCAACAGCAAGTATTGATGAGACAGCGTTGATCGCCTCTGATGTTTCCATTGCAGCGGGAGTGGTTATTGGCGCTGATGTGCAGATCGGAGTGGGTTGTGTGATTGGTGCCAACACGGTTATTGATCGCGGTGTCGCCATGGGTCAGCACTGCTGGATTGGTCCTAATGTCAGCATTTTGCATCATTGTGTGTTGGGTGATGACGTGATGGTTGAATCGGGTAGCGTCATTGGTAGTGAAGGCTTTGGTTGGGCGAAAGACGGCGAACGTTGGGTGAAGGTGCCTCAATTGGGTCGTGTGATTATTGGCAATCAGGTGTCGATTGGTGCTAATACCTGTGTGGATCGAGGAGCGATTGAAGATACGGTGATTGAGTCAGGGGTTAAATTAGACAATTTGATTCAAATTTCACACAACGTTACCATTGGCGCTAATACGGCTATGGCAGGTTCTTCTGGAGTTGCTGGCAGTACTAAAGTGGGTAAGCGTTGCACCATTGCTGGTATGGCGGGTGTGGCAGGGCATTTAACCATTGCTGATGATGTACACATTACGGCAATGACTTTAGTAAGTCACTCATTAACTGAGGCGGGAGTCTATTCTGGTAACTTGCCTGTAGAGCCGAATGCGCAATGGCGTAAGAATGTGGCGCGTTTTCGTCAACTCGATGCGATGGCAAAACGGCTGAAACAAGTAGAAAAAAGACTGGATAAGTAACAACCAGATGCATAAAAGTTTGTAAGCGATTAGAATAGCACATTAAGATTCAGTAGAAAAAGGAGCTTTTAAAAGGCTGTTTATAGTTTTTTAATCGCTACCAGAAAAATAAATAGCCGAAAGGGTTCAACCAATGATCATGCGTATCGAAGACATTTTTCAGTATTTACCGCACCGTTACCCGTTTTTATTGATTGATCGCGTGACAGAGTTAAAAGAGATGGAGTACCTGAAAGGCTACAAGAACATCACCTTTAATGAACCACAATTTACGGGGCATTTTCCAGATCATCCGATTATGCCTGGTGTAATGATCATTGAAGCCATGGCGCAAGCGACGGGCATTTTGGCATTTAAGTCGAGTGCATCTAAGCCGAGTGAAAATGCTATCTATTATCTCGTTGGTGTGGATAATTGCCGTTTTCGTCAGCCGACTGTTCCGGGAGATCGTTTAGATTTTCATGTTCAGGTGATCTCAACCAAGCGTGGCGTGTGGAAGTTTAATGCTGAAACCCATGTTGATGGCAAATTGATTGCCAGTGCTGAGTTAATGTGTGCCGAGAGGGAAGTTGTTTGATTCATCCAAGTGCCATTATTGATGTTAAAGCGGAGCTAGCGCCTGACGTTAGTGTGGGTGCTTTTTCGATTATTGGTGCTGGTGTCCGTATTGATGAAGGGACAGTGATTGGTCCTCATGTGGTCATTGATGGTCCCACACAAATTGGTAAGCGTAATCAAATCTTTCAGTTTGCTTCGGTTGGTGCAGCGCCGCAAGATAAGAAATATCGTGGTGAGCCAACGCGTTTGGTCATCGGTGATGATAATACCATTCGGGAAAATGTCACCTTAAATCGTGGCACCATTCAAGATCGTGGTGAAACAACCATTGGTAGTCGCAACTGGATTATGGCTGGCGTGCATATCGCTCACGATTGCGTGGTGGGGAATGACACCATTTTTGCCAACGCGGTTGCTTTGGCCGGTCATGTGATTGTTGAAGATTATGCTATTTTGGGTGGTTATACCCTTGTGCATCAGTTTTGTCGCATAGGTGAACACAGCTTCTGTGGCATGGGCAGTGTCATTAATCAAGATGTTCCGACTTTTGTTACCGTCTCGGGTAATTTGGCGCGTCCGCATGGCATTAATAGTGAAGGCTTAAAGCGCCGTGGTTTTACCGTTGAGCAAATCTCAGTCATTAAGCGCGCGTACCGTACCTTGTATCGTTCGAGCACGCCGCTAGAAAGTGCCATTCTGTCGATGTTAGCTCAAGAAGATCCCACCGATGTGTTGCAACCTTTGATTGCTTTCTTACAATCGGCTACGCGTGGCATCGTTCGCTGATTCTCCTAAACTGGTGGTGCTGTTAGCGGCAGAGCCTTCGGCAGATGCCTTGGGTGCCAGTATTGCTCAGGCTTGGCGAACGTATGATCCGAGTGTGCGATTGGTTGGTATGGCTGGTCCGTTAATGCGTGCTCAGGGTGTTGAAGATTGGTGGCAGATGGAGCAGGTTTCGGTGATGGGTTTGTGGGAAGTGCTGAAGCACTACCAACGTTTGAAACGCCTACAAACCGAGATTAAACTGCGTCTCGCTGAAGCTTCTCCCGACTTGGTGTTGGGTATTGATGGTCCTGACTTCAATCTTGCCATTGAATCTTTTTTAAGACAGCGCAATATTCCCAGTTATCACTTAGTTGCACCCACCGTCTGGGCATGGCGTCCAGGTCGAGCTGCCAAAATGGCGGAGAAAACAGACGGTTTGTTATGTCTGTTTCCCTTCGAGCCGCCTTACTTTCTCGTACATGACTTGCCTGCTGTTGCCATTGGTCATCCTTTAGCCGATCAACTCCCTGTTGTTGCTGATAAAGCGACGGCTCGTCAGGCATTGGGCATTGACTCAGATGTAAAAGTATTAGCGGCGCTTCCTGGTTCGCGTCGCGGTGAATGGCAATACAATGCGCCTTTGTTTTGGCAAACGATTGCTGAACTCAAGCAACAACAGCCCGATTTACGGGTGTTGGTGCCTTGTTTACATGAACGGATGAAACAATCTTTGATGGCATCCGCTGGGGACTTGGCCGTGAGTTTTGTCGTTGCCGAGCAAGGTGCAAGGCAAGTGGTGACGGCGGCGGATGTGGCGCTGGTGGCGTCGGGAACGGCAACGCTAGAAACGGCGCTTTGTCATACGCCGATGGTGGTGGCTTACCGTATGCATTGGTTGTCGCATGCCATTATTAGCCGCATGTTGCGCACACGTTGGATTGCCTTGCCAAATATTATCGCTAATCGTGGTATCGTGCCTGAGCTGTTGCAAGATCAAGCCACACCTAGTAATTTAGTGAATGCGTTACTGCCTTTGTTGACTGACGAAAATACCAGGCAAGCCCAATTAACCGTGTTTGATGATATTCATCATCAATTAAAGCACAACGCGGCTCAAAGCGCAGTAGCTCAGTTGATTCAATGGTGGCAAGCGCGACGTGAATAAGACATACCTAAATGCTCGATGGGCGGGTGTTGATGAAGTAGGGCGAGGGCCACTTATTGGCTCGGTCGTGACTGCTGCGGTGATCTTGCCTGATGATTTTAACTTGCCAGGTTTAACCGATTCCAAAAAGCTGAGTGAAAAACGTCGCTTGGCCTTGGTTGAGCAGATTCAGCAACAAGCTGTTGCTTGGTGCGTTGCAGAGGCTACAGCGGCAGAAGTCGATGCGCTAAATGTCTTACAGGCTAGTTTACTCGCCATGCGTCGTGCGGTTGAGGGGTTGTCGGTACAGCCAGAGGCTGTTTGGGTCGATGGTAATCGCTGTCCACAAGGCTTAACCATGCCCTGTCAGGCTATTGTGAAAGGGGACTTAACTGTCCCAGCAATCAGTGCTGCTTCTATTTTGGCTAAGGTTGCACGCGACGCACAAATGCAAGCCTTGCATGAGCTTTATCCTCATTATGGTTTCGATCAACATAAGGGCTATCCGACCAAAGCGCATTTTGCCGTTTTAGCCCAATATGGTGCTTTGCCAGAACATCGACGTAGTTTTGCGCCAGTGCAGGCTGTGTTGGCGCAGATGGGGTTGTTTTAGCTGCTTGCCTTGTTATAATGCTAGTAAATCTAACACATTAGAGGTGCACGATGAGCGCATTATTGAAAACCGATTATCTCCCTCATTACACTTATGATGACTATGCACAGTGGGAAGGGGATTGGGAGCTGATTGAAGGTGTTCCTTTTGCCATGTCGCCTGCTCCCAATATTCGCCATCAATCTTTGACTGGAATGCTTCATTGGAAGTTGGCTCAGCAATTGCGAAAATGCGGGCATTGCCAAGCATTGCAAGCAGTCGATTGGAAGGTCAGTGAAGACACAGTGGTGCAACCCGATAATTTAATTATTTGTCCTAAAGCCTCTGGACAATATTTAACGCGCGCGCCACAACTCATTGTAGAAATCTTATCGCCCAGTACGGCTCACAAAGATCGAACGCTTAAATTTGATCTTTATGAACGGGAAGGTGTGCGCTGGTATCTGATTGTTAATCCAACTGATAATGTTGCTCATATTTTTGAGCGCATTGAAGGTAAGTATCGCAAAATCACCGATGCGACTCAGGAAGTGTTCAGCTTCATCATTACTGATACCTGTTCCGTCGAGCTTGACTTTAATGAGTTGTGGGCGGAGTAAAATCCCCTAGTTCCCTCATGTTATAATAGCGCCATCTGTTTTTTCGAGAAGCTTATGAGCGATCTTCCTCTATCCCCCCGTTTTGTGCATTTGGCTGTTCATTCTGAGTTTTCATTAATTGACTCAACGCTGAGTGTAAAGCAACTCTGTAAGCTAGCTTCAAGCGATGGTCAAGTGGCGGTAGCCCTGACTGACTGGAACAATATGTTCGGACTCGTGCAGTTTTATAAAGCAGCCTTGGCGGCTGGGGTGAAGCCGATTGCGGGTGCGGATATGCAGGTGCAACAAGCAGATGGATCACTCAGTCCAGTCACTTTTTTATGTTTGCATTACGATGGTTATCAAAACCTGTCGTATTTAATGAGTCGTGCTTATACCGAAGGGCAAAAAACGGGTGAGCCAGTGATTCAGTGGTCTTGGTTGCAGTCGCATCATGAAGGCTTGTTGGTGATGCTGGGGCAAAACTCGATGCTGGGTAAAACGGCGTTGACGCAAGGGCTAGCTGAAGCTACGTCTGCTTTGCTGGAATGGACCGACTTGATGCCGCAACGCGTGTTGTTATCGGTCAGTCGAACTGGTCGGACGATGGAGGCACAATGGATTGGTCTGGCAGTAACTTTATCGACGCAGTCGAGTGTGCCGATAGTGGCGGTGAATCATGTCTGTTTTGCCGCACCAGAAGACTTTGAAGCGCATGAAGTGCGCGTTTGTATTCGAGAAGGTTATGTGTTGGACGACTCCAGTCGTCCTAAGCGACACAGTGAGCAGCAGTATTGGCGTTCACAAGACGAAATGTGTGAGCTTTTTGCCGATATGCCGCAGGTGTTGGCCAATACGGTAGCGGTGGCACAAGCCTGTAATCTGTCCCTGACCTTGGGCAAAAACTATTTGCCCGATTTCCCTATCCCTGATGGCATGACCATTGATGAGTATTTCGCTTACACCTCACGCAAGGGCTTAGATGAACGACTGGCAATTCAGTTTGATATGCAATCGCCAGACTTTGAAGAAAAAGCCAAGCCTTATCGAGAACGCTTAGAGATTGAGCTATCAACCATTAACCAAATGGGTTTTCCAGGGTACTTCCTTATTGTTGCCGACTTCATTCAATGGGCAAAAGATAACGGTATTCCTGTGGGTCCTGGTCGGGGTTCAGGAGCGGGTTCGCTGGTGGCTTATGCGCTGAAAATCACCGATTTAGATCCCTTGCCTTACGATTTACTGTTCGAGCGTTTCCTTAATCCCGAGCGGGTATCTATGCCCGACTTTGACGTGGATTTCTGTATGGATCGGCGTGACGAAGTGATTGATTATGTGGCGCGTACCTATGGACGAGACCATGTGTCGCAAATCATTACCTACGGTACCATGGCAGCGAAAGGGGTGATTCGTGATGTGGGGCGAGTGTTGGGTTTTGCTTATGGTTTTGTCGATCGTATTTCTAAACTCATTCCCAATGAATTGGGCATTACGCTAAAAGATGCGATTGAAAAAGAACCCGAGTTAAAAGACAAGTTCGAGAATGATGAAGAGGTCGCTTACTTACTTCGCTTAGGTTTAAAGCTAGAAGGGCTGGCGCGTAACGTCGGTCGTCATGCCGGCGGGGTGGTGATTGGTCCGCGCCCCTTATGGACCTTTGCTCCCATGTATTGCGAAGCCGATGGCAGTAACTTGGTGACGCAGTTTGATAAAAGCGATGTCGAAGCCGTTGGACTGGTGAAGTTCGACTTTTTGGGATTGCGTACGTTGACGATTATTGATTGGGCGGTCAAAGGCATTAACCAAGGCAGCTTACCAGCGGTGATGCGCGAAACGGGTGAGGCGCGTGCCGATGGTCCGATTGTCGATATTAGTCGTATTCCGTTGGATGATGAAAAAACTTACACCATGATTAAAACCGGCAATACCTCCGGGGTATTCCAGTTAGAGTCTAGTGGTATGCAAGACTTGATTCGTCGCTTACAGCCAGATTGTTTTGAGGATATTGTCGCTCTGGTGGCCTTGTTCCGTCCCGGTCCTTTGGGTTCGGGCATGGTGGATGACTTTATTAACCGTAAGCACGGGCGGCAAAAGGTTGAATATTTGCACCCTTGTCTAGAGCCGATTTTGAATCCGACTTATGGCACCATTTTGTATCAAGAACAGGTGATGCAAACTGCTCAGATTATGGCCAATTATAGTCTGGGTGGTGCTGACTTATTGCGTCGTGCGATGGGTAAAAAGGATGCCGCTGAGATGGCGCGTCAGCGCGAAACCTTTCGGGTTGGTGCCGAAGCGAATGGCATCGATCCTGAAATTGCTGGGCGTACCTTCGATATCATGGAAGAGTTCGCTAACTATGGCTTTAACAAATCGCATTCGGCTGCTTATGCCTTGGTTTCTTACCAAACCGCTTGGTTAAAAACTCATTATCCCGCCTATTTAATGGCAGCGGTACTCACGGCCGATATGGACAACACCGACAAAGTGGTGCACATGCTCAAAGAGTGTCGCTCGATGGGCTTGACGGTGTTACCACCATCCATCAATGCAAGCTCAGTCGGTTTTTCGGTGCAAACGGTGAATGCGATTCGCTACGGCTTGGGCGCTGTGAAAGGTGCGGGTGAAGATGCGCTGGCCGAGGTGGTGAAAGAGCGTAGCGCGAACGGCATTTTCAAAGACCTTTTCGATTTTTGTGTGCGCACCAACAAACAACTTAACCGTCGTATGATTGAAGCCTTGATTGATGCTGGCGCAATGGATGAGTTGGGAACCCATCGAGCAGCCTTACATGCTAACCTTACCAAAGCGTTAGATCATGCTCAGCAAGAAGCGGCGCGCATTGCTAGCGGTCAGAACGACTTGTTCGGCGATGCTTTTGCCATGGACGATGTGGTCGCCACTTGTGAATACGACCCTTGTGATGAAACCCCGTTAGATGAGTTATTGCGCAAAGAAAAAGCGGTGTTAGGTTTCTTTTTAAGTGGTCATCCATTTGATAGTGTGCGTGAGCGTGCGCGTCGTTTTGCTCATACGCTAGCAACCTTACCTGAACCCAAAGCGGCCGACTTTGGTAAACGTGGCGGACAGAAGGTGTTATTAGCGGGTCGTATTGATGCCTTGCGTACCAAAATCGGTAAACGGGGTGATCGTATGGTGTTTGTCGCCATTGAAGATCAAGATCAAGTATTAGAAGTGTCGGCTTTTGGTGACTTGGGCAGTGAGGTACTGAACAAATTGGCGGTGGATGATCTGGTGGTGGTCGATGGTGAGCTATCGCTAGATGGTTATTCAGGTCAAGCACGATTGCGTGCTAGCCGCATTATTCCTTTCGAGCAGGCTTATATTGAACAAGCGAAAGCCATTATGTTAACTCTTCATGCTGATGCCGATTGGGACGCGCAAGGGCTGTTGCAACTTTTAGCCAGTGCGCGTGATGATGAGCAAGGCAAGCCAGTGCGTTTCGCTTGGCGGCAGGCAGGTTGGCAAGTGCCTTTATTGCAACAAGGTAATGCCGAGTTATTGTCGTTATTACCCACGCCCGAATGGATGAGCGCTATCGCGCGTTTGGGCATTGAAGCTGAGTTGCTCTATTCTTAATCTGGACTGGCTACACTATTTCGTACAAGGATTAGTTAAACTATCCTTATTACGGAGCAGAACTCAATGGCAAAAAGAAAATACGATCAGCAACTCAAAGATGAGGCAATTGACGCCGTCGTTAAACACGGCATAAGATAATGCCATTATCATTGGTAATCAACGTATCGGCTATTCGTTACATAAAGCATTGTCTGATTTTGATTGGGGTGCCTTGAATCTCGATGTGGTATTGGAGTGTACGGGTAAATTTCGTACCCGTGAGCAGGTTCAGCCTTATTTCGATCAAGGCGTGAAACAAATTATTGTTGCCGCGCCTTTCAAGGAAGGCGTGAAAAACATCGTCATGGGCATTAATGATGATATTTTTGTCGAGGGCGAAGACACGCTGATTACCGCCGCTTCTTGTACCACCAATTGCATCGCGCCTGTCATTAAAGTACTGCACGAACAGATCGGTATTGCTCACGGTTCGATTACCACCATGCACGACCGCACCAATACGCAAAAAGTGGTCGATCATGGTCATAAGGATTGGCGACGGGCGCGTTCATCGTTTGAATCGCTGATTCCGACTTCGACAGGTTCGGCATCAGCGATTGGCAGTATTTTCCCTGAATTGAATGGTCGTTTAGATGGTATTGCCGTGCGTGTTCCCTTTATGAATGCCTCATTGACTGACTTGGTGATGGAAATGCAACGTCCAACCTCGGTGGAAGAGGTGAATCGCCTGTTCAAAGAAGCCTCTGAAAGCTATCTAAAAGACATTTTGGGCTACGAAGAACTGCCGTTGGTATTGGTAGACTACGAAGGCGAAACCTGTTCATCGGTGATTGATGCCCTATCAACGCGTGTTATCAACGGCACACAGGTTAAAGTTTTGGCTTGGTATGACAATGAAATTGGTTATATGCAGAGTATGATGGAACTGACGATGAAAGTCGGACGCGCCAATCAAGCCTTAGTAGGTCAAGGCTAGGAGAAGGCGATGAACTTGAAACAACAATATGCCATTGTTACGGGCAATTATTGGGCGTTTACCCTCACCGACGGTGCCTTACGCATGTTGGTGTTGCTCTATTTTTATCAGTTGGGCTACAGCCCGCTGGCATTGGCGATGTTGTTTCTGTTCTATGAGTTTTTTGGCATTGTCACCAATCTATTGGGCGGTTGGTTGGGTGCTAGGGCAGGCTTAAACGTCACCATGAATTTAGGGCTGGGCATTCAAATGATTGCATTGGCAATGCTCACCGTGCCAGAGGCTTGGTTGAGTGTGGCTTATGTGATGGTGGCTCAGGCATTGTCTGGAATTGCCAAAGACCTGAATAAGATGAGTGCCAAAAGCTCGATTAAAACACTTGCCAGTGATGCCGATGGTCGGCTTTATCGCTGGGTGGCGTTGCTAACGGGTTCTAAAAATGCCTTAAAAGGTGTCGGTTTCTTTTTAGGTGCAGTGTTACTGGAGTGGCTAGGGTTTGCTCAAGCCATGTGGGCAATGATGGTACTGCTCGGTATCGCACTGCTGATTTCAATCTTCACCCTTGATGCTGCTTTAGGTAAAGCCAGTAACAAGCCTAAGTTTGCGCAGATGTTTTCGCATTCATCGGCGGTGAATTGGCTATCTGCAGCAAGATTTTTCTTGTTTGGCGCGCGAGATGTCTGGTTTGTCGTTGCCTTGCCTGTGTTTGCTGCCAGTGTGTTGGGTTGGTCGCACACGCAAATCGGCAGTTTTATGGCACTGTGGATTATCGGCTATGGCATGGTGCAAGCGACGACGCCACAATGGTTGGGTAAACAGCAAAACCCAACGGCTAGAACAGCCGTGTTCTGGGCGTTGCTGCTGGCATCCATTCCTCTGTTGATGGCGGTGAGTCTGTCTTGGGACGCGCAAACGGTGGTCTTGGTTGGATTGCTGGCGTTCGGTGTATTCTTCGCGATCAATTCAGCGGTTCATTCTTACCTCATTGTTGCCTATGCCGATGCCGATGGCACGTCTAAGCAGGTGGGTTTTTATTATATGGCCAATGCCGGTGGTCGCTTGGTGGGAACAGTGCTATCGGGTTATGTTTATCAAGTAGCAGGGCTGGAGGCTTGCTTGGCTGTGTCAGCAGGCATGATCGTCTTGGCCGGAGTGCTGGCGCTGAAAATAC
>CAZYER010000025.1:18696-23217 GCA_964646525.1 uncultured Francisella sp. | reverse complement strand
CGTTATTAAACTACTTATTAAACTACTGGAAACATTTAATAACCCAATGGGTAGGAAGCCTGAAGGAAGGGGTTGCTAAAAATAGCATGTAACACATTGATAAAACCCCTTCTTTCAGCTAAAAACAAAATTGGAAAGTCTAAAAACGAGCGAAGCTAGGTTTTTAGAGGTTTCCTACTCATTATTGCCAGCTCTTAACAAAGTCCATGAGCACGAAACTAGCCACTAACCTTGATTTATGGGATAATATAAGGCTATTAATTTTATTTTTATGCAGCCATAACGCCATGAAGTACGCTACCGACGACCTGCGCATTCGCACTATGACCGAAGTCATTTCACCGCAAGAGTTACACGCTCGTTATCCCATGACTGAGCGTGCGTCTAAGTTAATTCATGATACACGCGCCCAGATACATGACATATTAAATGGCAATGATGACCGTGTACTCGTTGTTGTCGGTCCATGCTCGATTCATGATCCTGATGCCGCACGTGAGTATGCCAGCCGCTTACTAGAAGTCAAAAAACGCTACGAAAAAGACCTACTGATTGTCATGCGTGTTTACTTTGAAAAACCGCGTACAACGGTCGGTTGGAAAGGCTTAATTAACGATCCGAATTTAGATGAGTCTTTTCAAATCAATAAGGGGTTAGCCTTGGCGCGTGGCTTACTGCTGGATATTAACAGCATGGGCATGCCAGCAGCGACTGAGTTTTTAGACCTCATTTCACCACAATATATTGCCGACTTGGTCAGTTGGGGTGCGATTGGTGCGCGAACCACCGAAAGCCAAGGGCATCGCGAGTTAGCTTCTGGCTTGTCTTGTCCCGTTGGTTTCAAAAATGGTACCGATGGCAGCGTCAATATTGCCATTGACGCCATTCGCGCGGCGGAGCGTTCGCACATTTTTATGTCGCTAACCAAAGAAGGGCGTTCAGCCATTTTCCATACCAAAGGTAATGATGACTGCCACATTATTTTACGTGGCGGCAATGGTGAACCTAATTACTCAGCGGCTCATGTCGCCGATGCCATTGATAAGCTCGCTAAAGCGGGTGTGCGTCAAAAGTTAATGATTGACTGTTCCCATGCCAACAGCAACAAAGACTTTCGTAAGCAGACTTTGGTAGCGGACAATATTGCCGAGCAACTCACTGCTGGTAATAAAAGCATTATGGGCGTGATGATCGAAAGCCATTTGGTAGAAGGTCGCCAAGACGTGCAAGCCGATTGCGCCCTCACCTACGGTCAAAGCATCACCGATGGTTGCCTAGGCTGGGAAGCCAGTGTCGATAGTTTAGAAGCCCTCGCCAACGGCGTACAGGCGAGACGTAAAGTGTGGGGCTAAGAGCACATTGATTGTGTCGAAGCCCAAACCAATTTGATCATTTGCTTACACTTACAAATGTACCTAATAAAAAACCGCCTATCGGCGGTTTTTTAATTAAGCAGCAAAACGAATCAACTTAATGAGATCCGCAACCACCCGCACCGCATCCAGAGTCAGCGCTATCTTTAAAGCCCATCTTACGCAACATTTTGTCTAGTGGACAAAAACCAGTGATTGAAAACTGGAACAGATTAAAACCCACAAAAGCAGTCAACCACAACCAACTCATTTCCGTAATATCGACAGAACCCGACATGTGAGCCAACAAGATACTAATCATGATCATCAGACCAGCAAACAAATTAATTACACGAGAAACGGGCATAATATTGATATCCTTAATTTAAAATTTTCAATATTATACAAGATAGGCATCACAAAAGGAAACGCACTCTAAATTACGCACAAAAACAGCACTTAATGCCTTGCAAGCCAGACTAAGCTGAGCTAAAGTAATATCAACAATTCGAATAATAACCATCAAGAGGTATGCATGTTGAACGACGTAACCTTACTTAGACAACCCATTCTCGATACACAAATGACCATCATTGGTTATGAACTCATCATGCAGCCCATCACCAGTAGTGGTCAAGTTGCCATGGATTGTTTTGTGCAATTACACCAAACACACGATTTGACTGAATTGGCGGGCGGTGCACTCATTTTTTTACGCGCCAATCAATTGCAATTATCCGAGAGCCTACTGAATCTCATACCCAATCCCGACCATCTGATCATTGAAATTGAAGCATCAGTGGCACAACAACCCGAAACACTCAAACTCCTGAAAATCTTACGCCAAGGTGGTGTTCGCTTATGTTTAAGCGATTATCAACCAAACAGTGCCGACCATGACCGTGTTGCCAGCGCCTGTCAATATGTTAAAGTTAAATCTGACATTTGTGCTGGTCAGAATTATCGGGATGTTATTGAAAAACTCCATAAAGCCTCGTTAAAAGTCATTGCTCAAGATGTGTTGGACGAAAGTTGCTTGCACGACCTAAAAGCAAGTGGTTTCGATTACTTTCAAGGCTTTTTCTTCACTAATCCGATCGTGTTACATGGCAAGAAACTGAGCGCCAGCAAGTTAAATTTGTTACAGCTGCTTTCTAAAGTCAACAATAATGACACAGAGTTAGCCGTCTTAGCAGAAATTATCAGTCATGATGTCGCACTGAGTCATAAATTACTGACAGCGATTAATCAACCACAGCATAATTTGCCCATCAAAGTAACCTCGATTAGCGATGCCATTCGTTACATGGGATTGAAGCGCTTAAAACTATGGATTAGCATGATTTTGATGTCCGAAGTGGATGAAAAACCTCAAGCTCTGATGGAAACATCGCTCGTACGCGCCAAGCTTTGTGAGCAGTTAGCCGAACATGGTGGACATAAAGGCGAAAAAGACAGCTATTTTTTAGTGGGTTTGTTCTCGACACTGGGAGCATACTTCGACCTACCGCAAGACGAAGTATTGGATGAACTGCCGATTGCCGATCATTTAAAAACGGCCATGCTCGATTATCAAGGTCCGGTTGGACAAGCCTTATGGATTGCCAAACAATTTGAAAACCCTTATGCCGACCTCATGTCTTTGACCTATGAAGATGCGGCTATTATGGACATCTCCAATCATTACTTAACAGCGACACGCTGGGGCAGTCAAGTGATGCGAGATACCCAATGACGCAAATCAGTCGCAATCCTTGGACGGGAGAGCTCCTAGCAGAAATTGCATTCACCGAAGCACATGAACTTGAGCAAACTCTGCAAAAAGCCCAACAAGCCTTTAAAAATTGGCATAAGCATTTTGCCATCTATGAACGACTTGAACCGATTGAAGCCCTCGCTCTGTTACTACGCCAACAGCGCGAAACCCTTGCTCGACTCATTACACAAGAAATGGGAAAGTGCTATATCGAGTCACTGGCAGAAATAGACAAATGCGCTTGGTTGTGCGAGGTCTATGCCAGCCATAGCATCGACTGGTTAGAACCTGAATATATTGCCACAGAAGCACGCAAAAGCTTCGTGCAACCCCTTCCGTTAGGGGTTATTTTATTAGTCATGCCTTGGAATTTTCCATTCTGGCAAGTCATTCGTGCCGCCATTCCAGCCATCATCGCGGGCAATAGCGTGTTGTTAAAGCATGCGAGCAATGTGCCCTTATGTGCACAAGCACTATTCACCTTATTTCAAGAAGCTGGCTTCAAAGAGGGATTGTTTAATGTTGTTTTTGTGCCAGGAAATCAGGTTGAGCAACTGGTTCGCCATCCACACATTCGTGGCGTCAGTCTTACAGGTAGTGAACCCGCAGGGCGTTCGGTTGCGCAAGCAGCGGCTGCAGACTTCAAAAAAGTTGTCCTAGAATTAGGCGGTTCTGACCCTTTTATTGTGTTAGAAGATGCCAATCTCAACTTGGCGTTAGATACGGCTATTCAATCACGCTTTGCCAATTCGGGACAAAGCTGCATTGCCGCCAAACGCTTCATTATCGACAAATATCATTATGCTGATTTTTGTGAAGCGCTAACTGAACGCATTCAACAGCTAAAAATGGGTGACCCAATGGATCCAGAAACGGACATAGCACCACTCGCACGCGCCCAACACTGTGACGAATTACATGAACAAGTGGCCGAAACACTTAACTCAGGCGCTGAGTTGTGTTGTGGTGGTGCCAAATGGTCGGAACATGCTGGCTGCTATCAACCGACATTACTCGCTAATGCTATGCCTGGCATGAAAGCATTTGACGAGGAAACTTTTGGTCCTGTCGCCACCATTACCAAAGCCAGCGATATTCAACATGCCATTTCATTAGCCAACAGCAGTCATTTTGGGCTGGGTTCGACTGTCTTCACTCAAGACAGCACCACGGCGCAAACCATTGCTGAAAACCTGCGCACGGGGTGTACCTATATTAATGGCTTAATGCGCTCTGACCCACGTTTACCTTTTGGTGGTACAGGCAACTCTGGTGTTGGCCGAGAAATGGGCCGCTTGGGTTTATTAGAGTTTACCAATCTAAAAACCATTATTCATAGCTAGAAAATGTCTGAAAGGAAAGTCTGAATAGTGAGATTCGCTTCTTATTCAGGTTTTACTAGCTTAAGGTTTT
>CAZYER010000025.1:0-18596 GCA_964646525.1 uncultured Francisella sp. | reverse complement strand
AGGTTTTACTAGCTTAAGGTTTTCTGGCGATAAAGGCTGCCATTGGTCGCCCATCCGCTAGAGTGATGACCTCATCAAGCAAAATCTGATAGTCAGAAAAAGTCTTGGACAATTCATCAGAAGCCAGTAAAAAACGCGGGTTTTTTGGACTGCCAAAGGCTTCGCAGCCCTGCATAAAGGTATGATAGACCAGATACCCCTTAGGCGCTAATAAACGTCTGATGACTGGAAACAAGGGGCGATGCAAATAGCGCGCGACGTTAATGAGACCGACACTCGCATCTGCCAAGTCAGCAAAGGGATCAACAAGCTGCTCACAGTCCCTATGCCAAGTGGTGATGAAAACCTGTTGGCGCATGGCTAGTGCTTGCGCTTTTTCCAGCATTTCCCAGCGCACATCAACCCCTGTCATCTGCCAGCCTTGCATAGCCAAATAAATCAAATCTCGTCCAGCACCGCAGCCAATATCCAAGCCTTGACGTAATTGAACATCATCGGGCAAAGCGACGTGATTGGTAAAATACTCAACCACTTTAGATGGACGCCAAGCGTAGCCATCGGACATTCCCGTCGACAAAGCTTGCTGCCGTATTAGATGCTCCTTAAAAGCTTCAGACCAAAATTGCAATTGCGTGTGTTGATAACCTTTGGTTTGGATCCAAGCTAACAAATCAGCGATTTGCTCCGAGCCATGCACAATGGTCATGACATGCTGTGGTTCTGGTAATTCGTATTGACGCTCTGATAAAGCGGCAACCCCATCGAAATAGACACTACCCTGCTGATGTCCTTGCAAAAACTCCGCTTCTGGGCGAATGTCAATCACAATTTCTGTTGTTAAGGTCATAAAAAGCCTACAATCATCCTCGAAAATAAAGAGTTGGTTCACTTTGTGCTTTATCAATAGTCAATGAAGTTAACCGAAAAGCTATGATGAGCCAAACACACCCTATACTAATTTAACCATAATGAACAAACTTGCCACCCTACTCGGCCTAATGCTCGGCATAATCGTCATCATTTCCAGCATGTTCGATTACCAACAAATGCATTTTGTGTCCGCTTTTCTTGATGCTCGCTCGGCGCTAATCGTCGTGGGTGGGGTGCTGGCAGCCGTGTTAATCAATTATCCGCTCAATCAACTAACCTGCTTATTCAAAGGCATTTGGATCGCCATGAGTCGCGAAAGTCGTTCTGAAAAACTCGTTATTGATGAGTTGCTCGACCTCGCCATTATCGCACAACGTCAAGGTAGACTCGCATTAGAAAAACACATAGACACAATTGATCACGGATTTATTCGACTTGGATTAGCCGAGCTATTAATGACCAACGATAACAATACACTCGAACGCAACCTACACAACGAGTTATCCAGCATGCAGCTGCGCCATGCCAACTGTCAGGAAATGTTCTATAACATGGCCTCTTATGCCCCCGCCTTTGGTATGCTGGGGACAGTGATGGGACTGATTATGATGATGAGCATGCAAGGCAATACCAATCCCGCCGACAACTTCGCCATGAGCGAGGGTAATGATGTGATGCAGCAACTGCTCACAGGCATGGGCGTGGCACTGGTGACCACTTTTTATGGTGTGTTACTGGCTAACTTTATCTTTTTACCCATAGCGGGCAAATTGAGTAATTTGTCTAAACAAGAAATTCGTGAAGCTGAAATCATCATGATGGGCATATTGGCCATTCACCGCCAAGAATTGCCATTGCGCATTAAAGATGAACTGCTGATGTTTGTTTCAAAACGTCTTCGCGACGATATTAACGAGCAACGAGAAAGATGAACAGCCATCGTTTAAAACCCTCTCTTTCAGTTAACTTTCCCAAAATGGATCGAGAAAGTGCTTGGCTGCTCACCTACATTTCGCTCTTCACCTCGTTACTCGCCTTCTTTATTCTGTCAATGAATATGGTTAGCTTGGAGCAAAACAGTGAAAAGCGCAATTTTCAAAAAGTGCAAATGCAACTTTTTAAGCAAACGCTTGCCATTAAAAAACAGCTCAAACTGGATTGGTTACAAGTTGAAAACACCGTGAGCAAAGGCATACGTTTAACATTACAAACCCAAGATAATGGCGATGAACTGTTTCCACTAGGCTCTGACAAACTCGCACCCGCTTGGCAAAATCGACTGATTGAACTGAGCGTATTACTGGATCAATTACAACTGGCGTCTTTCGCCCAACGACATGATCAACAAATTCAAGCCATGACACGCGCCACAAAGCAGTTACAGCTGCAACTTTTGGTAGAAGGTCATACCGACGCACAACCCATGAAAAGCGCACGCTTTCCCAGTAACTGGGAATTATCCACCGCACGTGCAATGACCATTCAAGAGTTATTGGAACAAAAACTACAACTGCCTGCCAAAACCTTTGCCATTGCTGGACTCGGTAGTTTTAGACCTAAAAACGATGTCATGAACTACGCCGATAATCGTCGTATTGAAATCTATATTCAACTGAATATCCATCAGAAGCAGTACGATCATGACACGCCATGAAAGTAAAGCACGCAAAAGCTGGCTACTCTCCTTTGGTGATTTAGTTACCTTACTCATTTGCTTTTTTATCATGACACTCGTGTTAAACAAAGGCGATGTCAAACAAGTCCATCAATGGATTGATGGTCAAATTGAACGTAGCTATCGCACACTGGAACTCGCCTTAACCGAACAACAGCTCACTGGCGTCAGTCTATCTCGTGATAACGAAGGCATTTTAATAACCATCAATACGCCCGATGCTTTTGAAAGCGCCAAAACGCAACCCTCAGCCACGCTCAGTGCATTGATCCAACGCATTGCTCAGCAGTTACCCCAACTTCCGATCATTCAAGTGCCTCAAAACTATCCCAAACTCATTCAGTCGATGCAAGCCGCCGGACTGGAGTGGCATACCGACATCATTATTGAAGGACACACCGACAACGATGCCATTGCCACTACAAGCCCCTTACGCAACAACTGGCAATTGTCGGCCTTGCGTGCGCAAGCGGTGATGATGCAACTGCAAAGCGAATCAAAGCTTCCTCCTGAACGCTTTAGCCTTGCCGGCAAAGGTGAATTCGCCCCTCTCTTCGACAATGATCGCCCAGAACACAAAGCGCAAAATCGACGCATACAAATTCGCATTAACGCAGCCCTGTTAAAAAGCACGCCAAATGGTTAAATCTCCTAGGATTAGCGCCAAAATTTCGCTATAATTATGAACATTTGATTAAATCAACCTCATTTTCGTAAAAGAGAAGTCATCACCATCATGCAACTCGCTCAACGCGTCCTTGCCGTCAAGGAATCACCGACCCTCGTGGTCACTGCTCGTGCCCTCGAACTCAAACGTCAGGGACGTGACATTATCAGCCTAGGTGCGGGTGAGCCAGATTTCCCCACACCTGCGCATATTCGTCAAGCAGGCATTGATGCGATTGAAGCGGGTAAAACACGTTACACGGCTGTCGATGGTACACCTGAATTAAAAGAAGCTATTATTGCCAAGTTCAAGCGTGAAAATGGATTAGACTACACAGCAAAACAAATTTTAGTCTCATCAGGCGGCAAACAAAGTTTCTACAACCTGTGCCAAGCCTACCTAAATGAAGGTGATGAAGTGATTATTCCTGCACCCTATTGGGTTTCTTATCCAGATATGGTGCTGTTAGCGGGCGGCAAACCAGTGGTGGTGCAAGCAGGTATCGAACAGGGTTTTAAAATTACACCTTCTCAACTGGCAGCAGCAATTACGCCTAAAACAAAATTATTTGTTATCAATAGCCCTTCTAACCCAACGGGTGCGGTTTACAGCAAGGCGGAAATGCGCGCCTTGGGCGATGTATTAGCGCAACATCCACAGATACTGATTGCCACCGATGATATGTACGAACACATTATTCTTGGCGATACCCCTTTCAGTACTTGGTTAAACGCTTGTGCTGAAATGGTAGAACGTACCGTGACGCTAAACGGTGTATCTAAAGCCTACAGCATGACAGGCTGGCGTATTGGTTACTGTGCTGGTCCTTTAGCACTGATTAATGAAATGAAAAAAGTGCAATCACAAAGCACCTCTAACCCCTGCTCTATTTCACAAGCAGCCACCGTGACGGCATTAAATGGCGATCAAGCCTTTATTGGCGACATGGTCAAAGCATTTAAAGCTCGCAGTGCTTTTATTACCCAAGCACTAAATGCCATGCCTGGCATTAAAGCCTTATCGCCCGATGGTGCCTTCTACAACTTCTTTGATGTGCGTGGTGCTATGAAAGCTACAGGCTGTGCGACCGACACAGAACTGGCAACCCGTATTTTAGAAGAGAGTGATCTCGCGTTAGTTCCAGGTTCAGCATTTGGCAGTGACGGTTATATGCGCTTGTCTTTTGCCACCAGTATGCAAGAGCTGGAAGGTGCAATGACGCGTTTGGCGGATTTTTTAGCGAAAAATGCACGTGCTTAAAAATCAGGTTGCTAACTGTGTTTGATGCTAATTTTGATTTATTTTCTGAATTGGAACAACAATCATTTCACACTCACAATCAAGAAACAGCACAGACTTCGTTTACTTTTATTGATTTATTTGCTGGAATTGGTGGCTTTCACAGCGCGTTAAAAAAAATGGGTGGTGAGTGTGTTTTTGCCTCAGAAATAGACACACACGCAAGAGAAACCTACAAACACAATCATGGTATTGATGATGCCATTTTTAATGACGACATACGTGCTATATCGCCTTGCCAAGTCCCCGATCATGATTTATTATGCGCGGGCTTTCCTTGTCAGCCTTTCTCTCAAGCGGGCAAGAAAAAAGGCTTTAAGGATGGTGACAACTCAGAAAGAGGCAACCTTTTTTTTAGCATTGTTGATATATTAGAAGCAAAACAACCCAAAGCATTTATCCTAGAAAATGTTCGCCATTTACTCAATCACGATGATGGCAAAACTTTTGCTACCATTCTAAGCTTTCTAAAAAAGCTCAACTACGAGGTTTTCTATAAGGTTATTAAAGCCTCTGATTTTAATGTCCCTCAACATAGAGCACGTATTTTTATTGTTGGTTTTAATCGTTCATTAGTTGACACACAAACAGCTTTCTCCTTCCCTCATCCTGTTCCGCTTGTAAAAACAATGTCTGATATTTTTGGTGCGACTTGCGATAAAAAAATTGGTTTTACTTTACGTGTTGGCGGCAAAGGTTCGACAATTGATGACCGCAGAAATTGGGAGTTTTATCGTGTTAATGGCGAAGTTAAACGCATCGGTTTAAAAGAAGCAACTGAAATGATGGGACTTGAACCAAGCTTTCACTTCCCTGTTTCTAAAACACAAGCCATGAAACAGTTAGGTAACAGTGTTTGTGTTCCAGTTGTCTACGCAATTGCAAAACAAGTTTTACGTTATATCACACAACATAGTTTAGAAACGGAAATGCCAAAGCAAAATAAGGGAGAATTGAGTGAAGTCTACGCACTCCTTAAAGTCATTAATCAACGCCTTATCAATTATGGCGATGAACAGGGCAATCCGATACAACAAATCCGCGTTATTCGCATTCAGAATGACACAACAACGATTAACCTGCACGATATCGGCATTGAAACGATTAGTAATAACATAAGCAAAATCATTCAACTATCCGATTTATTTTCAGCATTGGAACTTACTCAAATCGAAAACGAAATTAAACAAGGTAAAAGTACGTTTTTCAATCAAAAAATTGATGATGCTATCGCTCAACTGCACTTAAGTAAAACAAAAGGCACATCGAAAGATAAAGCGGATATTACCCTCAGCTTTGAAGAAAATCAGCAAACATTCAGTGAACAAGGAATTGGGATCAAATCTTTCTTGGGTGCAGCACCAACATTACTGAATGCATCCCAAGCAACCAATTTTATTTATGAAATTAGCCATAATCAACCGATTAATTCAGAACAAATTGATGCAATTAACAATATTGAAACAAAAGCTAAAATAAGAGACAGAATTCAGGCGATTCATGACCTTGGTGGACAACTCAAATTTTATGGTTGCGAAAACAGTGTTTACGAATCAAACCTACGAAAAGTAGACTCTAACATGCCCTCGATCATTGCCAATGCATTACTCAGCTTTTTTAGTAACGATGGGCAAAAGTATCTATCAAACTATCCGAAAACCTTAGACAATCCACAAAAAGCAGTGGAAATCAGCATTCGTTTGAAAGATTTTGTACAAAACACCATGCTGGGTATTTTTCCGACAACAGAATGGGACGGCAATTTATCAGCAACAGGGGTTTTATTGGTTACAGAAGAAGGTAATTTAGTGTTTTATCATACGAATCAGGCAAAACTATTAAAAGACTATTTTTATAATCACGCTTTTTTTGATACCCCCTCTAGTACACGGCATAGGTTTGGCTTAATCTACACTGAAAATAATAAACTATTCTTTAAGCTTAATTTACAACTTAGACTGACTTCATGAAAAACCAGCCAGATAGCTTCATTAGCTATGCGATTGCCAATTTTTTTGACACCTTTTTGGTATTTTGGCTAAGCTTTCTTACCGTTGGCTTATTCAACTTTATTGACCAGCTACCCACTAACGGTGATATTCCCTTACCCGATATGTGGATGTTCATTTATGAACATATCTTCTTATTTTCACAGTGGTTTGTGCCCATTTTATTGGGTATTTTTGTTGTTAATGCCTTTTTACAAAGCTTTCTATTATCCCGTATGGCACAAAAAGTCATTCATGCGTGGATACTTGACTCGATTGCCATTATTGCGGGTGCGATGCTTGGCTCTATTTACCTTGGTCAAGGCGAACCCTTTTTTCTCAACATCCCCATTCCTGGCGGACCATTTTTCATTACGCTCTTCTCTTTTGGTGTTTATTTTGTCAGCATTTTAGGCATTTCGATTATTACTTACAGTGTGATGCGCTTTACCCGCCCTAAACAACGTCCATTGGATGTACTCGATGAAGCACCGAAAGAAACCACTGCGGCAGGCAATGTCTAACTCACTATCCAAAGCTTGGCATCCTTACAATAGCTTGCCTGCAAAACCAACTCCCTTAGCCATTAACCGCACCGTAAACCATTACTTGTATCTCGCTGACGGCAGTCGTCTATTAGATGGTATTGCCAGTTGGTGGACAGCGATTTTTGGCTACAATCACCCTGCGTTGGTGGAAGCCATTGCCCAACAAAGCCAACGCCTCTCTCATGTCATGTTCGGTGGCCTGAGTCACCCAGCGGCAGAACAACTGGCAGAAAACTTAGCGCAAAATTTGCCACACAACCCCGCTATTTTTTTCAGCGACTCAGGATCCGTAGCGGTCGAAGTTGCCATGAAAATGGCGCGACAATACTGTTCTGCTTTGGGTCAGCCACACAAAAATCGTTTTGTTGCCTTACAGCATGGCTATCATGGTGACACTTGGGGAGCGATGAGTGTCAGCGATCCCGATAGCTTGCATCAGTTATTTCGTCAAGCCAGTGAAACCACCTTTTTTGTGCCACCTCCTGCATATGGATTTAACGAGCAACATTCGCATCAAGCTGCATTACAAGCACTCGAAACTTGTTTGGCAGAGCATCACCAGCAGATTGCAGCCTTGATTCTCGAACCCATTTGGCAGGGTGCTGGGGCGATGAACTTTTACTCGCCCCGCTATTTGCAAGGCGCACAACAACTGTGTCAGCGTTATGGCGTGTTGCTGATTTGCGATGAAATCGCCACAGGATTTGGTAAAACAGGTGCTTATTATGCACATCAACATGCAGGGATTTTGCCTGATATCGTTTGTTTGGGTAAAGCCCTCACGGGAGGGATGCTCACACTGGCCGCGACTTGTGCCAGTCAAACCATTAGCGACACCATCAGTCAGCACTCACCACACAAATTCATGCATGGTCCGACTTATATGGCGAATGCGCTTGCTTGCGCTTGTGCCAGCACCTGCCTGAACTTGCTCGATGAAATAGATTGGCAAACCAAGGTAGCCACTTGGCAGCAAGAGATGACGAGACGACTAACCCCCTTGACACAGCTTGAAGGGGTTGTTGACGTCAGAGTATTAGGACATGTCGCGGTGGTTGAAATGAATTCAGCTGGCTTAGCCGCAGCCACTCAAAGTAGAGCCATTAGTGCTGGCATTTGGATTCGTCCCTTTGCTACTTGGGTTTATCTGACCCCTGCTTATACCATGACGATCAGCGAACGAGAGACTTTATTAACGACCTTTATTGAAGTGGTTCAGCAAGCCTGCTGGGCGCGAGACTCGGCACCCGAAGGCTCCATTTAAGCGATTAGCCAACTGACCGAATGGCCTGTTCAACATATCTTGGCAAGGCAAAACTGGCCAGATGCATCACCGGTGTGTAGTAACGCGTAGACAATCCACGCTGAACAAAACGTTTGTTTAGCTCCGCTAATGGTGTTTGACGCAAACTGAGGTCTGTTGCACCCCAAGCTAAGGCCATCACACCACCCACATAGGTAGGTACTGCGGCAGTGAAAAAGTGGCTATCGGCAAATAACGGCTTGAAACGACGTGCAGTATCGAGTAACTCATCCATCTGGTAAAAAGGCACGCCATTTTGTGCAACAAACACGCCGCCATCATTCAAGCAACGACGAATGGCGGTATAAAAATCAGCACTGAATAACGCCTCGGCAGGACCATAGGGATCGGTCGAATCAGAGATGACCACATCAAAACGCTTATTTGTTTCATTGACGAAAGCAACGCCATCACCAATCACCAACTGCAAACGCGCATCGTCAAAAGCACCGTCAGAATGAGAGGGAAAATACTGCTTTGCCATCTCAATCACCGCCGCATCAATTTCGACCATGGTGACTTGTTCAACACAGGCGTGCTTCATCACCTCACGCAAAATACCGCCATCACCACCGCCGATAATCAGCACGCGCTTGGGCATAGGATGTGCTAATAAAGGAACATGAGTGAGCATTTCATGATAAACGAACTCATCTTTCTCCGTGGTTTGCACCACACCATCTAAGGTCATGACTCGACCTAACAACGGATTGGTAAAAATTTCCAGTCGTTGAAAACCCGTATCTAGGGTAAACAGCTGTTCAGTCACTTCAAAAGATTGACCGTAACCTGCATAAAGCTGTTCAACTAAGTTTTTCGTCATCGAACTTTGCGACATTAAGCAATACGCCCACGTAAATGGGTTGACACATTCACTTCATCGGGATTAAAAGCGGCTTTTAACACATCTACCGCTTTTTCAGGCATAGAATCACCACAGGTAAAGACATCGAAAGCAGCATAGCCACGCTCTGGCCAAGTATGCACCGAAATATGTGACTCGGCTAATACTGCCACGCCCGAAATACCACCATTGGGTTGAAAGTGATGCAGATGAATGTGTAGCAAGGTCGCTTGAACCTGTTTCACCGCTTCAATAAGGGTGTCTTCCATCAACTCCAACTCATCCAAGCGCGAAGCACCCCACAAATCAATAATGATGTGTGTGCCAGCGTAAGTCATGCCATTTTTGGTGATAAAGTGATCGGCAGGTTCGAGCGTTTGAGCGTCGATGTTATTATGGCTTGGCCATGCGTTTTTCGCTTCAGTCGAAGCGTCGCTGGATTGTTGCGAATGGAACAATTGCGGCACCCTCTGCAGTTAAAATAGCAGAAAATTATGCCACAATTTCCTTATAAATTCAAGGGATAGCAAAAACCCTACTCAGCTACCACTTCAAAACTATGGGTAATTTCAGCCACTTTACCCAGCATAATCGAGGCAGAACAATACTTTTCCGCCGACAATTTCACCGCACGTTCTGCCTTAGCTGCATCCACCGAACCCGAAATTTTAAAGTGAATATTAATGCGTGTGAACACCTTAGGTTCAATTTCGGCACGTTCAGCTTGCAACTCGGCAACACAGCCTTTAATCGGTTGCTGCATTTTTTCTAAAATTGACACTACATCGAAACTAGCACAGCCGCCCATGCCCAACAACAGCATTTCCATCGGACGTACACCCAAATTTTGACCGCCTGCTTCGGGAGGACCATCCATCACCACCGCATGACCGCTGCCTGACTTGCCTAAAAACAAACGATCCTGACACCATTGAACACTGGCTTTCATTACATTAACCTCTAGCAAATAGTTGAGATAAGGCCACGCCTGGATCTGGCGCGCGCATAAAGGTTTCACCGACTAAAAAAGCATAAACCTCGTGTTGATGCATCAATCCTACATCCTCTGCCGACAAAATACCACTTTCCGTGACCACGGTAATACCTGCTGGCATTTGTTTAAGCAAGTCGATGGTGGTTTGTAAGGTCACGTCAAAGGTTTTCAAATTACGGTTATTAATACCGACGAGTTTCAGTGGCAACTTCAACGCGCGCGCCAACTCTTCCGCATCATGCACCTCAACCAGTACGCTCATACCCCAGTCAGTTGCCGTTTGATACAAGTGCGCCAACTGGGCATCATCTAACGAAGCAACAATCAGCAACACCGCATCGGCACCAGCTGCGCGGGCTTCAACAATTTGGTAATCATCAATGATGAAGTCTTTGCGAATAATAGGTAAATCGACCACTGCACGCACCGCACGCAAGTAATCTAAACTGCCTTGAAAGAAATCGACATCGGTTAAAATCGACAAGCAGGTTGCACCATGCGCTTGATAACTTTGAGCAATCGCCACAGGATCGAAGTCCTGACGAATCACTCCTTTAGAAGGCGAGGCTTTCTTGATTTCTGCAATCACCGCCGACTGTTTTTGCGTTGCTTTAGCAATCAGTGCACCGACAAAATCTTTCGCGGGTGCTAGTTGTTGTGCCTGTTCAGCCAATTGTTCGATACTGACAACAGATTGTGCCGCTGCGATTTCCTCACGCTTACGCGCATTAATTTTATCTAAGATAGTAGAGTTTGACATGGCTAGTATTTCTAATTATGGCGTTGCTTGAGAATAGGCAATCGCTTGCGCAAACTTCGCTTTTGCAGCCCCTGACGCTAAGGTTGTTTCGGCTAAACGAACCCCTTCCAAAAAGCTCGAAACCAATCCTGCTACCAACAAGACAGCCCCCGCATTCAAGCAAACAATATCTCGCCACGGACCGACTTCATTATCGAACACACGATGCATCATGGCTAAACTTTCTTCTTTGGTGCTGGCTTTAATCGTTGTTAAGGATTGACGAGCATAACCGACATCTTCTGGCGACACGCTAAAACAATGAATTTGCCCATCCTCACCCAGAGCAGCGACTTGCGTACTGGTGGCGATTGAAATCTCGTCCAAGCCATCATCAGCATGCACTACCCAAACCGCTTGACTACCCAAGGTTTTGAGCACCTGCGCCATTGGCTCGAGCCACTGGTTTGAAAAGACACCCAACACTTGACGTTGTACGCCCGCTGGATTGGTGATAGGCCCTAATAAATTAAAGAGCGTACGCACACCTAAGGCTTTGCGCACCCCAACGACATGCTTCATCGCACTGTGATGCGCAGGCGCAAATAAAAAGCCCACACCCACTTCCCGAATCGAGGCGGCTGTTTGCTCTGGCGTTGCAGCGAGATTCATGCCCGCTGTTTCAAGCACATCGGCGCTGCCCGAACTCGAAGTGACCGAACGACCACCATGCTTAGCGACCTTAGCGCCAGCCGCGGCCACAACAAAGGCCACTGTTGTCGAGATATTAAAGGTATGCTGACCATCCCCGCCCGTACCGCAGGTATCGACCAACACCGACGCATCCTCTGTCACCACCTTTTGCGACAAGGCACGCATCACACTGGCGGCGGCGGCAATTTCTTCAACCGTTTCCCCCTTGGCACGCAAAGCAACAATCAAGGCGCTGGCTTGCGCTTCCGTCAGCTCCCCCGCCATCAAAGCCTGCATCATCGTGGTCATTTCATCACAGGAAAGGTTTTCTTTCGCTAACAACTTTTCCAGCCAGTGCTTAATGACCATCATGCGTGTTGCTCCAAAAAGTTCTTCAGCATTTTATGACCATGTTCAGTCAAAATGCTTTCTGGATGAAACTGCACCCCTTCAACGGGAAGGGTTTTATGACGCACACCCATAATTTCTTCCATACTACCATCGGGATTGTTCGTCCAAGCAGTCACTTCCAAACAATCGGGCAAGGTTGCTTGCTCAATCACTAACGAGTGATAACGCGTGACGGTAACGGGATTGGGAATATCAGCAAACACCCCAACATTGTGATGGTAGACAGGTGAGGTTTTACCGTGCATCACTTGCTTAGCGCGCACAATATGACCGCCGAAGGCTTGTCCAATACTTTGATGCCCTAGGCACACGCCCAAAATCGGAATTTCACCAGCAAAACGCTGAATGGCAGGCACCGAAACCCCCGCTTCAGTCGGGCTACAAGGACCTGGTGAAATAATGAGATATTTCGGTTTCATTGCAGCAATACCATCTAAGTCGATATGGTCATTACGAATCACTTTGACCTCTTGACCCAGCTCACCAAAATATTGCACCAGGTTATAGGTAAAGGAATCGTAATTATCAATCATGAGCAGCATAGGTCGGCTTTCTCTGTGTATTTTTAATAATATCTATTATAACGCAAGCCTGTGTTGATTGTGCTCAACTCGTTTTACGCTTACGCGCTAAGCTAATGCCTTTGCCAGCTCGTTTACCCAGTAACTTATCTGCTGTCACGCTATATTTACCCAAACTCACTTTTTCATTCAACGCACACACACAGCGCATATCCGCAATACCGCCAGCAATCAAAATCACGCCCGACCCTTTCGCTAACTCACGCACTTCCGATAAGGGATAAGACAGACCATTGCCTTCTAATGACAAAAGCAATACATGAGGCACGGCATCAGCGGAACAACTCGGCACGCTAACCAACAGAGGTTTGTCATCTGCATCCGCTAAAGTCAAACAGTCTTTACCAGCTTTACGGTTACTAAACAAATCCGCTCCTGTACAGACAAAACCCTTACCACCACTACTGGCAACGACAAAGCGCGTTTGTAAATTACCACAAGCAAAACTGCTGGGCTTAATACCTGAAGGTAATTCAATCAGAGCGGTAATCGGCATACCATCGCCCTTACCACCTGGTAATTGTGCAACGGGGACGGCATAAACTCGCCCTGCCATGTCTAACACAAACAACCATTCCACCGTGCGTGTTTCAAACAGCGCACGCAATCCGTCACCCGCTTTGAAGGGTAAGGCATTAACGTCTTCGACCTTGCCCAAACGCGTGCGCACAAAGCCTTGTTTACTGACAACCACCGTTACCGCTTCATCGGCGACGTTGGTGGCATCACTGCGTGTTACCACTTCAGCCGATTGAATCAGTGTGCGACGATCATCCCCAAAACGCTCGGCATCGACCTGCACTTGCGCCACCAAAGTTTGACGCAAATAGCTTTCATCGCTGAGTAAACGCGCCAGTTCAGCGAGTTTTTCCCTTAATTTACCCAGTTCTTGCTCGATTTTAAGGTATTCCAATCGCGCTAATTGACGTAGCCGTATCTCTAAAATGTCTTCCGCTTGAATCTCACTTAAGGCAAAGCGCGCCATTAATTCCGATTTAGGCTCATCACTTTGACGAATCACCGCGATCACCTCGTCAATGTGCAATAGCACCAACAAGCGCCCTTCTAAAATATGCACACGCTCGCTGGCCTTACGATGCTCATAACGACATTGTCGTTGAAAGGCATTTACCCTAAAATTCGCCCATTGCGACAACACACTGATCAAACCCGTTTGACGGGGGTTACCATCATCATTAATGGCGGTCATATTCACAGGCACGTTGGTTTCTAACCCTGTATGCGCCAGCAAGAAGGTCATCAACTCATCACTGGTGACGGTACGACTGCGTGGCTCTAATACCAAGCGAATCGGATGCTGACCATCGGACTCATCTCGCATGGTTTCCAACAAATTCGCCAAGGCTGCTTTTAATCCTGCCTGTTCCTGGCTAATGGCTTTTTTACCCGCTTTGGGTTGAGGATTAAGTAGCGACTCAATCTCGGCCATAATTTTTGCCGTCGACGACCCTTGAGGCAACTCATGAATCACCACACGCCATTGACCTTTCGCCAAGGGCTCAACCTGCCAACGCGCACGTAAACGCAAGGAGCCCCGCCCCGTTTCATACACTACAGGTAATACATCAGGGTTAATTAATTGCCCACCGCCAGCAAAGTCAGGACCAGGCAAGACTGCCATCACCGCGGCTAAATCGGTTTCGCCTTGCAATACCAACTGACAAGCGGCAGCGACTTCACGCAGATTGTGCGGTGGCAACTCACAAGCCATGCCGACAGCAATCCCCGAAGCGCCATTCAGTAACACAAACGGCAGACGCGCTGGCAAGAGTTGCGGCTCTTGCAAACTGCCATCGTAATTCGCTGTCCAATCGACAGTTTCACTGTCTAAATCAGACAATAACAACTCACTAATCGGCGTTAAACGCGCTTCGGTGTAACGCATCGCCGCCGCACCGTCACCATCACGAGAACCAAAGTTACCCTGACCATCAATTAACGGATAACGCAAGGAAAAATCCTGCGCCATACGCACCATGGCATCGTAAGCAGCCGTATCACCATGCGGATGATATTTACCCAATACCTCACCCACTACCCGCGCCGACTTAACGGGCTTGGTATTCCCCTCCAGCCCCAGACGTTTCATGGTGTACAAGATACGACGCTGTACAGGTTTTTGACCATCCTGCACGGCAGGTAAGGCACGCCCTTTCACTACCGACATGGCATATTCTAAATAACAACGCTCCGCATACAAGGGCAAATTTAACCCATCATCGGGTGAAGCCAGCTGAGTATTGCTCGGAGGTACAGGCGGTAAAAATGATGCTTCTGGCTGTTCGCTAGGCATGTCTAATTGCGCGAACAAATCGAGCGTGATCGGTTCGTTACTCATATGTCGACCTCCACACTATACCCCTTCCTCTCCATCCACGCGCGCCGATCGGAAGCTGACTTTTTCGCCATCAACATCTCAAACATGCTATTCGCCTCTGTCGTTTCTGGCCATTCAATGCACAACAATCGGCGTGTATCGACCGACATAGCGGTTTCTTTGAGTTGGTCGGGATTCATTTCGCCTAGACCTTTGAAACGGGCGATGCTGATGTGCTGTTCTTTCACCCCTTCATCCTGCAGGCGTTGCACCATCACATCTCGCTCTGCTTCATCAAGAGCATAAAATTTTTGCTTGCGCTTGGGCGCATCCACATCGATTCTGAACAGTGGCGGCTGACCAACAAACAAATGACCCGCTTGTACCAATTTCGGAAAGTGACGGTAAAACAAGGTTAATAATAAGGTTTGAATATGCGCACCATCGACATCGGCATCGGTCATCAGCACCACTTTGCCATAACGCAAGCCTTCTAACACCGAATCTGGCGCATCGTGCGAATGCGGATCAACGCCAATCGCCACACTCATATCGTGCACTTCATTATTAGCGAACAATTCCCCAACAGCCACTTCCCAAGTATTGAGCACCTTGCCGCGCAAAGGCAAAATGGCTTGCGTGCGTTTATCTCGCGCTTGCTTTGCAGAACCGCCAGCCGAATCGCCTTCCACCAAAAAGAGTTCATTATCTCGAATATCATTGCTTTCACAATCGGTGAGCTTACCAGGCAATACCGCAGCACCCGAGGTCTTCTTCTTCACTGCTGTTTTAGCGGTTTTATTGCGTTCTAAAGCCGCTTTAATCGCTAATTCCGCAATTTTCTTGCCCGCTTCCAAATGGGCATTTAACCAAAGCGCAAAGGCATCTTTCGTACAGTTAGCCACCAAAGCGTGTGCCGAACGCGACGTCAGCTTGTCTTTCGTTTGACCTTGAAACTGGGGATCCAACACCCGCGCCGACAAAATACAAGCAACACGTCCCCACACATCGTCAGCCGTTAATTGCACCCCTTTAGGCAATAGCCCATGATGCTGACAGAAAGCATGCATGGCTTCAAATAAGCCAGCACGCAATCCCGTTTCATGCGTACCGCCCACTGGTGTAGGAATTAGGTTGACGTAGCTTTCACTCAAGCGCACACCCGACTCACGAAAAATCACCGCCCAAGCTGCCCCCTCACCTTCCGCTGCTTCCTGTTTTTGATGAGACAGCATGGCTTTGGTTAAGTAATGCTCCCCTTCAAATAAAGGCGAGACATAACTTTCGGCATCGGCTTCACCACACAGCGATTGCAAATAACTCCCCATGCCGCCCGAAAACTGCCAGTGCTGCTCCTGCTGGGTTAGCTCATTAATGAGCGAAACACTTAATCCTGGTAACAATACGGCTTTAGAACGGAGTAAACGCTCCAATTCAGCTAACGGAATTTTAGCCGAATCGAAATACTGAGCATCGGGCCAAGCTCTAACCGTAGTGCCATGTCCACGCGCTTTACCGACTTCAACTAGGGGTTCAACCACATCGCCGCCAGCAAAAGCGAGTTGCCAGCGCTTACCTTCGCGCACCACTTCAACTTGTAATCGCGTCGATAGAGCGTTGGTAACCGAAACCCCCACACCATGCAGACCGCCCGAAAAAGCATAAGCCCCGCCTGAGGTTTTGCTGAACTTACCGCCTGCATGCAAGCGCGTAAACACCAATTCAACCGTCGGTACGCCTTCCGTAGGGTGAATCGCGGTCGGAATGCCACGCCCATTATCCGCAACTGAAATAGAAGCATCACCGTGCAAAGTCACGACAATCTTGCTAGCATAACCACCCAAAGCTTCATCGGCTGCGTTATCAATGACCTCTTGAATGATGTGTAAAGGATTTTCGGTACGTGTGTACATACCAGGGCGCTGACGCACAGGCTCTAAGCCTTTTAATACCTGAATGTCCGAAGCCTGATAATCCACCGCCATAGCGCCTACCCGTTTATGCTAAATATAGTCACAATAATAGAACGATCGTTCAAAAAATACAAGTGTCGTATAAAAAAGGTGCAAACCAGCAACGACCATGCTATTATATACGAATAAAGCGCGAGTGGCGGAATTGGTAGACGCACTGGATTTAGGTTCCAGCGCCGCAAGGTGTAAGAGTTCGAGTCTCTTCTCGCGCACCACTAATCAAGTGGTTAGCAGTGATGTTAATCGATTAGTCTGTCTACATGCTACATACTTTTTGGCTTTTTTCTTATTTGGTGCAACCAGAATGCAACCAAAGAATTTGCCCAAAATGCCTCGATTATCAGATCAACTCATTAGCAAATTAAAGCAACCCAAAACCTCTACAGAACGTTTTTTCGTTCGAGATACCCTGCTCAATGGTTTTTCCGTTAGAGTCTCCTCTAAAAGCATCTCGTTCGTTTTACACAAACAACACAACAAATCCCGAATGCTCGTTGTCATCGGAACCTATCCCTTTGAATCATGCGAACAAGCCAGAATGTCGAGTCTCGACTCATAGACTAGAAACAGACGTACTGGCACTACTCACCCCACACCTAGTTCAGATGGCAGAAGACGGACAGAACGAAAGCTAGGGGTTTGTCTTGTCTGTCTGGCTTTACAAGACGTTAACCTTAGCTTAGAATAGCTTAACTATACCCATAAAGCGTACCATGAAAGCTGTATTTATCGAAAGCACTCTTTTTAGCCGTTACCGTGAAAGCCTTATGGATGATGAAAGTTATAGAGATTTTCAGCTGTATCTCATGGAAAACCCAACGGCAGGCGATGTGATTACTGGCACAGGTGGATTAAGAAAGATTTGCTGGTCGGCAAACGGCAAAGGTAAGCGTGGTGGTAGTCGCGTGATTTATATTTACTTGGACACTAACCAGCATTTTCACCTGCTAACCATTTACGGCAAAAAGGAAGCTGAAGATCTTAGCCCCGATGAACGACGTTTATTAAAGCAACTGGCGGAGAAACTCAAACATGAAACGCAATCTGTTTAATGAATTATCGCAAGCACTCACCGAAGCCACAGCATTTGAACAAGGTAAACAAACCTTAAAAACGGTGAAGGTAGAACGCAAACAGCACACCCTAGCACCCGAAAAGATTAAAGCCATTCGTGAAGGCTTCAACATGAGCCGTGCTGTATTTGCTATGAGGCTACACATATCACCCAGAACGCTAGAGAAATGGGAACAAGGCTTATCTAAACCCAATGAGCAAGCCACTACTTTACTACTACTAACCGAACGCTACCCTGACACCTTAGAACGTCTGAGCACCGTTTAATTAACAGCCTTGCGTCAGCATGGCTAATAGTTTTGAACCGATAATGCCGATACCCTTGAGCGTTAGCTGAAGGGCTTACAAGGCACAAGCAACCGAATTGGTCACGATAACACCAAGCTTAGAAAGTACCACTGTAGAGGCTTTAACGGCGTAGTAATCTACCCATTACTTTAGACAATGTGACATAACGAAAGTAGAAATGAAATGCCTTACTTTAGTTATGGTTAATTGTCGAAAGCCGTTAATAAGCCGACCCCATAGCTACAGGAATTAGGTTGCGTGTTAGTGTAACCTTCTTTCTGTAATTTCACTGGCAGCTCACCCCTTGAAAC
>CAZYER010000024.1:0-23602 GCA_964646525.1 uncultured Francisella sp. | reverse complement strand
CATGAAATCCCTCATCCTCGGCGGTATGAAATCGGGCAAAAGCCGCTTTGCCGAACAACTTGCCAGCCAACTCGAACAACCCGTCGTTTACATTGCCACCGCCCAAGCATGGGATGATGAAATGCGCCAGCGCATTCGTGCCCATCAACAACAACGTCCTAGCCACTGGCATACCGTCGAAGCGCCCTTGCACCTAGCGCAAGGCTTGCAAGCGCAGGATGCGCCCAACCGCACCATCCTTGTCGATTGTCTGACCCTGTGGATCACCCAACTCCTCTGTCACGACAACCCTGCCCTGTTAGCACAAGAGCTGAATGCTTTCCAAACGCACTTGCCCAAACTGCATGCAAACCTTATCCTTGTCAGCAATGAAACCAATATGGGCATCATCCCAATGGACGCACTCAGTCGCCGTTTTTGCGACACAGCAGGAAAACTACATCAACAACTCGCCCCCAGTATGGATAGCGTCGTGCTCACTGTAGCGGGCTTACCACTTTATGTTAAAGGAAAACCACATGAATTGGAGTCTGGAATCTTCAGCCATTCTTTGTACAGCTAGCCAACAAGTTGCTCTGGCTCGTCAAGCCGTATTAACAAAACCTGCTGGCTCTTTAGGACGCTTAGAAGACATTGCCATCCACTTAGCAGCCATGCAAGGCACAGAAACGCCACAGATCAATAAGCCCTACATTGCCGTTTTTGCAGGCGATCACGGTATTGCAAACGAGGGAGTTTCTGCCTTTCCACAGGTAGTAACAGGTGAAATGATCCGAAACTTTGCTCGCGGTGGTGCGGCAATCAGTGTGTTAGCAAAAGCCCAAAATGCAACATTGCATGTCTACAATTGTGGCACTGCCTACCCCGTCGAACCGCTAGCAGACGTAACCGATTGCAGCATTGCCGCAGGAACAGCCAATTTTTTATATCAGCCCGCCATGACAAGCGAACAACTGGAACAAGCTTTAGCGATTGGTCAGAAAGCGGTTAAAGACGCCCAAGCACAAGGTTGCGATCTATTCATTGCTGGTGAAATGGGCATTGCCAACACCACCCCTGCTACCGCGATTGCCGCTGCCTTACTGTCCGTTAAACCCGACACCATTACAGGGCGTGGTACAGGCATTGATGATAAAACGCTCTATCATAAAATAAAGGTTATTGAACAAGCCTTAGCCCACCACAATCTCCTCACCATTTACCCCTCACCTCTCGCCGTTTTACAAACCGTCGGCGGATTTGAAATTGCCGCCATTGCAGGTGCTTATATTGCCGCAGCTCAAGCTGGTTTACCCATTTTAGTCGATGGATTTATCAGCAGTGCCGCCGCGCTTGTCGCAGTCAAACACAACCCAAGCATACGCGACTGGATGTTTTTCGCCCACGCCAGTGCTGAGCAAGGTCACGCCATCATGATGCAAGCGCTAGCGGCTAAACCCTTACTCGATTTGGGTATGCGTTTAGGAGAAGGAAGTGGCGCTGGTATCGCCATCAGTTTATTACGTCTTGCCTGTGAATTACATAACCAAATGGCCACCTTTGCCGATGCAGGTGTTTCAAACACCTAGCGGTAATAGTAAGATGTGCTTAAAGAGGTTGAGTGAAAACGTGATGAGAGACGCTTAGATAAGGCAAAAATGCACGCAAAAAGGCAAGTTTACACGGAGTAAATGCGTTTTGAGTACATTTTTAACGCAGTGTAAGTGGCTCGGAGTAGTTTTCACACAGTCTCTAAAAACGTCCCGCTCGATAATCACTAAATGCCTGACGAATTTCCGCTTCGCTATTCATAACAAAAGGGCCACCAGCAACAATAGGTTGATTGAGTGGTTTACCAGAAACGAGCAAAAAACGAGTATTAGCTTGAGCGGTTAGCACAAACTCATTCCCTTCTTGTGACAAGATACCCATTTCCGTTGCCTGTAATCGCATCTCACCGACATCAATAGCACCATCATAAACGTAACAATAAGCATGATGCCCCAAAGCAATATCGAAACGCAGTGTTTTTGCTTCATATACCACCACATCCAAAATCCTCGGTTGTGTTACCTCTCGCTGAATGGGACCTATTAACCCTGCGAATCTTCCAGCAATGACGTTAACATCGTGTCCTTGCTCGCTCCACACAGGAATAGCATTGGGTGCGACATCCGCCCAAGCGGGTTCCGACATTTTTTGTTCACTCGGCAAATTCAACCAGAACTGAAAACCACGCATCAATCCTGCTTCTTGTGCCGGCATTTCAGAGTGAATGATGCCTTTTCCAGCACGCATCCATTGCACTCCACCGGCCTCAACGATACCTTTATGACCACGATTGTCTTGATGTTCCATACGACCGGCAAGCATATAAGTAATGGTTTCAAAGCCTCTATGTGGATGCGGTGGAAAACCCGCGATATAGTCGTCAGCTTTATCAGAACCAAACTCATCTAACATCAACCAAGGATCTAAGCGCTGATGATGCTCACTGGTCAGAATGCGTCGCAGTTTAACGCCTGCACCATCACTGCCAGCTTGTCCTAGAACGCGTTCTTCGATACGTTTTTCTATCCACATAATCGCCTCCAACCTGATTAACCATGCAAAAAAATTGCTATTTGCTTTAGTTAACGATATTATAGACCAGTAAAAACAACAATTAAATCGAATTAAACTGCTTCTCAATTTAAAGAGATTAAATACAATGAAAACTCAACTTGAATATTGGCGCGTTTTAGATGCGGTGATTACTTGTGGTGGTGTTAGTCAGGCTGCTAAGGCTTTATTTCGTACACAATCCGCTGTCAGCTACAGTTTAAAACAGCTTGAAGAACAAGCTGGAGTTGAATTGTTAGTGTTGATCGGACGAAAACTACACCTAACGCCAGCAGGCCATCAGTTACTGCAAGAAGCGCGGCAGATTCTTCAGCGTATGCAATTGCTCGATGAGCAAACAACGCTATTGTCGCAGGGCATTGAATCGAGTATCACCATTGCCATTGAACAGATTGCGCCCATGCAGCCGATTCTCAAAGCAATTGAAGCCATTCAAGACCTCTACCCTCATATTAATCTGCATTGGCATGAGCTTATTTTGTCTGAAGTTGATACCGCCTTCCACCAATACAATGCCGATCTCATTATTGCTACACATGTTCCTTTAAACCATACCGGCAAAGAATGGCTCAAGGTTGATTTAATTGGTGTGGTTTCTAAGCATCACCCACTTGCCAAAGCTGAATCGATTGAACTCAACGATTTAGCGGAATACACTCAAGTTGTGGTGCGTGATAAAGGCAAAGGCGACAAAGACACGGGTTGGTTGGCCAGTCCCAAGCGCTACACGGTAGACAACATTCACACGGCGCAACAAATGGTACACGCTGGCTTAGCTTACGCATGGTTACCAGAACATGCTATTGCTCAACCTATTAATAAAGGGCAGCTTGTCAAGTTAGCATTAACCGAAGGCGATATGCAAGAAGCGCGCTTAAAAGTGATTTTAAACCCAAGTAAATCACAAGGTGAAGTGGTCACTACCCTACGCGATCAATTGATGAAAGTTGTTGAAAGTAAGAAGTAATTCAACCTCTTTGAATGGATCCTACCTTAGCCTGCCCCTTAACAAGGGGGAGGAGTGTTGGGGGTTAAGCTAGCGAAGCATCCCAACCGCCATTTCTACACCTGCCACCAACTTATCAATATCACTCGGCTGATTGTACACCGCAAACGAAACTCGCACCGTTGCGGGAACTTTGTAGCGTTGCATTACAGGCTGTGCGCAATGATGACTGGCACGCAAACAAATTTGCTCATAACCCAACAGAGTTGCCATATCAGAGGGATGCACCCCATCGACAATGAAAGAGACCACCGCCTCTTTATGTGCCGCCGTGCCAACAATACGTAGACCATCAATCTGTTGCAACGCCTGAGTTGCTTGCGCCAGCAAGGCTTGCTCATGCGCCATAACAGCTTGCCAGCCGAGCGACTGCACAAACACCACCGCCGACGCTAAGGCAATCACACCCTCAATATTTGGTGTGCCTGCTTCAAACTTGTAAGGAATATCATTAAAGGTGGTTTTTTCTAGCGTTACTGTGCGAATCATATCGCCCCCACCCATGTAAGGTGGCAAAGCTTCTAACCAAGCACGTTTGCCGTAAAGCACGCCCACCCCAGTTGGACCGTAAAGTTTGTGTCCCGAAAAGACCAAGAAATCACAATCCCAAGCCTGTACATCGATCGGCATATGCGCTATCGCTTGCGCGGCATCGACTAAAATAATCATGTCTGGGCGCACAGCTCTGACACGCGCAATCATCTGCTGCACGGGATTCACGGAACCCAACGCATTAGAAACCGCCGTAAAGGCAAAGACCTTAACATCAGGCGTTAACTGAGATTCTAAGTCTTCCAGTAATAGCTCACCATTATCCGCCAAATGCAACGACTTCACGTGAATGCCTTTGTCGGCCAGTAATTGCCAAGGCACAATATTGGCATGATGTTCCATTTCGGTAATCAATACCGCATCACCTGAGTTGAGCAATTTGCCTAGGCCAGCCGCCACCAAATTAATACTCTGTGTTGTACCCGTGGTAAAAACCACTTCTTCACGTTCACCAGCATTAATAAATCGCTTCACCAAATCGCGCGTCGCTTCAAAGTCTGCTGTTGCACGCTCGCTGAGCGGATACAGCCCACGATGAATATTGGAATAACCCATTTCGTAAAAACGCTGTGCCGTTTCAATCACCGAACGCGGTTTTTGCGTACTACTGGCACTATCCAACCACACCAGATCAGGCTGATGCGAAAAAATAGGAAACTGCTGGCGGACAGATAACATTAGCTCATCGCCTCGGTCAATTTTTGCTGAATGATTGATTGCCAAGCATCAGCCACTTCGGCGACTGCCACATCGGACAAGGCAGCCTGCACAAAAGCAGCCGAAATCATCAGTCGTGCTGTCGCTTCAGGAATACCACGCGCGCGTAGATAGAAAATTTGACCTTCATCCAAGCTGCCACTGGTCACACCATGCGTACAACGCACATCATCGGCATAAATTTCCAATTGTGGTTTGCTATTCGCTTGCGCTGTTGGCGATAACAACAGATTGTTGGTTGCCATATTGGCATCGGTTTTATCCGCACCTTTTTCAACCAAAATATCACCGTGAAATACACCATTGGCATTACCACCCACCGCAAACCGATGCAATTGTTCCGAGCGTGCATTCAAACAAGCATGACGCGTATGGGTACGCACATCCATTGTTTGTTTTGCCAAAGCTACCACACCCGTTGCCATATTCGATTCAGCATTTTCTCCCAGCACACTCACACTGAAATGTTGACGTGATAACACACCGCTGGTCATCAACGAGCGCTGAATAAAACGTGCATCACGATGCAACTCGGCACTGCGCCAGCCAAAACTGTAAGCCGAATCAGCTAGGTTATGCCAGAGCAAATGCGTTAATTGCGCATTATCGCCAATCGACAACTGGCTATGCGCAAACACAACACCCTCAGTGGCATCACTCACCACTTCAATCAATGTTAATTCAGCACTTTCCGCTAAACCTACCGAAAAAGCCACCGACTGAGCCACCCCCTGAGTGCCGACATAATGCACGATTATTGGGCGCTCAATGCGTTGATTACGCGCAACCTTAATATCAACCTGTGAACTTAATCCAGCTAAAGCCAAGTCAGCAAAAGTATCACCCGCTAGAGACGTAGGCAATTGCGTCGCTTGAGCGCTCACGGTGACCGTCAAGCCAGCAGGCAAGTCCTCTAAATCACTCGACTGCTGAGCATTGAAATGACCATTCACCCACACCAACTGAATCGCATCAGTGGGCAAATTAAGTTCTGGTAGAACAGAAACATCTGTAGGCGTTGCCCAAGTCAAAGGCAATTTCCAAAAACCCGTTAAGCGCGTGTATTTCCAATCCTCATCGCGCGGTGTCGGCAAACTCGCCTGCGCAAAAGCTTGCAAAGCTGACGTTTGAGACTCGTTTGGCGTTTGTTGCGCTTGCCAGTCAGCCACCAATGCTTCCATTCGCTGTTGCGCCTGCTGGGCAGGATTAAGCAGTGGCGAGTGCGTCATAGCCTAACTCCTCAATCTGTGCCACCAACTCCATACCACCCGACTTAACAATGCGCCCTTGATACAAAATATGAATCACATCAGGCGCAACATATTCGAGCAAACGCTGATAGTGAGTGACCAACACAAAGCCACGATCAGGCGAACGCATGGCATTCACACCCTGTGCCACCGCTTTCAGCGCGTCAATATCCAGTCCCGAATCGGTTTCATCCAGAATGCATAGGCTTGGCTCTAACAGCGCCATTTGCAACATATCGTTGCGTTTTTTCTCACCACCCGAAAAGCCGACATTCACATCGCGCTCTAAAAACTCCCGACGCATACCCAACAGCTTCATTTTCGCTTGCACCAATTGAGCAAACTCATAGCTATCCAATTCAGGCAAGCCTTTTGCGGTACGTACTGCGTTCACAGCGGTTTGCAAAAACAATTTATTGCTCACACCTGGAATTTCGACAGGATATTGAAATGCCAAAAACAACCCAGCCTGAGCGCGTTCTTCAGGATCCATATCCAACAGATCTTCACCGTTCAAGGTGGCGCTACCACCCGTCACTTCGTAATCATCACGTCCTGCCAATACCGAGGCTAACGAACTTTTCCCGGCGCCATTGGGCCCCATAATCGCGTGCACTTCACCCGCTTTAATACTTAAATTCAGTCCGCGCAATATATCTTTTTCAGCAACGGTGGCTTGTAGGTTTTCAACTTCTAATAACATCATTTATTACTCTTAATATCTTGATTGATTTTGTTGATAAATTTTGGGTAACGCGAAAACAAGCCGCAAGCTGTACACCTAAGTACAGCAAGGCGATGTTGACAAAGTTACGCGGAATTTAGCGATAAAATCATTTAGCCGACGCTACCCTCAAGGCTAATCGCCAACAACTTCTCTGCTTCGACTGCAAACTCTAACGGCAGCTTTTGGAAGACTTCTTTACAGAAACCATTCACGATCATTGAAATCGCATCTTCTTCTCGAATACCCCGTTGCGCACAATAAAATAACTGATCTTCACCGACATTGGATGTCGTGGCTTCATGTTCTACTTGAGCGGTGGCATTTTGCACTTCTAAATACGGAAAGGTATGTGCACCACAAGTTTTGCCAATCAACATCGAATCACACTGAGTGAAGTTACGCGCTCCTTCGGCCGTGGGCAAAATTTTGACCAAGCCACGATAGACGTTTTCGCTCTTACCTGCACTAATCCCTTTAGAAATAATGGTGCTCTTGGTGCGCTTACCAATATGAATCATCTTAGTACCGGTATCGGCTTGCTGACGACGATTGGTTAGCGCTACCGAATAGAACTCGCCCACACTATCATCACCTTCTAGTACGCAGCTAGGATATTTCCAAGTAATCGCCGACCCCGTTTCCGCTTGTGTCCAAGACAACTTACTACCTGCCCCTTTACAGACACCGCGTTTGGTCACAAAATTAAGAATACCACCTTCGCAATTTTCGTCACCTGGATACCAGTTTTGCACGGTTGAATACTTAACTTCAGCGTCGCTATGCACAATCACTTCCACCACAGCGGCATGAAGCTGATAGCTATCGCGCACAGGCGCAGAACAGCCTTCAATATAACTGACCGAACTGCCTTCATCCGCTATGACAATGGTGCGCTCGAACTGACCTGTTTTCGCTTCGTTAATACGGAAGTAAGTCGATAAAGGCACAGGACAAGTCACACCTTTCGGGATGTAAACAAAAGTACCATCAGATGCCACAGCCGCATTCAGACACGCAAAGAAATTATCGTGATGAGGCACGACAGTGCCTAGATATTTTTGTACCAATTCGGGATGATGTTGAACCGCATCTGAAAAGGAGCAAAAAATTACACCATACTTTTCCAACAACGCACGCGATTTGGTGGTTGAGACAGACACAGAATCAAAAATCGCATCTACGGCAATCTCAGCCTCTTCTCCTTCTGCGCCCAAATGAATACCTAAAGCAGCAAATGCCTTCGCTACTTCTGGATCAATTTCGGGTTCTTGTGGCGCTGCACCCGCACTGGCACAACTGTCACTGGTACAGCTAGCGCACTGAGGAGCTGAATAATAGCTGTAATCTTGGTAATCTAAGGGTGCATAGGTCGCTTTAGCCCAATGAGGTTCGTGCATAGTAAGCCAATGCTGGTAGGCTTTTAGGCGAAAATCCAGCATCCACTGTGGTTCGTTTTTTTTCGCCGAAATCGCACGCACTACCGACTCATTTAACCCCTTAGCAAAGGTCTCCACCAAGGTGCGGGTTACAAAACCTTCCTTGTAGGTGGACTGCGCCCCTAACAAGTCTTCAATTTCAACTTGTGTTTGCACCGTCAACTCCTAACATCATTCATTAATAGTTGACTATTTTAGTCAACTATTACCCTAAAAGTCCAGTTTTACTGACGTTTTTGGCAATTACTAATTGCTTTTGCTTGATCTAACAACCAAGCCGCATAACCACCTGAATAATTTGCACTTCCTAACGGATCTGTCATAGCTTCGTTCAAGTTCGGCGCCAAACTCTTCAGCCAATCCATCGCCTTAGGGTCCAACTGAGGCTCGCGCAACAGGCATCGTAATTCACCGCTGCGTAATCGCTGCTCCAATTGTGCTACCGAAGCAGCACCAATAGACTGCTCTGGCGTTTTCTGCACCATTGCACCCTGCATTAAACCATAATGGCGAAACAAATATCGCCATGCATCGTGCATCACCAATAAAGGCTCACCTTGTATGGGTTGCAGCAGTTTTTTTGCCTGACCATCGGCCTGTTGAATATCGCGAATCAGCTGACTGGCATTCTGACGATATTGTTGGGCATTCAAAGGATCTCTGATCATCAATTCATCACTTAGATGACCAACATAGGCTTGCACAATAATAGGATCTAGCCATAAATGCATATCCCACGCACCCTGATGATGGTGATGATCATGACCACTTGTTTGCTCCGCTTTTTGACGCATCTTTGCTTGCTGCACTGCCATAGCGGGCAATAATTGAATATCAGACGTGTCTCGCATAGCGAGCTGTCCACGCTTCAACTGCCTTAACGGCTTCACTAACCAAGACTCAAAATCTTCACCCACCCATAACACAAGGTCTGCTTTTTCCAAACTCGCTCGCTGCGAGGGTAGTAAACTCATTCCATGTGGAGATTGCTTGCCATCCACTAACACCAAAGTAACACCATTTGTACCTTGCAACAGACTCTGCGATAACATCGCTAAAGGCGGAATCGAAGCAACCACCGTCACCGCCTGCACGGATACTGCCCATAAGCTGGCACTAAACCCTGCCAACAAAACCAAAACTCTGGCACAATAGAAGCTGTTTATCCTTTTCATCACTAAGAACAATCCTTATTCATGCAAACTATTGATTATCCCTTGCTGATCGAAGCACGTCAAATAGAACATCACTTCAATGGTCAACGCTTATTTGAACCCCTAAACCTTTGCATTGGAGCGGGACAATACATTAGCTTAATTGGCTTAAACGGCGCTGGAAAATCCACCCTACTTCGTCTGTTACTGAAACTTGTGCCAACACAGACGGGCGAAATTCATCATCAATTCGACTTACGTATTGGCTATGTTCCACAACGCTGGCATGCCAACACACAACTACCCATCAGTGCGCGCGATTTTCTCAAATTAAACCAAACACCGAAACATGAAGCGCAAACACTCGAACAGCTCATGACCACTTGGCAATGCCTGGCTTTTGCAGAACAACCCATCCACACCCTATCTGGCGGACAATGGCAACGATTGCTACTGGCGCGTGCGCTATTAAATCAACCGCAGCTTTTAGCCTTAGACGAACCCACACAAGGGCTTGATTTACAATCGCAACACGATTTTTATCAACAATTACAAAAACTCCATCAACAAGGCGTTACCATTTTGATGATTTCCCATGATCTCGCCCACGCCATGAGCTACAGTCAACGCGTTATTGCGCTATCGGAAGGGCGTATTTGTTGCGACGGTGCACCACAAACATTACTAAGCAATCCAGAATATCAACGGCGTTTTGTCTGCGCACACCAAGATGCGATTGTGCCTCACACTCATTGCGGACATCACCATCATGCCTGAGTTTTTACTGATTGCACTCATTGGTGGCTTCATCACCACCCTTATGACTGCCCCCATTGGTGCCTTTATGCTGTGGCGACGCATGGCCTACGTCGGCGATGCGCTTGCCCACACCACTTTACTAGGACTCGCCATCGGACTCTGGCTACAACTTCCTTTGACACTCAGCATGATGATGATCGCACTGATTGTTGCCATCAGCATTAGTCTACTCAACCAACGACCACACACCAGTAGCGATACTTTACTAGCTATAGCCGCGCACAGTAGCCTAGGTCTGGGTATGCTTGCCATTGCCCTACTACCAGAAGCGCGTGTCGATTTAATGGGCTATTTATTCGGTGACTTACTCAATCTCACCTACACTGATCTGGGCATCCTAGCAGCAGTGGCGGCAACTATTTTAGCCAGCATCCGTTATTTTTGGCGCTCCCTATTGTTAAATACCTTAAATGCTGAGTTAGCCAACCTAGCAGGCGTTAACAACCAACGTATTACTTTATTACTCGCTGTCTTAGTCGCCGTGGTCGTGGCGGTCTCAACCAAACTGGTAGGCGCTTTACTCATGACTGCCCTGCTGATTACCCCAGCGGCAACCGCTAGAATATTCAGTCGCTCTCCCCGATCGATGATTATGAATGCCATGCTCATCAGCCAGACGGGTATTATGGGCGGATTGGCGCTCTCTTGGTTTTTTGACCTACCCGTTGCTCCCAGCATCGTTAGCTTACTGTTTCTGGGCTTCCTCGTGAGCCGTTTAATACCGACACGTCATTAGGAATCCTTCCCGTTCGCTGTTAATATACCCCATTCAATTTGCCAAACTCGGTGGTGTTGGTGTCGCTACCAATTTAGCCGCATCAATCTGCACATCACGCCACGTCATCCCCCAGTGAAGATGAGGACCTGTTGCTCGTCCTGTTTTACCTACCTTACCAATCAACTGACCGCGCTGAACAAAATCCCCTACAGATACTGTCATCGCAGATAAATGCACATAAATAGACATCAACCCTAGCCCATGATCAATCATCATCGTTTGCCCTGTCAGCACCATATTCGGATGCACTAGCACCACTTGTCCATCCGATGGTGCTACAACAGGTGTTCCCTCTGGCGCTGCAATATCAACACCAAAGTGCGGACGACGCGGCTCACCATTTAATACACGCTGGGAACCGTAAACGCCACTGATGCGCCCAGCTGTTGGCCAAATCATGGGAAGCTGAGGCGTCATTGAAACACTGGGTTTAGCGCGCGTTTGCGCCACTAAACGATTGTTTGCTTGAATCTCAGCGATTTCTTGTGGATTTGGGTTGACTTTGTTATTCGGCAAACCGTTAATGTGCTGAATATCGTAAGTGCGAGCTGCAATCGGCTGTACCTCACTATGCCACTCGCCCTGAGCATCCTGCCAACGCAGGGTCAGTTGAGTCGCATCACGCCCAATGCCAAACAAACTCTTACCTTGTGCGTCGATAAGCAACGGTTTATCGTCCACCAACAATTGCTGAGCAGCCTGCAACTGCACCGCCACAAGCGATCCTTGTTGCCATTCACCGAAAGTGATTTGGAAAGGCAGATTGGTCGCTTGCACCATACCAAAACATAAGATACCAGCCAAACCGCTAATCCATTGTTTCATCATTTCATTTTTCATCCAACACTTTCCTTACAAGCGCCCATAGCAAAAAAGGCAACACTTACGTGTTGCCTTTAATTTGGCGCAGCGGACGGGACTCGAACCCGCGACCCTCGGCGTGACAGGCCGATATTCTAACCGACTGAACTACCGCTGCAATTTGGTGGGTGCAGAGAGATTCGAACTCCCGACCGTCTCGGTGTAAACGAGATGCTCTACCAGCTGAGCTATGCACCCAAAAACTTTTCAAACCAGTTCTGTCCAACTGTTTATGTGTTTGCGTCGTTTCGATAAAGATTATATTACAGCTTTGTTACCTGACTGTCAACAGCTTTTATCGCTTTTCTTCATGTCAACAGAGCTTTCGATTGACATGAACGATTAATCAACCGTTTACAGCGTCTTTTAACCCTTTACCAGGAACAAAACGAGGCAATTTAGAAGCGGCAATTTTTATTTCTTTACCAGTTTGCGGATTGCGACCCATACGCTCTGCACGCTTGCTCACTTTAAACGTACCAAAACCGATCAAAGTAACACTGTCACCTTTCGCCATGGCACCAGAAATCGCATCAATAGCAGCATCTAAGGCTTTTTGTGCTTGAACTTTCGTTAAACCTGAATCGTTTGCAATCGCTGCCACTAATTCTGTCTTGTTCATGAGTTATCTCTCCGCTTCTAGGATGTTATTAAATAAATCAACTGTGTTTATACCCTTGCGCCCCTAGCGGTGTCAAGCATTAAGCACGCAAACATGAGTAATTAGTGTCGAATTGGTGTCATTTCACTGTCTACCGTTGCAGCGACCGCCTCAACGACTGGCATCAAGGGCTTAGGCGCTTGCGCCAAGGCAATGCTGAGCACCTCATCAATCCAACGCACAGGACGAATGTCGATCTGATTTTTCACTTCATCAGGCACATCTTTTAAATCACGCACATTGTCATACGGAATTAGCACTGTACGAATACCACCACGCAAGGCAGCCAATAACTTCTCTTTTAGGCCACCAATCGGTAAGACTTCACCCCTCAAGGTAATTTCACCCGTCATGGCAACATCACAACGCACAGGAATACCAGTCGCAATGGAAACTAATCCGGTACAAATGGCAATACCAGCCGACGGACCATCTTTTGGCGTTGCCCCTTCTGGAGCGTGCAAATGAATATCATGTGTCTCGAAATAATCTGCAGCAATACCCAAGGATTGACTGCGAGAGCGTACCACACTCATCGCAGCTTCGATCGACTCTTTCATCACATCGCCCAGCTTACCGGTACGCACCAGTTTACCCTTGCCAGACATGCTCGTTGCTTCAATCGTTAACAACTCTCCACCAACAGAAGTCCAAGCCAAGCCAGTGACTTGACCAACACGATTTTCACTTTCTGCCAGCCCAAAACGGTAACGCGCAACCCCTAAATAAGCCTCTAAATCAGCTTCATCGACCACGATTGGCCCTGCTTTTTCAGCCAACATCAACTGTTTCACCGCTTTACGGGCTAGTTTAGCCAACTCACGATCTAAACTGCGCACGCCAGCTTCACGCGTGTAAACACGAATAAGTTGAATCAGCGCCGCATCGGTCAGCTGAAGCTCATCGAATTTCAGACCATGTTCCGATAACTGCTTTTTCCATAGATGCTCACGGGCAATATGAAATTTCTCTTGTTCGGTGTAACCCGACAAACGAATAATTTCCATACGATCTAATAAAGGCTCTGGAATGTCCATCGAGTTAGCCGTGGCAACAAACATCACTTCAGATAGATCATAATCCACGTCTAAATAATGATCATTAAAATGTTTATGTTGTTCTGGATCCAGTACCTCTAACAAGGCCGCCGCAGGATCACCACGGAAATCTCGCGCCATTTTGTCAATTTCATCTAGCAAAAACAACGGATTTTTAACCTTCACTTTGGCCATTTTTTGAATCAGCTTACCCGGCATCGCGCCTAAGTAAGTGCGACGATGACCGCGAATTTCCGACTCATCACGCACGCCACCTAACGAAAAGCGCACGTATTCACGATGCGTTGCCTGTGCGATGGAATGTGCCAAAGACGTCTTACCCACACCAGGAGGTCCAACTAAACATAAAATAGGACCTCTCTGGTGCTTAACACGAGATTGAACAGCGAGATATTCAAGAATACGCTCTTTAACTTTTTCTAAACCATAATGACGCTCATTTAATAACTGCTGAGCTTTCACAAGATCACGATGTACGCGAGTGCGTTTTTTCCAAGGCACATCGAGCAACCATTCAAGGTAATTTCTGACCACACTCGATTCGGCTGACATAGGCGGCATAGATTTAAGCTTTTTCAATTCAGAAGTTGCTTGTTTTTGAGCCTCTTCACTCATACCTGATTCAGCGATACGTTGTGCAAAAACTTCAAACTCATCTTTATCGCTATCGTTCAAATTACCCAATTCTTTTTGAATGGCTTTCATTTGCTCATTCAAATAGTATTCACGCTGGTTTTTTTCCATTTGCGTTTTCACTCGCTTACGGATACGGCCTTCAACTTCATTTAAGTCAATTTCGTTTTCAATCACCACCAACAGCTGTTCTAAACGCGCACCTAATCCAGCTAGGGCTAGAATCTCCTGTTTCTGCGCCAATTTCAAATTCAGATGTACCGCAACCAAATCAACCAATTGATTCGGATCGGTAATTTCTTTCACTGATGCCAACACTTCACTCGGAACTTTTCGATTAATTTTAGCAAAGGCATCAAACTGAGACTGGACGCTATGAAATAAGGCTTCGATTTGTTTAGGATCTTCTGGTTGATCAATAATGGGTTCAATATCCGCAACCCAATGTTCACCGTTATCCTGCAAGCTCTGAATGCGACAACGCACCTGCCCCTCAACCAGCACTTTGATGGTGTTATCGGGCAGACGTAACATCTGCAAAATGGTTGACAACGTACCCACATCGTACAAATCATCACTGCTGGTTGGTTCTTCTTCAGTGACTTTCTTTTGTGTTACCAACATGATTTGTTTGCCCTGATGCATTGCCGCTTCTAAGGCGGCAGCACTGCGTGAACGACCAACAAACAATGGCATGACCGTGCCTGGAAATACCACAACGTCGCGCAGTGGCAACAGAGGGACATCAAAAAGTTGATGTGGATTTGTCGTCAATCCCATAGCTCATCTCCCGAAAAAAAAGCGGCCTTAAGCCGCTTTTGCTTTAATTTTTTCAATAATCGGCGGTTTATTACCCGCAACCACGTCAGCATCCACTGTAACAGAGGCGACTGCTTTCATGCCAGGTAATTCAAACATCGTTTCCATAAGAATACCTTCAACAATCGAACGCAAACCACGCGCACCTGTTTTGCGCTTCAGAGCTTCAGTTGCCATGGCTTTCAAGGCATCTTCAGCGAACACCAGTTTGGCGCCTTCCATATCGAACAATTTAATAAACTGTTTGGTAATGGCGTTTTTAGGTTCTGTCAGAATACGTACCAGCGCATCCACATCCAGCTCCTCTAAAGAAGCTACGACAGGTAAGCGACCGATAAACTCGGGAATCAGCCCAAAACGCATCAGATCATCAGGTTCAACCTGACGCAACATATCCGACTTAGGTGCTTCGTCTTTTTCTTTAACCGTTGCCGCAAAACCGATACCTGCCGATTTTTCAACGCGTTTGGCAATCACTTTGTCTAGTCCCTCGAAGGCACCACCACAAATGAACAGAATGCGCGAGGTATCAATTTGCACCATTTCATTCGAAGGGTTTTTACGTCCTCCTTGTGCTGGAATCGACGATACCGTACCTTCAATCAGTTTCAACAAGGCTTGCTGAACACCCTCACCTGAAACATCTCGCGTAATGGAGCGGTTTTCTGATTTACGGGCAATTTTATCGATTTCATCAAGATAAATAATACCTTGCTGTGCTTTCACAGGGTCGCCATCGGCATTTTGCAACAAACGATGCAAAATACTTTCGACATCATCGCCGACATAGCCCGCTTCCGTTAGTGTCGTTGCATCGGCAATGGCAAAAGGAACAGATAACACACGTGCCAGCGTTTGTGCCAGCAAGGTTTTACCCGAACCTGTTGGACCAATCAGCAAAATATTACTTTTACTCAGCTCAACACTGTCATCCGACAACTCATTTAAACGCAAGCGCTTGTAATGATTGTAAACCGCAACAGCCAAGGTTTTCTTAGCCACATCTTGACCGATAATATAATCATCCAAAATCGATTTGATTTCGCTCGGTGTCGGCAGCTGTTCGAGATTAATCGAGCTGGGTGTTTCGCCGTCATGGCGACTTTCTCCAAACTCTTCTGCAAGAATTTCATTGCACAGGTCAACGCATTCATTACAAATAAATACTGAAGGACCTGCAATCAACTTTTTCACTTCATGCTGACTTTTGCCGCAAAAAGAGCAGTTGAAATCACCTTCATCAATGTGTTCTGACATGCTTAATTCCGCAATTATTCTGGACGATGTGTTAACACAGCATCAATAAGACCATAGTCTCGCGCTTCTTCGCTACTCATAAAATTATCACGATCGGTATCATTAGCAATTTTATCAACCAATTGCCCTGTGAAGTTCGCCATGTGTTGATTCAGACTATCTTTCAAACGCAGGATTTCACGCGCATGAATTTCGATATCACTCGCCTGACCACGGAAGCCGCCTAATGGTTGGTGAATCATAATACGCGCATTGGGTAAAGCAAAACGCTTACCCTTAGCGCCTGCACCCAACAGGAAAGCACCCATACTGGCCGCTTGTCCCATACAGATGGTGCTCACATCGGGCTTAATGAAGTTCATGGTATCGAAAATCGACATACCTGCCGTTACCACACCACCAGGTGAGTTGATATATAGGTAAATGTCCTGTTTAGGATTTTCTGCTTCCAAAAACAACATTTGCGCCACAATCAAACTTGCCATATTTTCTTCGACTTGACCCGTTAAGAAAATAACACGCTCTTTAAGCAGGCGCGAATAGATGTCGTAAGAGCGCTCACCACGACCAGACTGCTCGACCACCATAGGTACGAGCATATCAACCGCTGGGGGCATTGCCCCCATCATTGGACTGATCATGAATTAACCCGCTAACTCAGCCAAAGGCTTGCTAACTTCGGTCACTTTTGCTTTGCTCATCACCAAATCAACCACGGCATTTTCAATAGCGATGGCTTCAACTTCAGAGCGACGGTTTTGGTCAGCCAAATACCACTCAATAAATTGTTCCGGATTGTCATAGCTGTCTGCTTCAATCGCCAAGATTTCACGCACTGTCGCTTCGTCAGCTTTCAACTCATTAGCACGAACCACTTCACCCAATAACAACCCTAAAGAAACGCGTTTTGTTGCTTCTTCGCGGTAGTTATCTGGATTTAAGTCATTTGCTGGCATATTTTGTTCGCGCATACGCTTAGTCATCGCTTCCATCATGGCACGCAATTCACGTTCCACCAATGTTTTAGGCGTGTCAAAGTTTGCTGCCGCCAACAATGCGTGCATTACATTGTCTTTATTCTGTTTAATCAGTGATAAGTTCACTTGACGAGACAAATTTTTCTTAACGTCTTCACGGAAGGCTTCAACGGTACCAGCATCAACACCAAACGTTTTAATGAAGGCTTCATCGACTTCTGGCAGTTGAGTTTCTTGTACCGAATTCACTTTAATATCGAACTGAGCGGTTTTGCCTGCTAAATGCGTTGCTTGATAGCCTTCTGGGAAGGTCACATCAATCACTTTTTGCTCGCCAGCTTTCATACCCAAAATACCATCTTCGAAACCGGGAATCATACGACCAGAACCAAGTACTAATGGTACATTTTCTGCACTACCACCATCGAATTTAACACCGTCAATGCTGCCAGAGAAATCTAAGTTAACCATATCACCATTAGCTGCTGCTTTATCTGCAACAACAAAGGTTTTACGCATTTCACGTAGGCGTTGGATCATATCGTCCACATCACTGTCTTTAATGTCTGCCGTGACTTTTTCAACGCTCACTGCAGTAAAATCGGGCATAGCAATGCTTGGGTAGCTTTCAAAACGGGTTACGAAACGAATATCTTCACCTTCATTAGCTGAAACTTCTTCGAAACCTAAAATACCTGCAACGCGAACTTGTTCTTGATCTGCCGCTTTAAAGAAGGTGTCGTAGAGTAAATTTTCAAGGGCTTCAGCACGTACCTGTTGCAAGTGACGCGCACGCACCATGTTCATCGGTACTTTACCTGGACGGAAACCATCCATACGAACGGTTTTTTGAATCTCTTTCAAGCGTTGTTCAACAGCGCTTGTCATACCTTCGCTACCAACAGAAACAGTAATAACGTGCTCTAGTCCTTCAGTTGGACGTTGGATTGAAACTTGCATGAAATCCCCAATGATAAATTTAACTTAAATAGAATGCGGCGATTAGCCAAACATCGCCAACCATTTCAAACACTTATTGTGAAAGTAAAAAAGCAATTTGACGATGGCTAATAAAACAGCTTATTGGGTGAGATTTTCGCCCATTCATGCACTAAAGTCAAGTTTGATGGGGATGAAGGAGGATAATGAAAAAACACGACGATTGGTGCGGATGAGAAGACTCGAACTTCCACGATGTTACTCGCTAGTACCTGAAACTAGTGCGTCTACCAATTCCGCCACATCCGCAAAGAAGGCTAGATTATACTCTGTAGACTAAGAATTGCAACCTGCATCGATTACAGGCTGCACAAATTCACTTATTTACCTGCTTTGACCACACGAACCAACTCTTCGAATGGCGCAAGCCCCGGAATCAAGCGACCATCTGCTAAAATAATACTGGGTGTACCTTGTAGCCCCAACTCATTAGCCAACTCAAATTGCTGCTTAATCGGATGAGTACAATTGGTTAACTTAGCTGGTGCAGCACCGCCTTTCATTAACTGGTCTAGCTCGATTTTATTAGCACGCTGGCACCAAGCATGCACCGTTTTCTGATAGCTGGGTGAATCAATACCAGCACGCGGATACATCACGTAACGCACCGCAATGCCAGCGTCTAACAATTTTGGTACCATTTGATGCAACTGATGGCAGTAAGGACAGTCTACATCCGTAAAAACCGTAATGCTGTGACTGGCTTTCGATTTTTCTGGTGAAAAATTAATGGTGTCTTTTTCCGACAAACGCTTCAACAAAGAAACACGAAACGATTGCTGGGCTTCTTCCGTTAGATTGCGCTGGTCTGACAAGCTCAACAAATCACCTCGCAACACGTAATTGGCGTCCGCCGAAGTGTAAAACACAAAAGCACCTTGCTGTACTGCATACAAACCTGCAACGGGCGTTGCACTGACCTTAGCATCCGACAACTCAGGAATTTGTTTAACGAGACGTTGTTTAATTTCATCTAGCGAATTGGCAAACACTGAACCAGATAACAAGAATGCCAAAAATCCCCATAAAGCTAACCGCATATCATAACCCTCAAAAATTATTTTTTATAACAAAAAAGCGCCAAAACTGGCGCTTTTCTGATCTCTCTGAACCAACAGATTAGACTTTCTCGCGGATACGCGCTGCTTTACCACGTAGGTTACGTAGGTAGTACAACTTAGCACGACGCACATCACCACGACGCACCACAGCAATGCTCGCAACGATTGGGCTGTGTGTTTGGAACACACGCTCAACACCGACACCGTGCGAAATTTTGCGCACTGTGAAAGCTGAGTTTAAACCACGGTTACGTTTCGCAATCACAACACCTTCAAATGTTTGCAGACGCTCACGCGAACCTTCCACCACTTTAACCTGAACACTTACCGTGTCGCCAGGACCAAAAGCAGGAACATCATTCTTCAGCTGGGCAGTTTCCAGAGCTTGAATCTTTGGGTTAATCATTTTATCACCTCAAATCAGCCGCATCTCATGCGGTTTAATCATTAAATTATACTTGGTTTTACAGCAAGCAACAAATTTCAATTTATTCTGTTTTTAAGTCAACCAAACCTTGTTCGGTTAACCAATCCTGTTCGGCTTTCGTCAGCGCTTGCCGAGCCAGCAAGTCAGGGCGTCGTAACGCGGTGCGTCGCAATTTCTGTTGTCGTCGCCATTTTGCAATTTCAGCGTGGTTACCCGATTGAAGCACTGCTGGAACAGCCATACCATCAATCACGGCTGGACGTGTATAGTGAGGACAATCAAGCAAGCCATCACTAAACGAATCCTCCACTGCCGACGTCTGATGCCCTAAAGCACCTGGCAATAAACGCACTATAGCATCCATCAACATCATTGCTGGAAGCTCACCACCAGAAACCACAAAGTCTCCAACAGCAATCTCTTCGTCGACGTGCGCTTCTATAAAACGCTCATCGACCCCTTCATAACGACCACACAACAACACCAAATGCTGCCATTGTGCAAGCTCCGCAACTTTTGCTTGGGTTAAGGGGCTACCTTGCGGCGATAAATAAATGACCTTAACGCTTGCAGAATCCTCTATTGAAGATCTTATTTGCAAAAGTGAATCCTTCAACGGTTGGTACATCATCACCATACCAGGACCACCACCAAATGGACGATCATCAACAGTATTGTGCACATCATGAACATGATCTCTAGGATTGACACAATAGCAAGCCCAAAGCCCTTTTTGATGTGCTCTTCCTGTTACACCAGAATCCCTAACTGCCGAAAACAATTCAGGAAACAGGCTGATAACATGAAAATTAAGCATTAGTTTCGTTAAAGTAACCCGTTTCCCAATCAATAACGATGCGTTTTTGTGTTATATCGACGTGTTTAATCACACGTTCCAACACAAAGGGAATCAACTCATCATTTTTTCCCTGACGCACGCGCATCACATCATGAGCACCGGTTTCCATCATTTCCTTCACCACCCCTAAAATCTCACCCGACAAGGTTTCTACCGTACAACCAATAAGGTCAACCCAGTAAAAATCCGTTGGATCCTCTTTAGGTAGTTGTTCAGGCACAATAGCGACATCACACCCCATTAACACTCGCGCAGCTTCGCGCTCATCAACCCCTTTAAACTTAGCCACCAAGCGACCATCAGCGTAAGCTTGAGCGCTTTCCACTTCAAATGCTTGCCAACCTTGAGGGGTTTTCAACCATAACGGATTGTAGCTAATTAAATTAGCCAGCGGACGCGTGTAAGAAAAGAATCTTAACCAACCACGAACACCAAACAGACCGTTGACACGGCCAATTAAAATCTTATTGTCTGCTAACGTTTGCACGCTAAATTAAGCAGTCTTAGACTGTTTAACCAAACTCACCACACGATCAGAAGGCTGAGCGCCCTGACCTACCCAGTAATTTAAACGGTCGCTGTCGATAGTAAGTTTAACTTCATTACCACGAGCAACAGGATTAAAGAACCCAATGCGTTCAATATAACGACCATCGCGACGCATGCGGCTGTCCGCTACGACGATAGAATAAAAAGGCTTTTTCTTAGCACCACCACGGGCTAGACGGATTACAACCATCTGTCACTCCTTGTAACATTTCAACAGCGACAACAGGAATTCCTGCTGACAATTTCTTATGCCATCTCAACCGAGTCGGAAGAGAATCGCATATTATCCCATAAAACGCCATTAGCTACAAGTTAGACCAAGAAAGCAAAACTCAGAAAGCACCGAAGCAACAAAACGATGTGTCAGTGCAGTCGCACTTAATGCGCAACAAACTGGCTCAGCGTGAGGCGCAAGGCGCACAGAACAAGGAGTCTAGACTACTAGATGACGCAGTTCGAGCACCGAAGCAACAAAACGATGTGTCAGTGCAGTCGCATTAACGCATAAAGGGAAGCTTACCCGCCATACCCCGCATCATATTTTTCATCCCGCCTTTCTTCATGCTCTTCATCATTTTTTGCATTTCTTCAAACTGCTTCATCATGCGATTGAGTTCTTGCACACTGGTTCCCGAACCCATCGCAATACGACGTTTACGTGAACCTTTAATAAGAGCTGGATTTTGACGTTCTTTAATAGTCATCGAATCAATCATCGCTTCAATACGCTTGAATTGTTTTTCGCCTTGTGTCTGGTCGATTTTTTGCGATAAGCCACTCATGCCGGGCATTTTTTCCAACATAGAAAAAACACCACCCATTTTTTGAATTTGCTGTAACTGAGCTTTAAAGTCTTCAAAAGTAAAACTGTTACCTTCCTGCAGCTTTTTAGCCAGTTTTTCTGCTTCAGCTTTATCGACTTTTTGCTCAACCTGCTCAATCAGACTGAGCACGTCGCCCATACCCAAAATGCGCGAGGCCATCCGTTCAGGGTGGAATGGCTCTAGAGCCTCTAGCTTTTCACCAATACCTAAAAATTTAATAGGCTTACCCGTCAATTCGCGCACCGATAGTGCCGCACCACCACGTGCATCACCGTCCGTTTTAGTCAACACCACGCCCGTCAAAGGCAAAGCTTCGTTAAACGCTTTTGCCGTACGAGCGGCATCTTGCCCAGTCATGGCATCGACAACAAACAGGGTTTCAATCGGATTAATGGCGGCATGAATGGCTTTGGCTTCGTCCATCATTGCTTCATCGATATGTAAACGACCCGCGGTATCGACAATCAGCACATCATAAAATTCTTTTTTAGCCAAAGCGGCAGCGGCAGTCGCAATGGCGACGGGCTGTTGATTGACTTCGGAAGGAAAAAAGCCTACCCCTACTTGTTGAGCCACAGTTTTTAACTGGCTGATCGCAGCAGGTCGGTAAACGTCGGCTGAAACGACCAACACCTTTTTCTTTTCACGCTCTTTTAAGTAACGCGCCAGCTTACCAACCGTAGTAGTTTTACCCGCCCCTTGCAGACCAGCCATGAGAACAATGGCGGGCGGTGCGACATTGAGCTTGAGTGCATCATTGCTTTCACCCATAACGGCAGTCAATTCATCTTTAACAATTTTAATGAATGCTTGACCTGGGCTAAGGCTTAAAGAAACCTCTTGACCGATAGCACGCGTTTGCACACGATCAATAAAGCCTTTAATCACTTCTAAGGCTACGTCGGCTTCTAACAGCGCACGACGGACTTCGCGTAACGCTTCTTTAATGTTGTCTTCAGTTAAACGACCTTGGCCACGAATGGTTTTTAACGTGCGTTGTAAGCGATCGCTTAGGCTCTCAAACATGCCAATTCCTCTTCACCTTATCTTTAATTTTGCTATTATAAGCGATTACGGCTAGGTTGTTTGTTTGAGATATTCAGATATGTAATTTCTCTACGGTTCCTCATTCGAGCACAAGCATAAATTAGCATCAAATCATAAAGATAGCAATACCAAAAGCCAAAAAATTTAAACAAAAGTATAAATTTTTGAAAGCCCATCAACAGCAGTTTTCATGGAATTTTCTAAACATCCACGATCATAACTCAAGGTCGTCTTTATGCTGTTATGTCGAGCGATCGCCTGAACTATTCTAGGAGAAAGCTCTTGATCTAGCAAATTAGTGATTAATGTCCGTCTCATGTCGTGCGCTGTCGTTTTATGTTGAATTGTCGCTAAAGATACAACAGCGTTATAGGTAATCAAAACGGCCTCACCCCGCAAACCATGCAGATTTAGAATTCTGCCCGAGCTACTAATATGCCCAAACAAAAAAGTACCGTTGACTCCTTGGCTACGACACTCTTCAATCCATGACTTTAGATAAGGCAGCGTCAACTTTGATAACGGAATTG
>CAZYER010000023.1:0-24462 GCA_964646525.1 uncultured Francisella sp. | reverse complement strand
GGTTAGTAAAAATCCTCGACCATCAGTGGCTGATCCTGCCCTTTTCAATCCGCCCAGTAACCATGCGTAAAGCGCAGCGCCAAAACCACCTGGAAACACAATGACTATTTCAAACTTATGGCGTAACTTCCAAGCCTGCTTAATCGCCGTTAATGGATTCTTACCATCGAAATAGAAAGGATAAAAAACTTCTGAAAGCTCTTGCTCCCAAATATAGTTTTTATCGATTAGATCAAATACGCCCTTAGAATACTCAGGTGCAATGATATGAAAAATAGCTTCATCATATTTTTTTTTCAATGCATTATATGCATAGATAGTTTGTAACGAATCACCAATCAAATAATTAGCTATAACTAAAATTTTACGACTCATATCTTTTCCTTTAAAATCGCAATCACCATCTCTGGCGTAATGCCTTTCAAACACATTAATCCATTAGCACAAGTTTCCTTCACGCACGGACTACAAGGTACGTGGGCATTCAAAATCGTTGTATTCGGTGAAGGCGGCGCAATCTCATCTTCGTTCGCCGCGCCATACCAAGTCACCACAGGAATACCAATGGCACTGGCAACGTGCATTGGGCCAGTATCGTTCGTCACCATCGCTGCAGCCGAGTGCATGAGCCAAATCGTCTCTCGTAAGCTGGTGCGTCCTGCCAAATTTCGCGCTAGGCCACTCGATAAGTGCATCACCGACTCACCCGCTTCAACATCATCATGACCGCCGACAATAATCACTGTCAGTTTTAACTCAACAGCAATACGCTTAACCACTTCGGCAAAACGGTCATGGAACCAGCGCCGCGTGGGAGAAATAGAACCCACCACCATCACCACATAGCCCCCTGCTATCAACCCAAGATGTTTGAGTAACGCTTGTGATTTTTCTGCTTCTTCATCGGCAAAATAAATCTGCGGTAATAAACCTCGCGCATCGATATCCAGTAAGTCACCTAAGCGTGCATTATGTTCTAGCCGATGCGCCACAGAAGTGGGGAGTGGCAACTTATGCGTCAGTAACCAACCTCGTCCCTCTTTGATATACCCAACACGCACAGGAATACGAGCCAAGAAAGGTAACAAGGCGTACTTAAAGGCATTGTGTAACACAATGCACATATCAAAGGGTTCGGCTTTAAGCTGTGCCAAAGTATGCCACCAAAAATCAGCTTTACAAAAGACCCGAACATCATCGATAAACGGATTCGCCTCATAAATTGCCGCTACTTGTGGCTCGGTAAATACGGTAATGTGCGCTGCGCTTCCTTGCTGTTTTAAGGCTTCGATCAGTGGCAAGGTATAAATGGCATCACCGATGCGTTTTAGGCCAAGGATGGCGATTTTTTTTCCAATCACCTCCGACATAAAGCCATTTCCTGTTCAATACCCTGTTTCATCTCATTCAACAACGCATAGCGCTTACGATAAAGAGAACGTTTCTTTTGCTCGACTTCTTCAATTGGCTTGTGTGGATAATCAATCGGCAAGACATACCAAACTTCGTCAAGTCCCTCGCCGCCAACTTCTTGCCAAAAAGTCTCGTAATCGAAACCGATTTTAGCTTGCGATTTGGTTTCATTCTGGTACACATGCCATTCGGGACGCACACCTAAGACTTGCACGATGCCAATCGCTTTGCACCAATCTAAAAACGCCATCCAGATCAGATTTTGTGGACGCAATCCGTGCAATTGTTTGGTAAAGGTCTTATAAAGATCTTTATGATCTTTTACCCCTTGCACACCTGCTACCTTAGCTGTATCACCATCAAGCACAAAGTTCACAAAATAAGCTTCGTCTCCATTTAATAACAACTTCAAACTCAGTTGTCCTTCAAAGCGCATACGATGGTCATACTGCATCAATACAGTCACATTCAGTTGTTCAAACGATTGCTGCCACAACATAGCCCCTTCATTAAAATAGCCACTCATCGTCTGCATTGATTGCGATCGTGCCAAACGCACATAGTGGCAATATAACGCATTGAGAATTTGCTGCGGTTCAGAATGTCCTTTCAGTAAAAAAGCATGGGCGCGAAACATATAAAACAAAAATGGATGTGCGACCAGCAACTCACCTAAACCAGAAGTCTCAAACTTGGTTTTAACATTTAACAGATAATAACGTGTTTCAGCATCAAACAACCACCAACCCAATAGCTTTAATTTTTTATCCCAAGATAGCGACGATGAGAGTACTTGTATTAATGCTTTCATGATGCCGTTACTCTGGGTTGCCATAAAGTCGCCATCATAAAGACAAACCAGTAAGAAAAAGCCTGTACCAGCAAATAACTATCCGTCAGCATAACGATCAAAGTTAAACTAATAAATGCCCAACGCCAGTGCGCATAGAGATCAGATTGTCGTATGGCATGCCGAATGATACTGAACCACAACCAAGCAAACACAGCAAATCCCAAGATACCAAAACTTGCTAATTCAAACAAATATTGATTATGTGGTTGATTATGACCCGTTCCCTCACCCCATTTGCCCATTAAGGTTTCTGGCGGCACACGATCACCCACAAACTGATTGTACGCATCGGGAAAATCGCCAATGCCGACACCCAACCACACGTGCTCTGGAATCATTGCCAAAGTATTTTGCCAAAAAATGAAACGCGCATTGACCGATCCTGTTTTCGTTTCATCATGTGTTTGAATTTCGTGGATAGCGCGATCAACACGGGTCTGAAAGAGATCACTGCTTTGATAGGCGATACTGAAGATCAACGGCAAGGCAATCGCACCAGCCAAGACGCCTTGTTTCAACCGTCCTTTGTACGAAAAGTATTGCAACAACAACAATCCCATTAAGGCAAAATACGCAATTTGACCAATACGCCCACCGGTAATAAACATATTAATCGTCATGGTAATGATGAACACCACAAATAGCCAACGCTGCCAAGAAGCAACGGGGTTAAACAAGAGTTGATAGACCATGAAATAAATGGCTAAGGCTAGAAAAGGATTGTACTCCCAATGCCCCAAAAAACCCGCTGGGTCTAAAGGATCAATACCTGGAATGGCTAACCAATGAAACCATACAGCATAAGAGGCAATCTCAGAAAGCGTCATAGCGGCAATAAAAGCCGAAAAGTACAAGCTAAGATGCTCCTTTCTTACCACCGTTAACAGCAGAGGAAATAGCAAGAAAATCGCATGACGTTCTACCATATGCAGCCCCCAAGCCATGTCTTCTGTCCATAATAAAGACACAGGATAAAGTAAGGCAAAAGCAAGCATTGGGAAAAACAGTGGGTGTTGTCGCATCTGTTGCCATTTACGTGCAAAATTAGCTTCCACCAACCATAGCACCAAAATCACTAACAAAATTAGATTAGGCGCTGCCGATGAAATCGGCAAGAAAAATACAAAAGCAATCAGTAAATAAGATTGCCAAATCCCTGACTGATCTCGCCACACGACGTTCAAGATTTACAACCCCTGCTCTGTCAACCAAGTCAAATAAGCCTTAGTACCCGTTGCGACATCAGCAAAAGCGTCTGTGTAACCAGCGGCACGTAGTCCTGCCATATCGGCTTGGGTAAAACTTTGGTAGCGACCTTTTAAGTGTTCGGGGAAATCGATATAAGTAATCTCACCCTTACCATGATAAGCAATGACCGCTTCAGCAATGTCACGGAAAGGCTGCGCACGCCCTGTGCCTAAATTATAAATACCGCTAACGCCCTGCTGCCACGCCCACAGATTCACTTTAGCCACATCTTCCACAAAAATAAAATCTCGCGATTGGCCGCCTGCTTCATAGCCATCGTAAGCACCAAACAACTTAGGATTTTCGCCTTTCAAAATTTGCTGATGCAAATGGAAGGCAACACTCGCCATACTGCCCTTATGCTGTTCGCGTGGCCCATAAACATTAAAGTAGCGGAAGCCAACAATCGGTGCAGTTGCTTTTGGTAACACACGACGCACATGCTGATCGAATAAAAACTTAGAGTAACCATAAACATTGAGCGGTTTTTCGTTTGCAAGTCCTTCACTAAACACAGGTCCATCACCGTAAACGGAAGCCGAAGAAGCATAGAAGAAGGGAATACTCAAACGCTGACACGCAGCAAGCAACTCTTGCGAATAGGTGTAGTTGTTATCCATCATGTACTGACCGTTCCATTCGGTGGTTGCCGAACAAGCCCCCTGATGAAACACCGCTTCAACACCTTCCAAGGCGCGTTGATCATTCACCACGCGCTGACGAAATACATCTTTGTCTTGGTAATCGGCAATCACCAAATCAGCAAGGTTACGAAACTTAGTGCCATCGGTTAAGTCATCGACCACCAAAATATCAGCGTGACCTTGGGCGTTTAACGCCTTAACAATATTGCTACCAATAAATCCCGCGCCACCTGTGACGATAATCATGCCTGTTACCTCTGCTTACTAACCTTGATATTTTAATCGCTTTAGTATGGTTTATAAACGAAAAAGGGAGCACATACCCCCTTTTTAATCAACTTAATCAATAAACGATAACAATTAGCCACGTAACTGAGTGGCGATCTTAGCCACACGCTCACCGTAAAGCTTCGCCGTTGCCAAATCGCCGGTATTGACTTCATCCACTCCCGCATCCGACGGAGTTTGCATCATCGCGCCTGCAAAAGAACCAACATAGTTAATATCATCACGCTTAGCAGACTTGGCATTAGAAGGCATCAAACCTGTTCCCACCCAAATACCCGAATGCTGCATCGCTAGGGTGATAAAAAACTGCAAGGTAGCGTGCTTATCGCCGTTCATGGTCGCTGAATTGGTAAAACCACCAAAAACCTTATCTTTCCATTGTTGACTAAACCAAGGTTTAGAGCTAGCATCGGCAAACTTTTTGAATTGCCAACTGGCGCTACCCATATAGGTCGGTGAACCAAAGATAATCGCATCAGCTTCGTTCAACGACTGCCATTCAGCTTCAGTAATATTGCCTTGCGCATCAATCGCAATCAACTGTGCATTAGCACCAGCGGCAACCGCTTCTGCTTGCTTTTGTGTATGACCATAACCACTATGATAAACCACCACGACTTTTGCCATTTCAATACACTCCCTATTAAAAATCAATTTATTCAATCACGACGCTGATCTAAAGACCAGGCACCGCTACCCATCGCTGTGACCATAAATAAACCGCCAGCGATACTCAGGTTTTTCATAAACATCAGCTGTTGCATATAGGCTTGATCCGCTGGTACCGCCCAAAATGCGTGGAAAATTAGTGCCGCTAACAAGGTAAAGCCACCCAGTAGAAAAGCAGCCAAACGGGCTTGATAGCCAACCAACAGGGCAATACCAGCAAGCACTTCTAATATAATGGTCAACACCGCGACCACACTAGCCATCGGCAACCCATAGGCCTCAATGTAGCCCACAGTACCTTCAAAACCCGTTATTTTAGAAATACCAGCGCCGATAAAAATAGCCGACAACAACAGTCGAGCGACCAAGGTAAAAGGTGCGTTTAGTGTTTGCATGATTTACTCCTAATGAAGTTGAAATCAATAAGACCAAGTCGGTAAAAAATTGAACACGGATTATGATTGCTTTGATGTCAATTTAGTACGAACACCTACAATATGCAATATTGAAGACGATGAGTTATTTTGCAGTTCAATAACAAATAAATGTATGGCTGAAAAAAGTGCATAAAAAAACCAGCTCAACGCTGGTTTTCATAGAGACACTTCAATCAATTAGAAGGGGATATCATCATCCAAGTCAGGACCAAAAGCAGGTGGCGCTGAAGCAGCAGAACGAGTTTGAGCAGGCGCAGAACGTGTGGGTGCACCACCACCGTAACCCATATCACCACCGTAGCCACCATCACTCATTTCGGCATGGCCGCCACGGTTATCGTTGCGACCACCCAACATTTGCATTTGACCATTCACATCCAAAACCACTTCAGTGCTGTAACGCTCCTGACCAGACTGATCTTGCCATTTGCGCGTTTGTAACTTGCCTTCAAGATAAACTTGGCTGCCTTTTTTCAAATACTGACCCGCAATTTCCGCCAACTTACCGAAAATAACTACTCGATGCCATTCGGTGCGTTCCTGACGATCACCACTCTGTTTATCCGTCCACTGTTCAGATGTCGCCACATTCAAATTAGCAATCGCATTGCCATTGGGCGTATAACGCACTTCAGGATCACGACCCAAAGTACCCACTAAAATCACTTTATTCACACCGCGCATACATCACTCTCCAACACACTTTACGTACTAAAAAAATAAAAAACAACCCGACTGACCACTATTCGACCAGACAAGTTTTTGCAGTGTACACCAACTAAATACCAATTAGCTAGAGGACAAACCATTAACGCGTCACCCAGTGAATCAAATTGTCTTCACTGACTTGCGTTTTATCAATTTTCAAATAGGCACGAACACCCATGCTATCCACCCAGGCTTCTCGCACGCCTTGAATCGATAATAAGGCTTGTTGTGTTGCTTCGGGCGTTTGTACATGCTCTTCACGCAAAGGTAACACAAAGCTAGAAATGCGATCGGGATTAACCATTCCCCAAGCAATGACCAACCAAACAACCGTTAATCCAATGGCAGCGACAAAGACGGCATCGAAACTTCCCCAACCCAGCAAAGCACCACCCAGTAAACCGCCTAAGAAAGTACCAAAAAACTGACTGGTCGCATAAACACCGCTGGCCGTCCCCTTCAAATGTGCAGGCGCAAACTTAGCGATTAATGATGGCAAAGAAGCTTCCATGACATTAAAGCCAGTGAAAAACACAATCAGTGCCAGTACCACCAGCCACAAATTATCATGACCTGCCCATAGTAGCGCTTCTGATAGCATTAACAAGCCAATCGACAGCAGAAAAATGGGACGCAGTTTGGCTTTTTTCTCGCCATAAATAATCATTGGTGTCATCAATACAAAAGACACCAGCATTACAGGCAAATAAATCTGCCAATGCTGCATCACATCAATGCCTGCCGATTGCACCAATGCCAAAGGCACGGCGATAAATAAGGCGGTGAGCAATAAATGTAAGGCAAAAATACCGAAATTTAAGCGTAACAGCCCTTTATCTTTCAACACCACACCCAACGCAGACGTATCTGCCTGTACATCGCGACTCAGGGGTTTAATTTCAGGGTTGGGAATCAGCGTATAAAGCACCACCAGCCCGCTTAACGCCATTAACGCGGTCAGCCAAAAAATGCCACGCACACCCACTAGCGCATCTAAAGCAGGGCCAATCACTAAGGAAATGGTGAACGAAAAACCAATACTAATGCCGACCAACGACATGGCACGCAAACGCACGGTTTCGCGCGTTAAATCCGCCAATAAAGCCAATAAAACCGCCGAAATAGCGCCAGCACCTTGTAAGGCACGCCCCACCATCATCCATTCCAAGCTAGGCGCTAGCGCACAGACAACGGATCCCAAGGCAAACAACACCAAGCCTATGGCAATTAGGGGTTTACGCCCAAACTTGTCCGACCACATACCAAAAGGCAACTGTAATAACGCCTGACTCAAGCCATAAATACCCATGGTTAAGCCAATCATCAACGCCGTGGCTTCGGGAAAATCACCCTGAGCGAACAAGGCAAAGGTCGGTAAAATCATAAACATACCCAGCATACGGCTGGCATATAAAGCGGCCATTAAACTGGCAGCACGCTTCTCATCGGGGCGCATCGCTAAATCATCTATCGGCGGTAAGGCATTTGCCTGCATAGTGAAGTTCCAAATAAATCTGATTCTTAATCGCATAAGTATAGCAAAGCTGTGCCGCTTGCTGAAAAATTCCGCTATACTTAAAGGTCAATTTTAAGCGGGGCAGCATCGACATTATGGATAACCATATCCGCATTCGTGGCGCACGAACTCACAACCTGAAAAACATCGACCTAGACATTCCCAAAAACAAACTGGTGGTGATTACTGGCTTGTCGGGTTCGGGTAAATCCTCCTTAGCCTTCGACACCCTCTACGCCGAAGGTCAACGTCGCTATGTCGAAAGCCTGTCTGCTTATGCGCGTCAATTTTTGTCAATGATGGAAAAGCCCGATATAGACAGCATTGACGGTCTCTCCCCCGCCATTGCCATCGAACAAAAAGCGACCAGCCACAATCCGCGTTCAACGGTCGGTACCGTCACCGAAATTTACGACTACTTCCGCTTGCTCTATGCGCGTGTTGGCACGCCACGTTGCCCAACTCACGGCTGCGACCTGCACGCACAAACCGTTAGCCAAATGGTCGATCACACCCTTGCTTTACCCGAAAATAGCCGCGCCATGATCTTAGCGCCAATTGTGCGCGATAAAAAAGGTGAACATAAAGAACTGCTGGGCGAGCTGGCTGCTCAAGGCTACTTGCGTGTGCGCATCGACGGCGAACTGGTGGAGCTTGACCGCATTCCCGACTTAGATGGCAAGAAAAAACACAGCATTGATGCCGTCATCGACCGCTTCAAAGTACGTGAAGACCTGAAGCAACGCCTGGCAGAATCCTTTGAAACCGCGCTGAAACTAGCCAACGGGCTGGCAATGGTCGAACCCCTAAGTGCCGATGATGGTGACTTCAAACTGCTCTTTTCCAGTCAGTTTGCTTGCCCCCATTGTGGTTATTCGGTTGCCGAACTTGAACCCCGTCTTTTTTCATTCAACAGTCCACATGGCGCTTGTGGCAGTTGCGACGGCTTAGGCTGTGTCGAACGCTTCGACATCGAACGCATTGTCGCTCACCCCGAACTACCCGTCGGCAATGGAGCCATTCATGGCTGGGATAAACGCAACGCCTACACCAAATCGCTATTACAAGCCTTAGCTGAACACTATATTTTTGACTTGGAAACGGCTTGGCAAGACCTAGCCAGCAACATTCAACAAAAGCTACTTCATGGCAGTGGCAACGACCGCATTGCCCTACCAGGAGGGCGTTATTCTGATGCGCCGCGTCCGTGGGAAGGCATTTTGCCTTGGTTTGAGCGTCGTTACCGTGACAGCGATGTTGAGTCGGTGCGTAGCGAGCTGGCACAACTACGTGTGGTTCAGCCATGCGCCAGCTGTGACGGCACGCGCTTAAATAAAACCGCGCGTCACGTCTTTATTGCCGATAAATCGCTACCCGAACTGACACGCCTATCCTTAACTGATCTGCATCAATGGATTAGCGAATTAACCCTGACAGGTAGCAAGGCGCAAATTGCCGACAAAATTCTGCAAGAAATTCGCAATCGCTTAGGCTTCCTCATTCAAGTTGGCTTGTCCTATTTAACGCTCGAACGCAGTGCCGAAACCCTATCAGGCGGTGAAGCACAACGCATTCGACTCGCCAGTCAAATTGGCTCAGGCCTGACTGGGGTGATGTATGTACTAGATGAGCCATCTATCGGACTGCATCAGCGCGATAACGACCGTCTATTACAATCCTTGCGACGCTTGCGCGATTTAGGCAACAGCGTCATTGTCGTTGAACACGACGAAGATGCCATTCGCCAAGCCGATTACCTGATTGATATTGGCCCAGGGGCAGGCGTGCATGGTGGACAAATCATTGCCCAAGGCACACCAGAGCAAGTCGCCAATACCGCCGCTTCACTGACAGGACAATATCTGCTCGGTGCGCGTTGCATTCAACTTCCTGAAAGACGTCAACCCACCGAAAAACAACTGTTACTGACAGGCGCCAGTGCGCATAACTTAAAAGACGTCACCTTACGCATTCCTGCAGGACTTTTCACCTGCATTACAGGAGTTTCGGGGTCAGGTAAATCAACACTCATTAACGACACCCTTTACCGCCTCGCAGCAAATGAACTCAATGGTGCTAGCCTCCACCCTGAAGCCTACACCAGCATCAGCGGACTAGAACACTTCGATAAAGTCATTAACATCGATCAAAGCCCGATTGGACGCACGCCACGCTCGAACCCTGCCACTTACACGGGACTCTTCACCACCATTCGTGAATTGTTAGCAGGCGTTCCTGAATCGCGCGCCCGTGGCTACACGCCAGGACGTTTCAGTTTTAACGTCGCAGGCGGACGATGTGAAGCCTGCCAAGGCGATGGCGTAATTAAGGTCGAAATGCACTTTTTACCCGACATTTACGTACCTTGTGATGTCTGTCATGGCAGTCGCTACAATCGTGAAACGCTCGACATTCAGTATAAAGGCAAAACTATTGCCGATATTTTAGATATGACCATTGAAGATGCGCTGGTCTTTTTTGATGCCGTGCCCAGCTTAAAACGCAAACTCAGCACGCTAATGGATGTTGGCTTGTCGTACATCAAACTCGGTCAAAGCGCAACGACGCTATCGGGTGGCGAAGCACAACGTATTAAGCTGGCGAAAGAACTGTCAAAACGCGATACGGGTAATACGCTGTATATTTTGGACGAACCCACCACGGGACTTCACTTCCACGATATTGAACTACTCCTCACCGTATTGCATCGACTGCGCGATCACGGCAACACCATTGTTGTTATTGAACACAACCTCGACGTGATTAAAACCGCCGACTGGCTGATCGATTTAGGTCCTGAAGGAGGTAGTGGCGGTGGTCAAATTATCGCCGAAGGCACGCCCGAACAGATTGCAGCCTGTGAACACAGCTGGACAGGAAAATATTTGAAACCCCTATTAACGCAAGGAGCTTAATGTCATGACCCCTCAAGAATTTACCATGGCACTGCAAGCAGGTGCACCCTTTGATTTTGAAGACACCATCGAGGTGATTACCGCCAATTTCGACTATAAACCAACGCGTTTCAAAAATGGCTTATCCGAAACAGCCATTATGAATGAAGCGGGTAAAAATGAAGGCTCTTGCAAGATTTTTGCTTTCGCCCAATTCATGAATCTAGACGCCAAAACCACCTTAGGTTGCTTCGGACGCTTCTACCAAGACGTCCTCAATACCCCTGAAGCTAACGACCATATGAACATTCGTAATTTCATGAAAGACGGTTGGGCAGGTATTGCATTTGAAGGGCAGGCGCTGACACCGAAAGCCTAAACCATGACTTCTAGGTGCTCCACATTGAGCACCCCCTCCCTACTTCCGATTTGCCTTGCTTTTAATCCTTGCCGCATTACCAATCACCAGCAATGACGATAAAGGCATACCAATCGCTGCCATGAGTGGCGTTAATTTAGCTGATACCGCTAAAGGCACCATAATCAGGTTATAGAGCAGACTCATGCCGATATTTTGACGAATGGTGCGTAAAGTAATGGTTGATAACTTAATGGTGTTCAATACCGAGGTCAATTGATTGTTCAACAGCACCACTTCGGCACTATCAACCGAGACTTCCGTACCCGATCCCAAGGCAATACCCACATCGGCACGCACCAAAGCTGGGGCATCGTTGATGCCATCACCGACGAAGACCACTACGCGCCCTTCTCCCAGCAATGAACGTACCACCGCTTCTTTATCTTCGGGTAGCACCTCCGCCGTTACCGAAATACCGCCCAATTGCTGCGCAAATACCGCAGCAACGGTGGCACGATCTCCGGTAATCATCGACACCTGAATACCGCGCGCTTGCAAAGCAGCAACCACTTCAATCGCATCATCACGCAAGCTATCAGCCAAAGCAATGGTTGCGACTAATTCACCATCACAACTGATACACACGCTGGTAGCACCCATATTCGCTTGTTCAGCCAACCAGTCATTGGTCGCTGACGACAAGGTGATGCCTTGCGCTTGCATCCAACCGACACTACCCGCCTGCCACAGCCGACCTTCGATCTGTGCTTGCACCCCGCGCCCCGACAAAGACAAAAAGCCTTCCATACTCGGTGCGTCACGCCCTAGTGGACTGGCAAAAGCCTGTAATGCCTTAGCCAAAGCATGACTGGAGCGACTTTCTAACAGCGCCACCACTGACCACAAACGCGATTCATCGACTTGATCTGTCCAACATTGATGCGCCACCACCGACATTTCACCCTTCGTTAGGGTTCCTGTTTTATCAAACAGCACATGGGTGGTATTCGATAATTGTTCCAACACCGCACCATTTTTCACCAACACGCCCCAACGCGCTGCCACACCCGAAGCCACGGCAATCGCCATGGGTGTCGCCAAACCAAAGGCACAGGGACAGGTAACAATCAACACCGCCGTTGCTGCCATAATAGCGGTATCCAAGTTTAGCGTTAACCACCAATAAATCAATGAGAAGGTTGCCAAGGATAAAGTAACCGCCACAAACCAAGGAATGACGCGATCCGCGGTGCGCGCAATCGGCGCTTTACTCGCTTGTGCATCTTCCACCAAACGAATGATTTTTCCTAAAGCCGACTCAGCGAGAACTTGACGCACTTCAATTAACAAAGCGCCATCTTGGTTATGCGTTCCCGCCGACACCTTATCACCCAAGCGTTTATGAACAGGCACTGACTCGCCCGTCAGCATCGACTCATCGCAATGCCCTTCACCCTCGACAATCACCCCATCCACGGGCACACGATCACCAGGATGCACCCAGACTAAATCCCCCGCTTTCAATAAACGAACTGCGGTGAAGCGCTCAGAACCATCATCCATGCGCTGACGTGCAATTTTAGGTTGTAATGACATGAGTCGGTGGGTTGCATCAACAGCCTTGCTCTTAGAAATGGACTCTAAATAACGCCCCAGCAACAAGAAAAACATGAAATCAACGAGGGTATCAAAATAAACCGAACCACCCGATTCTGGTACAAAGGTCACATAGAGCGAATAAAAATAAGTGGTTAAGATACCCAAACTAATGGAGATATCCATACCAAGCCGACGACCACGAAGCGCTTGCCAAGCACCGATAAAGAAAGGCTGTCCAGAATAGAGCAAAGTCGGTGTGGCGATTCCCAAAGCCACCCAATGAAAAAACGCCTGATATTCCGAATCATCTGCACCAAAATAGAGTGAAATGGAAATCCACATGATGTTCATCATGGCAAAAGAGGCAAAAGCAAACCGATAGAGTAAGCCTTTGTTGTATTTTTCTAGGGTTTGCTGACTGAGCTGAGGATCATAAGGTTGACTAGCGTAGCCCAATTCACCCAATATTTGCAAAATACGCGATAACTGAATGAGGTTATTGTTCCACTTTAAGCGAATTCGGCGCGTAGTGAAGTTAACATAAGCACTGACAATACCCGACTCTTTCGCCAAACGATGCTCAATCAACCAAACACAAGCGGCACAGTGAATACCTTCCGCCATCAGCTCAATTTCACGCACTGGTTTCGTAATATCGACAAATTGACCCTGAACCTCGTCATGATCAAACATCGCCAAGTCTTTGGGGATTACTGGAACTGGCTGACGCGCCTCATCTTTTTCGGCTTTATCATAAAAGCTACTTAAACCGGCTTCATAAATCGCTTCACAAGCACCAGCACAACCGTGACAACAGAAATCTCTCGACTCGCCAGCAACAGCGCGACTGACTAATCCCGTCTCTGCAATCGGCTGACCGCAATGGTAACAGGGCTGACTCACAGAAAACTCGTTATGGCGCTGGATCAGCGGCCATTAGCTCGCCAGAAATACTACTTTTCTCATTGCCGCGCTTTACTTCAGCAATCCATACCCACTTGCCCTTTTTAGGCATACTCACATCTGTTTGATAGCGTCCCTCGACATCCGTGGCCGCAAACTTCAACACAAAATCGTCCTTCAAATCTGAAGGACGATAAGCATATAACTCTACGCTATCTGCAACAATTGCTTGCCCTTCTTTATCTAACGCGGTCAATTGCAAGGTTGTTTTGCTTTTCTCTTTTAGCTCTGGCCACTCAATGCTAATTTGCCAACCTAAAAGGGCTTCTGCATTGCGCTCAGCCATAATCGCTTCATAGTTAGCGCCACGTTTATACGGACTGCTGTTAACCAAACCAGGGTTCGTTACAATCGCCATACTCACCATAAAGAAATTAACGATCAAAACAATAATCAGAATAGCTAACCAGAAAATAATAAACGGATTTTTCCATGGTTTATGCCAGGTTTTAGTTGCATTTTCAACAGGTGTTGCATCAGTCATTACGCACTTTCCTTTTAGCGACAACATAAAAGATGCCCAGTCTTAAAAGACTGGGCATCACTTCATTCCATCCTAGTAAACATTGTTACTTAGGACCAATAAACATACTATCATACTTTTGGCGAATTGCGGAATTATTTATATCAACAGCCTCAATGATAATCGGTGTGTTCGCTCCTGACAAAACCTTCTTATCCGCTTTAACTAATAAGGTTGTTGCACCTACACTACCTGGATTTACGGAAATTGGCACCTCGTTGCCTTCCACTCTAAGCCCTTCCAACCCCGAAGCTGATAGTCGAACCATCATCACCTTATCTGTTTTATTAACCACTTTAATGGTTAATTTGTTCTGAATCGTACCATCAGAAAGCATAACAAATAAAGGCGAGCGCTCATGCAAAACATTCAACTTCATCGGTGCAAGAGTTGCCAAACCGTAAATTAACACGCTGGCAGCTAACGCCATAATACCCGTGTAAACAAGAACACGAGGACGCTTGTAGAATGGTGGCAAAGGCTTGCCTTCAAACTCTTCCAAAGAAGCATAACGAATAAGCCCCAACGGCTTGTCCAGTTTCTTCATCACCGAGTCACAAGCATCAATACACAAGCCACAAGTAATACAACCAATCTGTTGACCTTTACGAATATCAACCCCTGTTGGACAAACAGCAACACACAGATTACAGTCAATACAATCGCCCAACTTTGGCTCTTCTTCTCCGGGACGCACACGCTTCATACGACCACGTGGCTCGCCACGATCAAGATCATAAGTTGGCAAAACGGTTTGCTTGTCAAGCATAGCCCCCTGAATACGCGCGTAAGGACAAAAAAGCGTGCAAGTTTGCTCACGCAATTTAGAAGCAAACAGAAAAGTCGTGACGGTCAATCCTGCTATCGCTAACCAAGCGAAGCCGCCCACATTACCTGTAAATAAATCTTGCCACAGAGCCAAAGCATCGGCGAAGTAAGCAACGAACGTGAAACCCGTCAAAAATGACAAGGCTAAGAATACAACATTGGTTGCCCCTTTTAAGCGAAGCTTCTCACCTGTCCATGGAGACTGATCTAAAGCCATACGTTTATTAGGCCCCCCTTGAATTTTTTCTTCAATCCAAGTGAATACATCCATCCACACAGTTTGAAAGCAAAAATAACCACACCAAACACGACCTGCAAGAGCGGACGCTGCAGCTAACGCCATTGCCGCAAATAGTAAAATGGAAGCCAACATCCAAATATCTTGCGGCAGGATGGTAATACCAAAAATGTGAAATTGACGATTAGGCAAGTCAAATAGCAATGCCTGACGATCATCCCAACGCACATAGGGAAGCAAGAAAAAGCTTAACCACAAAAAAGCACTTACATTTTTAATCTGACGAAAAAAACCACCAATGCGTTTCGCGTGGACCGTTTTCATATCCGTCGAAACCGTTAACATTTCAACGCCAATTTCATCTAACGTTTTAGAAGCACCCTTAACCACATTTTGGATACGAGCTGCATCTTCAGCAGGGGTCATATTATTTTTTTCTGACATTTGATAACCTAAATTTATGATGTAAGCCGCTAAAAACAACAACGGCTCAGTAATCTGAGCCGTTGTTGTCGATGTCAATGATTATTGACTTTCCGTATCCATGCCTTCCATCGACCTGAAGGTTTTGATTCCCCATGCAATCAATACCACAAAACTGATTGCAACAGAGCCTAAAGAAGCCCATAGTACAAAGTCGTTATTTAAACCACCAAACATAGCATTTACTCCACATTAACTTTTTTTCTAGAGCAGGTACTTTTGATTCCTGCTCCGTGATGCGGTGGCAAGATTACTGACCGCCACCTAAGCTGTGAACATAGATTGACAAACGCTTCACTTCTTTGTCACCCAAACGCTCAGCAAATGCTGGCATAACTGCATGGCGAGTTTCTTTCTCGCCAATGGCGTTAACGCCTTTAGCAATTGTTTTCATTACTTCTGCGCGTTCACCAGAGAAACGCCATACTTTATCGTTCAAACGAGCAGCGCCCAAAGCCGCCATACCAGAACCGTCTGGCATATGACATCCGGCACAACCGATACTGTTATATACTTCACGACCCACTGCAAAAGCATCATCTTCTGCTTTGCCTACTGACATAGCAATGACAAAATCTGTCACCTGACCGATTTGTTCTGGCGATAACATAGCACCATAAGCTGGCATGTTACCAACACGACCTGAAACCAAAGCCTGATAGATGGAATTAACATCACCACCCCACAACCAATCATCATCGGCCAAAATCGGATAGTTCACATTACCAGCTCCACCAGCACCGTGACAGGCCGCACAGTAATCACCAAACAACGCTTTAGAAGTTGCTACTGCATAATCAACCAAATTTTTGTCAGCTAGAATTTCTTCAACGCTTTTTTCAGTTAGCGCCTGCTCTTGTGCAGCAAATTTCTCAGCACGCCACTTATTCAGCGTTTCAAAGTCCTCATGATACTCTTTCATCTGCGTCCAGCCAGCCAAACCTTTAGTATTACCTGTAGGCGTCGGAATGGTCGGATAGTAAAGCGCATAAAACACGATCATTACAAAGCTCGCATAGAAAGCTAGCATCCACCATAAGGGTGGCGGATAATCTAATTCACGTATGTCTTCGTCCCAAATGTGGCCAGTATTGCCTTCATTTGGCCAAGGATTTTCATTTGCCATAACTGGTCTCCTTAAATCTTAATTTATTCGTCATCACGCAAGGGCGTCATGCGTTGCTCTTCCAACTCTTTTGCATTCTTTGGACGCAACGCATTAAAAAAAGTCACCGCCAGCGCAACAAAAATCACTATCGTCAAAATCATGCCACCCCAATCGTAGGCAGTCATCGCTGCCCAATCAGTATGGAAATAGCTTTCGATCTTACTCACGATAAACCTTGTTGTCGTCTAGTTTGACCATCGTTCCCAACACTTGCATGTAAGCGATGATCGCATCCATTTCGGTATAGCCTTTGATATGATCATTTGCGTTATCAATATCTTCTTGCGTGTAAGGCACACCCATCAGACGCATCGCTTCCAAACGTGCCTTCATATCACGCTTAGTATTGAAGAAGTCATTTTCGATTGAGTTTTCAGCTAACCATGGATACGCAGGCATCACCGACTCTGGCACCAACGCCTGAGGACGCATTAAATGCATATAATGCCACTCATTCGAGAACTTACCACCGACACGAGCCAAGTCTGGACCAGTACGCTTAGAACCCCATTGGAATGGATGATCATAAATTGATTCGGTACCCAGTGAGTAATGACCATAACGCTCACGCTCATCACGGAACGGACGAATCATTTGGCTATGGCAATACATACAATGCTCGCGCATGTAAATATCTTTACCCGCCAATTCTAGTGGCGTGAAAGGACGAACACCATCACCTGCTTTCCAATCTGAAGCCCAGTTACCTGCTTCATCTTTGTAAAATAAACGCTTATCGCCACGATCCCACAACAACTCTGGGCTTTTCAAATTACCCGACTCGTCTTTAGCGGTATGCTCGTAAGTGTTATCGAGATAAAACAAAGGAACAATTTCTACAATACTTGCAACCGATACAGCTAAAGCGATACCGAACATTAACGCAAAAACCTTTTGTTCCATCCATTCTTGCAAATTTTTTGGCTTTTGATCTGCCATTTCATGAACTCCTTAGTCTGTACGTAGCCCTGCTTAGCGGCAAGAGCTACGCGCAATGTTATATCAAGCGTGAGCTAATTGTGTTTGACGTGCATTTGCCATGCGAATCGTCATGATCATGTTGTACAGCATCACAGCCGCACCTGCAGTAAACAAGGCACCGCCAATTGCACGCATGACATAATAAGGATGCATAGCCGCTACCGATTCAGCAAAGGTATAAGCCAAAGTACCGTAGTCGTCATAAGCACGCCACATCAAACCCTGCATGATACCTGATACCCACATAGCCACGATGTAGAATACCGTACCAATAGTTGCCAACCAGAAATGGAAGTTAATTAATGACATAGAGTACATTTCTGTTTTCCACAACTTCATCGTCATGTGGTAAACGGCACCAATAGACACCATTGCCACCCAACCTAACGCACCTGAGTGAACGTGACCGACTGTCCAGTCAGTGTAGTGCGACAAAGCGTTTACCGATTTGGCTGCCATTACTGGACCTTCAAAGGTCGACATAGCGTAGAAAGCTAGTGACATGATCAAGAAACGCAAGATATAGTCAGTACGCAAACGATCCCACGCACCTGATAGCGTTAACATACCGTTCAACGCACCACCCCATGACGGAATGATCATCGCTAAAGAGATAACCGCACCCAAAGAACCTACCCAATCAGGCAAGGCTGTGTATTGTAAGTGGTGAGCACCCAACCACACATAACCAAACATCAATGCCCAGAAGTGGATGACCGACAAACGATAAGAGTAAATAGGACGCTGCGCTTGTTTAGGTACGAAGTAGTACATGATACCTAAGAAGCCTGCAGTCAAGAAGAAACCTACCGCATTGTGACCCCACCACCATTGAATCATGGCATCTTGTACACCACTAAACAGTGAGTAAGAACGGAACAAGCTTACTGGAACAGAAAGCGCATTCAATACCCATAGGTAAGTAACCATGATTAACAAGCCGAAGAAGAACCAGTTAGCCACATAAATATGAGGCACTTTCTGTTTATCACGTTCAGCAATGGTCATGGTGAAGTTGAACGTAAACAAAATCCAAACCAACGCAACTGCGATGTCTAGTGGCCATTCTAATTCATGGTACTCTTTTGCTTGAGACATACCCAACGCAAGCGTGATAACTGCTAACAACAGACCCGCTTGGAAAGCAAAGAACTGAATCCACGCCAACTTGTTGCTATAAAGTGGACGACCATTGGTACGCTGAACAATATAGAAGGCAGTTGCCATCAACACGTTACCACCAAACGCATAGATAACTGTATTGGTATGAATAACACGCAAACGACCGAAGGTAATTTCTGCCGTGTCAAAGTTTAAAAAAGGCCACGCCAATTCTGACGCTGCGTAAGTACCAGAAAAGGCACCGAGTACTAGAAACACAATAGCTGCCAAGGTAAAAGCCTTAACGACGCCATCGTTATATTGCGGTTTAACCACCGTGTCCATATGCGATTTCCTCTCTAATTGAACACAACCTAACATGCCGCTACGTCAGATGAACACCTCACGGCGTACACCCCACTTCACAGGCTTATCCTCATCTGTAGACTAGTATATAGCTAACAGAACATTTATATTGAAGTTTATAGGAGCTAAAAGAATCAAAACTTAACCACAATCAAGTTCCGAAACCTGATAGCAGAATGGGTCTTTTTACTTTAGCATATGGTATTCTAACCAGATATTACCCCCTCACCAACTCAAAAATATTTATCCTCATCATTAATTTTTATTATGAGCACTAAAATTTACTTATCTTCTTTGTTTGCAATAATATTTATACGCAAACACGCGTAGCCCCTTAAAAATGTTAAAATAAGCTTAATTTTGAAAGCTAATGAAAAAGGTCGAGTGATGCGCACCGCTCAAATTGAACGAAAAACCTTAGAAACCCAAATTAAAATTGACATCAACTTAGATGGCTCAGGTAAGGCTCAGCTAAGAACTGGAGTTCCTTTTTTAGAACACATGATCGATCAAATTGCTCGTCACGGCATGATTGACATCACCATTGAAGCCATTGGTGATAACCATATTGATGACCACCACACCGTTGAGGATATTGGTATTAGTTTAGGTGCAGCCATTGCTAAGGCCGTTGGCGATAAAAAAGGCATTGCCCGTTATGGACATGCCTATGTACCTTTAGATGAAGCTCTATCTCGCGTCGTCATTGACTTATCTGGTCGAGCTGGATTGCAATTCCACTGTGCTTTCACGGCTGAGCGCATCGGCAACTTTGATACCCAGCTAGTGCAAGAATTCTTCCAAGGATTTGTTAATCATGCCCATGCAACACTGCATATTGATAATGTACGTGGTATCAATGCGCATCACCAAGCAGAAACCATTTTCAAAGCCTTCGGTCGCGCCCTACGCATGGCGTTAACTGCTGATGAGCGCATGGCAGGTATTTTGCCCTCAACTAAGGGGGCTTTGTAAATGTCATTGCGTGAAATTGTTGTTGTTGACTATGGCATGGGCAATCTGCGCTCGGTCAAACAAGCCTTGTTGCATGTTGCACCAGCCAACACGCGCATTAGCGTCAGTGAAAACCCAACACAAATCGCCAACGCCGATGCCGTTGTCTTTCCAGGACAAGGCGCGGCTAAAGCGTGTATGAATGCACTGAACCACATCGAAGGGTTAAAAGAGTCAGTCGTTAATGCTGCTCAAGACAAACCCTTTTTGGGCATTTGCATGGGCATGCAAGTGCTTATGTCGCATTCTGCCGAAAATGGTGGTGTGCACTGCTTAGATTTATTTAAGGGCGATGTACTGGCATTTGCCGACCAGCCAAATTGGCATCCTACGCATAAAATTCCGCAAATGGGTTGGAATCAGATTAGGCAACACCAAGAACATCCCTTATGGCAAAACATCGAGAACAATAGCCGTTTTTATTTTGTGCACAGTTATTTTGTGAAGCCTACTGATAACTGCATCACGGCAGGTAGCACTGAGTTTGGTCTAAACTACACCTCTGCCATTGCTCAAGGCAAGCTGTTTGCTATTCAAGCGCATCCTGAAAAGAGTGCTGATGCAGGTCTGCAGTTCTTACGCAATTTTTGTGCATGGAACGGACAAGTATAATCCGCTCAGCCCCATCTGAATTATAGAGGTATCGTTAATGTTGTTAATTCCTGCTATCGACCTGAAAGACGGTCAATGTGTTCGCTTAAAACAAGGCCGCATGGAAGATGCGGATGTGTTTTCAAGTAATGTCCTAGATACCGCGACGCGCTGGGTTAATGCTGGCTGCCGTCGTTTGCATATGGTCGATCTGAATGGTGCTTTTGCTGGCGAGCCAGTCAATGCTAAAGCCGTATTGGAAGTGACCAAAGCCTTCCCGAATCTGCCCGTGCAAATTGGTGGCGGCATTCGCGATTTTGACACCATTCAACGCTACCTAGATGCTGGCGTGAGCTATGTCATTATCGGTACCAAAGCAGCGAAAGAGCCTGAATTTGTTGCTGCTGCTTGCACCAAATTTCCTGGCAAAATCATTGTTGGCTTAGATGCACAAGATGGCATGGTCGCCATTAACGGTTGGGCAGAAATCACCGACCATCATGTTATTGATTTAGCTAAACGTTTTGAAAACGATGGCGTGAATGAAATCATTTACACCGATATCGGTCGTGACGGTATGATGCAAGGCGTCAACGTCAAGGCCACTAAAGCCTTAGCGGAAGCAGTCAATATTCCGATTATTGCAAGTGGCGGCATAACTAACTTAGATGATATTCGTGACTTATGTGCCGTTGCCAGCAGCGGCATTTCAGGCGCTATTACCGGACGAGCGATTTATGAAGGCAGTTTGGACTTTGCTGAAGGTCAACGTTTGTCTGATGAGTTGATGGGACGCAGATAATGGGCTTGGCTAAACGCATTATCCCTTGCTTGGACGTCGATAAAGGGCGCGTGGTCAAGGGGGTTAATTTCGTTGGTATTCGAGACGCGGGCGATCCGGTTGAAGTGGCACGTCGTTACAACCAACAAGGGGCTGATGAAATCACCTTTTTAGATATTACTGCCACCAGCGATGATCGTGAAACCTTGGTACACGTTGTTGAACAGGTTGCTAGCGAAGTGTTTATTCCGCTGACAGTTGGCGGTGGCATCCGCACGCTAGACGATATTCGTAAAATGCTCAATGCCGGTGCAGACAAGGTGTCCATTAACAGCGCTGCTGTTTTTCGTCCTGAATTTGTGCAAGAAGCCAGCGATCACTTTGGTTCACAGTGTATTGTTGTTGCCATTGATGCCAAGCATGTCGATGACCATTGGGAAATTTTTACCCATGGTGGTCGCAAAGCCACTGGCATTGACGTGGTTGAATGGGCAAAAAAAATGCAAACCTTCGGTGCGGGTGAAATTTTACTGACCAGCATGGATGGCGATGGCACCAAAAAAGGCTACGACTTAGCGTTGACTCGCGCGGTTAGCGATGCCGTTTCAATTCCCGTCATTGCCTCAGGTGGTGTTGGCAACTTGCAAGACTTAGCTGACGGTATTACCCAAGGTGGTGCTGAAGCCGTATTAGCAGCCAGTATTTTCCATTTTGGTGAGTACACACTTGAGCAAGCAAAGCGACATTTGCAGGGGCAAGGGATTGAGGTTAGACTGTAATCCTTCGTGTAAAACAACAAAAAAGCGCCAAACTGGCGCTTTTTTGCTTATTGACTGTAATCGAGCAACCTTATCAGCTTGCTACCTTTGCAAACAGATCATAGGTTTCGGCGTCAACAATATCGACCTCCACAAACTCACCAACAGGCAAATGTGCGCCGTTTTTAATAATGACCGTGCCATCAATTTCAGGAGCATCAGCAGCAGAACGGGCAATCGCGCCCTGCTCTCCAATGGTGTCTACCAATACCGTCATTCGTGAACCGATTTTGGCTTTCATCTTCTCTTCCGAAATATCCATTTGTAACGCCATCAGCTCTTCCCAGCGTTCTTGCTTAACGTCATCGGGCACTGGCGCAGCTAAGTCATTAGCAACTGCGCCTTCAACGGGTGAATAGGGGAAACAGCCAACACGATCTAACTCAGCTTTATCTAAGAAGTCCATCAACAACTCAAAGTCTTCGTCTGTCTCGCCTGGAAAACCGACAATAAAGGTACTGCGAATGGTTAGATCTGGACAAATATCACGCCATTTTTTGATGCGATCGAGTAAGCGATTAACGTCACCAGGGCGCTTCATCATTTTCAAAATGCGCGGACTGGCGTGTTGGAAGGGAATATCCAAATAAGGTAGAATTTTGCCTTGCGCCATTAACGGGATAATGTCATCGACATTCGGATAAGGATAAACATAATGCATCCTTACCCAAATACCGAGATCACCCAAGGCGCTGGCCATATCGTACATATTAGTTTTGAGCGGACGACCTTCCCAAAAGTCCAATTTATATTTGGTATCAACACCATAGGCACTGGTATCTTGTGAGACGACGAGTAGTTCTTTCACACCCGCATTCGCCAGATTTTTCGCTTCGGTCATCACATCGCCAATCGGACGAGAGACTAAGTCGCCACGCATACTGGGAATAATGCAGAAGGTGCAACGGTGGTTACAGCCTTCAGAAATCTTTAGGTAAGCGTAATGCTTGGGCGTGAGTTTAACACCCGTATTCGGTAACAAATCCAAGAAAGGGTCGTGAGGTTTGGGCACATGAGTATGTACGTGATTCATCACCTGCTCATAGGCAGCCGCGCCCGAAATCGCTAATACCTGTGGATGTTCCGCCATAATCACTTCAGGACGGGCACCTAAACAGCCAGTGACGATCACTTTACCGTTTTCGTTTAAGGCTTCACCGATGGTATCTAACGACTCAGCTACCGCTGAATCAATAAAACCACAGGTATTGACCACAACCAAATCGGAACCCGTATAATCTGGAGAAATTTCATAGCCTTCACTACGCAACTGCGTCAAAATGCGTTCAGAGTCTACTAGGGCTTTAGGACAGCCAAGGCTAACAAAGCCAATTTTGGGTGCGTGCGTCGAGACCATATCACTTCATCAAATCAAAATTAAATTGTTGAAATTGTACCACAGATTCAGCTATCTCCCCTCAGCAAGGATAAGTCGATCACAAAAACCAGACGTGCATTATGTATGGACAGCGCCGATAAACCACGAATATGACAACGAGCAGCAAGCAATGCAGGTAAAGAGAAAACGGCGTCATTTGGCACGGAAACCAAGGTTACTGGAGCCGAACAGCAGACATCTAGACTAAGTTCATCTGCAAGATGCAAGGATAATGCGATATGCGAGGAGGTTTGAGTGGATAACAACCCTAACCACTCAGTTAACTTTGGCGTAGCCGATAACGAAGTAGAACAGGGTTTAGAATAACCTACTTTATGTGCCAATAGGCCGATAGCGACACCTTCAACCTCGGTCAGCATCAACTCCAAATGTTCTATCGTGCCCAAGACGCTTACCCAAGCCCTTGAGCGTAATCGGTAAACAATTTCTGCAAACTGAGCACGGCGACTGGCTTATGTTGGTAACTAACAAAATGACGAGACTTGAGATAATTATAACTTATCCAACCAGTCGAGACCCGACAATTATCAAGCAAGAAAAGCCGTGAAAAGCTGGTTTAGATCAAGCTAAGGCGTTCA
>CAZYER010000022.1:0-25445 GCA_964646525.1 uncultured Francisella sp. | reverse complement strand
TTAAAAGCTAAACACCGTTTCAGGTTTAGGACCAGCCAGCGGAGTTAGTTCCGTTTCAAATAGCGTTTCTTCTGTCCATTGTTGTTCTTCCGTTCGTGTGTAGCAAATCGCTTGCATCGCAGACCCCGTACCAATCACCACAACACAACGCCCTCCCAAGGTCAATGACTTCAGCCAAGTTTCTGGTTTCATGGCCACCGAGCCGTTAACGACAATAACATCATATTGTTTGTTCAGCAACAAGTCGTAAGCGTTGCCCGTATTGCAATGAATGTTTTGGTACCCGAGCTGTGTCAGTTTAGATTTGGCCTGATGTGCTAATTGCTCATCGATTTCAATGCTGTCCACCTCTTGGCAGAGTTTTGCTAACAGTGCTGTTTGGTAGCCCGAACCTGTTCCTACTTCAAGTGCCTTCTCGTTCGGTTGAGGATTCGTTGCCTGTAGAAATCGACCAATGATTTTAGGTTCTAACATCATTGATTGATCGCTTAATGGAATAGATGTTTCGCTGTAAGCAAGACTTTCAAAGCCATCTGGCACGAAAGGGTGACGTGGTGTTGCTGCCATGACGTCTAGAATTCTCATATCTAACACATCCCATGGACGGATTTGTTGTTCGATCATGTTAAAGTGCGCTAGGGCATAGTCCATGTTTGGCTCCTGCTGTAAACTTAAAATTTTTCAGATTTTACCACAAACTGTGTACATAATCAGGTTTGACGTTTTCTTTGTCGCCTTAAACGACAAACCGAGCACTAGGCTCGGTTGGCGTAAGGTAAAGCGTTTCGATTAACCGTTAAAGCGCTCAGCTACGTTGTTCCAGTTAACGACAGACCAGAAACCTTTTAGATAATCAGCACGGCGATTACGGTAGTCAACATAGTAGGCATGCTCCCAAACATCAACACCTAATAAGGCATTTTTACCCATTTGCAATGGATTGCCTGCATTGGAGCTGCTCACTAACTCTAGGCTACCATCGGCATTTTGGGCTAACCATGCCCAACCCGAACCAAAGGTTGCCAATCCTGTAGCCTCGAATTTTGCTTTGAAATCATCAAAAGAACCAAAGCTTTTTGTCATCGCATCCATAAGTTTTCCTGTAGGTGCAACACCACCGCCAGCACTTGGTGGTGCCATCATCGTCCAGAATTGATTATGATTCCAATGTTGTCCAGCATTATTGAAAATACCGCCAGCAGGCGCCGTTTTCACGATATCTTCTAGGCTTTTGCCTTCAAATTCAGTGCCGACCACCAAACGATTAAGATTGTCAACATAAGCTTGATGATGCTTGGTGTGATGAAGGGTCATGGTTTCTTCACCAATATAAGGCGCCAAAGCGTTATAAGCGTAAGGTAAAGCAGGCAAGGTGTGCGACATGATCAAAAGCTCCAATAGAATCGTAGAGAAAATAATACCTGACTATTTTACTCAGGATTAGTTGTTAGTGCTAGTCCTAGACAAAGCTGCCTGTTGTTCAGTGACCCAGCGATCTTCCATCGCTTGTAAAGCGGAAGGATCACTCGGTGGTAGTTGCAGATAATAGCCATCGTTGCATAATGACTCATAGACTTTTTGACTATCCGCTCTTGCCAGTTTGCGACTGGGAGTCATGTCAAAGTCAATGACGTGATGTGACTGAGGGAATTGTTGTTGCAGTGCTTCAGGTAGCTTTTCCCATCCTAGTTTTTGTGAAAGATATAAATAGGTGGCTTCTTTTTTGAAATGACGATAGGTGCTTGTTGGAATAGCTACAGACATGATTGAAAAGATTCCTACAGTTAAATTTAAGTAAATAAGATCCATAACAGGGTAATGATGGTTGACCTAACTCTAGCGACTACCTAGAATTGAGAGCTATGTTTTGTATTATAACGATTTGAGGTTGTGGATGCGCGTCTTGGTATTAGGTGGTTCAGGTTTTGTCGGTCGTGCACTGATGCGTCAATTATCTGCCCAAGGGCATCAACTGACTGTGCCGGTGCGTCGTCCTGAGCGTCAGCGCGATTTGAGGCTGATTCCGAATGTTACGGTGCTGCCGATTGAACACTTTAGCGATTTGCAATTACGCAAGTTGTTACGCGGTCACGATGTGGTGATTAATTTAATTGGTATCTTGCATGAATCTGGAAAAACAACTTTTAGATCAGTACACGTTGATTTAGTTCGTAAGTTAGCAATAGCCTGCGAGGTGGAAGGGGTGAGGAGGCTGATTCACATTTCTGCCTTGGGAGCGAGTGAAGAGGCGCCGAGCCGCTATTTGCGCTCTAAAGCCGAAGCAGAGCGGGTCTTAGCCGCTACTGACTTAGAAGTTACTTTATTGCGACCTTCCGTTATGTTTGGTGAGGGTGATAAGTTTGTTAATTCATTCGCTCGCTTACTGGCTTTAACACCGATTATGCCTGTGGTTTGTCCTAAATCAGAATTGTCACCTGTGTGGGTTGAGGATGTGGCGCGCGTTATCGTGAGTTCGCTCACAGATAAATCTGCTATTGGCCAAACCTATGAGCTCTGTGGCGGCCAGATTTATACGTTGATGGAGTTGTGGCAGCTGATTGCAGAAATGACAGGGCATAGAGTTGATTTTATGGCGCTGCCCGATGCCTTGTCGCGTTTTACGGCTCGTTTAATGGGATTGATGCCTTCTCCCATGATGACGTTTGATAATTACCTCAGTTTGCAAGTCCCTTCGGTTTGTAGTAAGGGTATGCCATTCGACATTCAACCGAGAAGCTTACGCAGTTACGCGATGCAAGTGCTTTCTAAAGGTCGTGTGCGTCAACGTTATGATGACCTACGTCGCGTGGCTGGAAGAGATGCTTCGGATCGCATTGTGTGAAAATATGCTTGGTAGGTGGGGCAGTACGTGACCAGTTGTTGGGGCTGCCTATTACGGATCGCGACTGGGTAGTCGTTGGTGCAACTAGCGAGCAGATGCTGGCATTAGGTTATCAACAGGTTGGCAAGGGTTTTCCTGTCTTTTTGCATCCGAAAACGAAAGAAGAATATGCGTTAGCACGCACAGAACGTAAATATGGTCATGGTTATCATGGGTTTGTCTGTCAGGCACATCCAGAGGTCAGTTTAGAAGCAGATTTGCGGCGCCGTGATTTAACCATTAATGCGATGGCAGTGTGCGATGGTAACTTAGTTGACCCCTATGGGGGGCAGAGAGATCTTGCTGATCGATGTTTACGGCATGTGAGTGAAGCTTTTGTAGAAGATCCGTTGCGTGTTCTTCGTGTTGCTCGATTTGCCGCAAAACTAGCGAGGTTTGGTTTCGTTCTGGCAACTGAAACACGATCATTAATGTGTGATATGGTTGACTCGGGTGAGTTGGCGCAGTTAATGCCTGAGCGCGTTTGGCAGGAAACAGCAAAAGCGTTGATTACCGATCACCCAGAGATTTATTTTCAGGTATTGCGTGAAACAGGAGCTCTGGTACGATTAATGCCAGAGTTGGATATTTTGTTTTCCGTACCGCAAGACCCAGTCTATCACCCAGAAGGGGACGCAGGTACTCATACCTTGATGGTACTAAGTGCTATGCGTCAGCAAACAAACGATGTTGCTTTATTGTGGGCAGCTCTGTGTCATGATTTAGGGAAGGGCCTAACACCCCAAGACCTATGGCCTAAGCATCATGGACATGAACAGGCAGGTGTTGCGTTGGTTGAGCAATTAGGGCAACGATATCGTGTGCCTTCACAGGTAACACAATTGGCCAAGTTGGTCTGTCGTTGGCATGGTGATATCCATAAAAGTGACGAACTAACACCTGAGCAACGTTTACAGGTAATGGAGGGGTGTGATGTTTGGCGTAAGCCAGAGCAGTTTGAAGCTCTCTTAGCGGTGAGTGAGTCTGATTCACGTGGTCGAAATGGTTTTGAAGCTGCTGAGTATCCGCAAAGCAGTCGTTGGCGGTTTTGGTTACAGCAGGTACAGTCAGTGACAGCACAGTCATTTGTTGAGCAAGGATTGATTGGGCGAGATATTCAAATTGCTATGCGCAATGAACGGATTCAACGATTGGTGAACGCTAATTCTGTGAAATTTTCGTGAATTTATTATCAAAACTATTGTTTTTTTGCGATAGTTGCGTATTTGTGTTAAGCTTGCTCAATCAGCGTTAAATTTGGGCGCATCTTATTCATAATTGGTTGGGGGATTTTTCTATGCGTAAATTAGTACTATTAGCTGCCATGGTTGCGGCAACTTCAGCTCAAGCTTCACCTCGTGAAGCTTTCTGGTTCGATAGCAGTAACGTTGTTGTTAAGGATGGTCATGGTAATTGCTTGCGTACTTCTTTCTGGACTGAGAAAGACGGTCTTTGCCCAGGTGCTAAAGCGCCAGAAGTTAAGCCCGCTCCAGTTGCTGCTCCAGCACCAGCACCAGCGCCTGCTCCAGCAGCACCTATTGCGGCTCCCATTGTGACTAAAAAAACATTAAAGGCTGGTGAATTGTTTGCGTTTGATAGCGCTAAACTGACACCAAAAGCGGAACAGGAAATTGCTAACACGGCTGCGGAAGCAAAATCATTAAAATCAATCAATTTGGTTTTAGTCGAAGGTCATACCGACAATATCGGTACAGCTGCTTACAACCAGCAGTTGTCTATCAAACGTGCTAATGCTGTGCGTGATGCGTTGATTAAAAACGGTGTTCCAGCTGATAAAATTGATGCGAAAGGCTATGGATTTGATAAGCCAGTAGCCAGTAACAAAACGAAAGACGGTCGTGCGCAAAACCGTCGTGTTGAAATCACCATTGACGGAACTAAATAATTTCGTGCATGGATGAAAAAAACCCCGCAGCTTTTTGCGGGGTTTTTTTATGCTTAATATCGACAGTTTGCGATGGAATACTTGCCGATTTTGCCTAAATCGGTGAAAATAACGCTATTCGCCTGTGATTAGGTAACCCTATTTATTTTGAAACTTTTTGAGGACTTTTGTATGTCTAACCGTCGTGAACTCGCCAATGCTATTCGTGCACTCAGTATGGATGCGGTGCAAAAAGCTAAATCAGGCCATCCAGGTGCGCCTATGGGCATGGCGGATATCGCCGAGGTTCTGTGGAATAGCCACATGAAGTACAACCCTAAAAATGCTAAATGGGCTGATCGTGATCGCTTTGTGTTATCTAACGGTCATGGTTCAATGCTGATTTACTCATTGTTGCACCTTACAGGTTTTGATCTGAGTATTGATGATATTAAAAATTTCCGTCAGTTCCATTCTAAAACAGCAGGTCACCCAGAGTATGGTTATGCAGACGGTATTGAAACCACCACAGGTCCGTTGGGTCAGGGTATTACCAATGCAGTCGGTATGGCGATTGCTGAGCGCACTTTAGCAGCACAGTTCAACCGTCCAGGTCATGCTGTCGTTAATCACCACACTTATGTGTTCATGGGTGATGGTTGTTTGATGGAAGGTTTGTCGCATGAAGCTTGTGCGATGGCAGGTGCATTAGGTTTGGGTAAACTGGTTGCCTTTTGGGATGACAACAATATTTCCATCGACGGTCATATTGATGACTGGATGGAAGCTGATGTTCCAGCGCGTTTTGAATCTTACGGTTGGCACGTTATTCGTAATGTCGATGGTCATAATGCGGAAGTAGTCGATGCAGCGATTCATGAGGCTAAATCAATTCAAGATAAGCCGACATTGATTTGTACACGTACGACCATCGGTTTTGGTTCACCTAACCTATGTGGTACTCACGATTGTCATGGTGCACCATTGGGTGATGCTGAAATTGCATTAACGCGTGAAAATTTAGGTTGGCATCACGAGCCTTTTGTTATCCCACAGCATGTGTATGAAGGTTGGGATCACACGGCTAAGGGTGCGAAAGAGGAAGCAGAGTGGAACGCGTTATTTGCTTCTTACGAGCAAAACTACCCTGATTTAGCGAAAGAATTCAAGCGTCGTATGTCGGGTGAGTTGCCAGCGAACTTTGAAGTTGAAATGGATAAGTTTATTGCCAAAACTCAAGCGGATATGCCAAACATTGCATCGCGTAAAGCATCGCAAAATGCGATTGAAGCAATGGGGCCTTTGTTGCCAGAGTTGTTTGGTGGTTCTGCTGACTTAACAGGTTCTAACTTAACCAACTGGTCTGGTACGGTTAAAGTCAATAAGTCTAATGCGAACGGTAACTACCTATCATGGGGTGTGCGTGAGTTCGGTATGGCGCATATGATGAACGGTATGGTACTGCATGGTGGCTTTAAAGTTTACGGTGCAACTTTCCTAATGTTCATGGAATTCATGCGTAACGCTTTACGTATGTCTGCTTTAATGAAGATTGGCACTGTCTACGTTTATACTCATGATTCAATTGGTTTGGGTGAAGATGGTCCTACGCATCAACCAGTAGAACAAATTGCTACCATGCGTGCGATTCCGAATTTCCATACTTGGCGCGCTTGTGACGCCATCGAGTCGGCTGTGTCATGGAAGATGGCAGTGTTGCGTTCTAATGCGCCAACAGCACTGATTTTCTCTCGTCAAAATTTAACGCCAATGTCGCGTACGCCAGAGCAAGTTAAAAACATTGAAAAAGGTGGTTACATTCTGCGTGATTGTGGTGCTGAACCTGATGTTATTTTAATTGCTACTGGTTCTGAAGTTGGTTTGGCCATGAAAGCGGCTGAGCAATTAGCACAAGATAATATTCAAGCGCGTGTCGTTTCTATGCCTTGTGCAGAAATGTTTATGGCTCAATCAGAAGCTTATCGTGAGTCGGTATTACCATCTTATATTCGTGAGCGCGTTGCGATTGAAGCAGGTATCAGTGATTACTGGCGTAAATTCGTTGGTTTAGATGGTGCGGTTGTCGGTATTGATACGTTTGGTGAATCGGCACCCGCTGATGTGTTGTTCAAGCATTTTGGCTTTACAGTTGAGAATGTCGTGAACACGGTACTTGATTTGTTAGAAGATACGTGCACTGATGGTTGCTGTGGCGGCCACTAATTTTCATAACACTCACGCCAGCTAATCGGTGTGAGTGTTTGTTCAGATTTATCAATTTTTAATTTGTAACTTAAGGAGTCATTCACATGGCAATTAAAGTAGGTATTAATGGTTTTGGTCGTATCGGTCGTATGGTTTTGCGTGCTGCGGTACAAGACTTTCCCGAAATTGAAATCGTTGCCATTAACGATTTGTTAGAGCCTGAATACCTAGCTTACATGTTGAAGTATGATTCAGTTCACGGTAACTTCAAGGGTACTGTGTCTGTTGAAGGTAACTACATGGTTGTGAACGGTAAAAAAATCCGTTTAACAGCTGAGCGTGATCCTGCTAATTTGAAATGGAATGAAGTGGGTGCTGATATCGTTGTTGAAGCAACAGGCTTCTTCTTAACGGAAGAAACTTGCCAAGCGCATATCAATGCGGGTGCTAAAAAAGTCGTTCAATCAGCACCTTCTAAAGACAAAACACCGATGTTCGTTTATGGTGTGAACCACAACGAATATGCAGGTCAAGCGATTCTGTCTGCAGCTTCTTGTACGACAAACGGTTTGGCTCCAGTGGCTAAAGTATTGCAAGACAACTTTGGTATCAAACGTGGTTTGATGTCAACAGTTCACGCTGCAACAGCTACACAAAAAACGGTAGACGGTCCTTCTTCTAAAGATTGGCGCGGTGGTCGTGGTATTTTAGAAAACATCATCCCATCTTCTACTGGTGCAGCTAAAGCGGTTGGTAAAGTGTTGCCTGCATTGAACGGCAAATTGACTGGTATGGCTTTCCGTGTACCAACTTCAGACGTTTCTGTTGTTGACTTAACAGTTGAACTTGAAAAAGAAACTTCTTACGAAGCGATCTGTGCAGCGATGAAAGCGGCTTCAGAAGGCGCTTTGAAAGGTGTGTTAGGTTACACAGATGAGTCAGTGGTTTCGACTGATTTCCGTGGTAATTCTCATCCATCTATTTTCGATGCGGGTGCTGGTATTGCGCTAGACGGTACTTTCGTTAAAGTCGTTGCTTGGTACGATAACGAATATGGTTATACTTGTAACTTGATGCGCATGGTTCAACACGTCGCTAAGTAATTTCGTGTAACACCTAGTCGAGTAATTTCGACTGGGTGCTTTATCGTTTGAGTGATTTCGTTAATCCTAGTTTGTAAAGGAAAATAGTATGGCTTTTATTCGTATGGCTGATTTGGATCTCAAGGGTAAGCGCGTTTTGATTCGTGCGGACTTAAACGTTCCAGTTAAAGATGGTAAAGTGACTTCGGATGCTCGTATTAAGGCTTCAATGAAAACGTTTGAAGCGGCAATTAAGGCTGGCGCTAAAGTGATGGTGATGTCTCACTTAGGTCGTCCAGAAGAGGGTGTTTTTTCTGAAGAAAATTCGTTAGCGCCTGTTGCTGCTGATATGTCAGCTAAGCTAGGCAAGCCTGTTCGTCTAATCAAAGATTGGGTTGATGGTGGTTTTGATGTGGCTGAAGGCGAATTGGTTTTATTAGAAAACGTTCGTTTTAACAAAGGCGAAAAGAAAAACCTAGATGAAACAGCGCAAAAATACGCTGCTTTGTGTGATGTTTTTGTAATGGATGCTTTCGGAACAGCGCATCGCGCCGAAGGTTCTACACATGGTGTGGCCAAGTTTGCTCCTGTAGCTTGTGCTGGCTTGCTGTTAACGGAAGAGTTAGATGCCTTAGCGAAAGCGATTGCGAATCCAGCACGTCCATTAGTTGCGATTGTGGGTGGCTCTAAAGTTTCTACTAAGCTGACCGTACTAGAGAGCTTGTCTGAAAAAGTAGACCAGTTAGTTGTCGGCGGTGGTATCGCGAACACCTTTATCAAGTCAGTTGGCAACAACGTAGGTAAATCACTGTGTGAAGATGACCTAGTACCAACAGCTCAAGCCTTGAGCGCTAAAATGTCAGCACGTGGTGCTTCTATTCCAGTTGCGAGTGATGTCGTTGTGGGTAAGAAGTTCGATGCTAACGAGCCTGCTGTTACTAAAGACGCGAAAGATGTTGCTGATGATGATATGATTTTTGACATTGGTCCTAAGGCAACGCAAGAATTAATCGACATCATCATGAAAGCGGGTACGGTTGTTTGGAATGGTCCTGTTGGCGTATTTGAATTCGACCAATTTGGTGAAGGTACTAAAGCGATTGCTAAAGCGATCGCAGAGACTAAAGCGTTTACCTTGGCTGGTGGTGGTGATACGATTGCGGCGATTCAGAAATACGATATCGAAGATAAAGTATCTTACATCTCAACGGGTGGTGGTGCCTTCCTAGAGTTCTTGGAAGGTAAGGTGCTTCCAGCTGTAGCGATGCTTGAAGAGCGCGCTGCAAAATAAGTTATTAAGGCAGGAGAGACGCGTTTTCTTCTGCCTTTTTCATAACCAAGTCTAACAGTCTGACTGGTTATACGCCTTAGGGTGGATCGCCAGGCAGATTGTGTCTCATAGTTTTGAAGGATGATCAATGATTGATAGAGAATATACTAGCCCACGTCGCACAAAGATTGTTGCAACCTTAGGTCCAGCAACCGATAAACCTGGTGTGATTGATAGTATGATCGAAGCGGGCTTGGATGTGGTTCGTATTAATTTTTCCCATGGCTCTGCGGAAGAACACATTGAGCGTGCAAGGTTTGTGCGTGAGCGCGCTAAAGCCTTGGGTAGTGAGGTAGGGGTATTAGTTGATCTACAAGGGCCTAAGATTCGCATTGCTCGTTTTAGTGAAGGTTACGTTCATTTAGACGAAGGTGCTGATTTCGCGTTGGATAACAACATTGGTCGCTTAGAAGGCAACATCAATGGTGTGGGTTTGGATTACAAAACCTTGCCTCATGAAGTGAAGCCTGGAAATCGTCTGCTGTTAGATGATGGACGTGTTGTTTTGGAAGTAAAACAAGTTGTTGGTGAGCGTGTTGAGTGTACGGTCATTGTCGGTGGAAAGTTGTCTAATAATAAAGGCATTAACCTGTTAGGTGGTGGCTTATCGGCAGCAGCAATTACTGAAAAAGACAAGGAAGATATTGTTTCCGCAGCTAAAATTCAGGCAGACTACTTGGCTTTTTCTTTCCCACGCAGTGCGGATGATGTGAATGAATGCCGTCGTTTGGCTTCAGAGGCAGGATTGAAATGCTGCATTGTTTCTAAAATTGAGCGTGCTGAAGCCGTTCAAGATCCGACGCTGGAAGAGATTATTTTAGCTTCTGATGCCGTAATGATTGCCCGTGGCGATTTGGGTGTAGAAGTGGGTGATGCGTTGTTACCTTCTCTGCAGAAGAAAATTATTAAACTCGCCCGTCAACACAATCGCGTGACTATTACTGCGACGCAAATGATGGAAACGATGATTGACAATCCTATTCCAACACGTGCAGAAGTATTTGATGTTGCCAATGCGGTGATTGATGGTACTGATGCGGTGATGTTGTCCGGAGAAACGGCAACAGGTAAGCACCCACACGTTGTGATTGAAGCAATGAGTCGTATTTGTTACGAGGCTGAAAAACAGAGAGAGACTCGCGTATCGACACATCGTATTGATCAGGTGTTCAAAGCGACCGATGAAAGTATTGCTATGGGTGCTATGTACATTGCTAACCATTTCAATATTCGTGCCATTGCTGCTTTGACCGAGTCTGGTAGTACGGCTTTGCTGATGTCGCGTATTTCTTCGGGTATTCCGATTTACGCCATCACGCCGCATGAAAAGACGCGTCAAAAAGTGACCTTATATCGTGGCGTATATCCTATGGCCTTTAATTACGAAGGCATGGATAATGATGAGGTTGTCCCAAACATGATCGAAGAGCTGAAGCGTAGTGGTCAAGTGAAGGATAGTGATAAGGTTTTGGTCACCCGTGGTAAGCATCGTGGTATCATGGGCGGCACTAATGTGTTGTTGATTGTTGAAGTCGGCAAATAAATAATACTTATTTTTTAATTTTTTACTAACTAACTCTAGAGGACTAACCCTTATGGCAATGATTACTCTGCGCGAATTAATGGATTATGCTGCGGTTCACAGCTTCGGTATGCCAGCATTTAACGTTAACAATATGGAACAAGTTCGTGCGATCATGCGCGCTGCGGCTGCGGTTGATTCTCCTGTGATTTTGCAAGGTTCAGCTGGCGCTCGTAAATATGCTGGTGAGCCTATGTTGCGTCACATGGTAGCAGCTGCTGTTGAAATGTATCCTAATGTGCCTGTTGTTATGCACCAAGATCACGGTTCGGATGTTGGTGTTTGTTTACGTGCCATTCAGTCTGGTTTCACTTCGGTGATGATGGACGGCTCTTTGATGGCTGATATGAAAACGCCTGCGTCTTACGAGTACAATGCTGGCATCACGGCTGAAGTCGTTAAAATCGCTCATGCGGGCGGTGTATCGGTTGAAGGTGAATTGGGTTGTTTGGGTTCATTAGAAACAGGCATGATGGGCGAAGAAGACGGCCATGGTTCTGATCAAAAAATGGATCATTCAGCACTGTTAACTGACCCAGAAGAAGCGGCTCAGTTTGTTAAAGATACCAACGTTGACTGTTTGGCTGTTGCTGTAGGTACTTCTCATGGTGCTTACAAGTTCACTTCTAAGCCTTCTGACGACGTATTGAAAATTGATCAAATTAAGAAAATTCACGCTCGTATCCCCACAACGCACCTTGTAATGCACGGTTCTTCTTCTGTGCCAGAGGAGTGGTTGACTATCATCAATAACTACGGTGGTGACATGGGTCAAACTTACGGTGTGCCGGTTGAAGCGATCGTTGAAGGTATCAAATATGGTGTTCGTAAAGTGAACATCGATACGGACTTGCGTATGGCTTCTACTGGTGCGATTCGTAAGCATTTAGCGGATAATCCTTCTAACTTTGACCCACGTAAATTCTACAAAGCGGCTGAAGATGCGATGATGGAAATCTGTAAAGCACGTTTTGAAGCTTTCGGTTGTGCTGGTCATGCTTCTAAAATCAAAGCAGTTGGTTTGGAAGTGATGCAAGCGCGTTACGCTTCAGGTGCGTTAGACCAAAAAGTGAACTAATTCACTTTTTGGATCTGACAATAGAGAGCCCCATTTTTAGATGGGGCTTTTTTTTGCTCAAGTACGACAAAATTGTGTGAATTAAATCCGTTAGCCTAGGTTTTTTGTTAAAATGAAAGCATTTTGAACAGAATTGAGATGTGTTGTATGGCGATTGAGCGTACCTTATCGATTATTAAGCCAGATGCTGTGGGTAAAAATGCCATTGGTCAAATTTTAGCGATTTATGAGCAGGCAGGGTTGCGTGTAGCAGCGTGCAAGATGCTACGTCTGTCTCGTCATCAAGCAGAAGCTTTTTATGCCGAACATGAAGGTAAGCCATTTTATCGCCCGTTAGTGGATTTTATGCTCTCTGGTCCTGTCGTCGTTTCGGTGCTAACGGGGGAAGATGCTATCGCTTATCATCGTCAGTTGATGGGTACAACGGATCCTACAACGGCAGCGGTGGGGACGGTGCGTGCGCAGTTCGCTAACAGTACGCGTGAGAATGCGGTACATGGTTCTGACAGTGTGGCGAGTGCTGAGAGGGAAATTAATTTTTTCTTTGATCCGTTAGAGCTGTGTCGTTAATGTCGTCAATGCCCACCGAGTTGGAAGCCGTAGCAAGCGATTTATTGGCTGAGGTGTCTTTGTTGGGAATGAATCGCCAGATGTTGGCTGATTGGTTGCGTTCTCAAGGAGAAAAACCCTTCCGTGCGCAGCAATTAATGCAATGGGTGCATCAGCGCGGTATTATCGACTATGAGCAAATGACCGATTTGTCCAAAGTACTGCGTGCTAAGTTGTCCCAGTTAGCGCCTGTTCGATTGCCGGAAGTGAAAGTAGACCAAGTTGCTAGTGATGGTACACGAAAATGGTTGTTGGATGTCGATGGACACAATGCGATTGAAATGGTGTTCATCCCAGAAAGTAATCGTGGTACGCTGTGCATTTCTTCACAAGTCGGCTGTGCCTTGGCGTGTACGTTTTGTATGACTGCTAAACAGGGTTTTAATCGTAATCTATCCAGTGATGAAATTATTGGGCAAATGTGGTTGGCGCAACATTTGTTGCGTCAAGCTGGGTGGGGAGATAATCCCATTACCAATGTTGTATTTATGGGTATGGGTGAGCCGCTCCTTAATGTGAATCAGGTTTTTCCTGCCGCAGAAATTTTGATGGATGACTGGGGTTATGGCCTTTCTAAGCGACGTGTAACCATTTCAACTTCGGGTATTGTGCCCGCAATGGATATGATGACGGAGCGTTTGGATATTTCATTGGCGGTATCATTGCATGCAGCGAATAATCCGCTTCGTGATGTTTTGGTGCCAGTAAATCAGAAGTATCCGTTAGCGGAACTGATGGGGGCTTGTCGTCGATATCTACAGTGTTATCCAAAACGTCATGTATTGTTTGAATACGTTATGCTGGACGGTGTAAATGACTCTATTCGTCATGCTCGTGAAGTCATTACCTTGTTACAGGGAATCTCGGCAAAGGTGAATTTAATTCCTTTTAATCCCTTTCCCGACACCGATTACCAAACCAGTCCTTTTGAACGTGTGTTGGCTTTTCAGCAACGCTTGATGAAAGCAGGATTACAGACCAATATTCGTAAAACGCGGGGTGAAGATATTGATGCTGCTTGTGGTCAGTTAGCTGGTGATGTCAGTGATCGCACTAAGCGCAGGGCGAGCTATCAACAGACGATTCAGTTCAAGCGACAGAATATTCAGCACAGGGAACACGGGCATGAGTCATCGTGAGCAGCCCAGTATGATGCCTTTGCAACCTGATGCCTCGCTTTCATTGGGGCAGCAGTTGGCGAGTCAGCGTAAAGTGCGTGGTTTGTCCATTGAGGATATTTCGCTGCAGCTTAAAATTGCTGAGACCACTATTCAGGCGTTAGAGTCGGATGATTGGGTAACAACAGGTATCTCTGAGCAATTTATGCGCGGCTATGCACGTAATTACATGCAGTTGTTGGGGATTGAAATGGCTCATCAGTCAGTCGAAGGCTTTTCGACTTCATCAACGTCTTTGTCTTCTGTTAATCAGTTAGAGCGACCGATGAAGTATGTGTCTGTCTCTAAAGTCAATCGTCGCTGGCGTTGGTTGTGGTTAAGTAGTGTCTTGGTGATCATTTTAGTTGCTTTATGGAGTCAAGCTGGTTTTTGGGACGAGTGGAGTATGACTTCTTGGCTAAATCATGAAAAGAAATAAGGAATGAGTGTGGCGAGTGTAACAGCTGTTCGAGGAATGAACGATATTGCGGGCGAGCAGAGCTATTGGTTTGATCAGTTAGAGTTGCAGGCGCGTGCTTTGTTAGCGAGTTATGGTTATCAGCATGTTCGTTTGCCCGTGGTAGAAAAAACGGAGCTGTTTTGTCGCTCTATCGGTGAAGTGACGGATATTGTTGAAAAAGAAATGTACACCTTTAACGATCGTAATGGTGATTCATTGACCTTACGTCCTGAAGGAACAGCGGGTTGCGTGCGTGCTGCTATTGAAAATAGCTGGTTGAATATGGGTGCACAGAAGCTTTATTACATGGGGCCTATGTTCCGTCACGAGCGTCCACAAAAAGGGCGATACCGTCAATTTTACCAATTGGGTGTTGAAACTTATGGCTTTGCTGGTCCTGATATTGATGCTGAATTGATCTTAATGACGGCGCGTTTGTGGAGGCGATTGGGTATTCAAGCACGTTTGCTGATTAATTCGCTTGGCTCATCGGAATCACGCGCAACTTATAAAGAAGTGCTAACTCAGTATTTTTCTGCTCATTACGATTTATTAGATAAAGACTCGCAAAAACGTCTTTATCGTAATCCATTACGCATTTTAGACAGTAAAAACCCAGCTCTGGCAGATTGTATTGCTGGGACTCCTAAATTGATTGATTGGTTGGATGAAGCGAGTCAGCAGAGTTTTAATCGCTTGTTAGCACTGTTAGATGCTAGTGGCGTTGCTTATGAAGTGTCGCCGACTTTGGTGCGCGGTCTTGACTATTACAATGACACGGTTTTTGAATGGGTAACCGATGCTCTGGGTTCTCAGGGTACCATTTGTGCTGGTGGTCGTTATGATGGGCTGGTTACACAACTCGGTGGTAAGGCAACTCCGGCTATTGGTTTTGCTATGGGAATGGAGCGTGTGGTTGCCTTAATGCAGTTAACGGAACGCACACAGCCATCTTCTGTTGACGCTTACGTTATCGCGGCTGGTGACAAGGCGCAATTGAAAGTGCAGTCATTGGTAGAAAGATGGCGCGATCAATTACCCCAGTTAAGATTAATGGTGCATCATGGTGGTGGTAACTTCAAATCACAATTTAAGAAAGCAGATAAGTCTGGTGCACGTTTTGCGCTTGTTTTAGGTGATGACGAAGTGGCTAAGCAGCAGATAGGGATTAAATTTTTGCGCGAAGAATCAGAGCAGTTAACGCTAGCGTGGACAGATGTGACGGCTTGGTTACAAAGCGCACTGGCAAAAGAGTAATCGAATTAATTTACCTCAGTAATCAGGAGAGATGATGAGCGACGTTCATGAACAGCACGAGTTAGAAGCATTAAAAAGTTGGTGGAAAGCCAATGGCATGGCGATATTAACGGGTGGTGCATTAGCTATTGCGGCAGTACTGGGTTGGCAGTCGTACCAGAGTTACGAGAAAGCCAATAGTGAGGCAGCTTCAGCACGTTATGAAACCTTACGCACGCAGGCTGAGCAAAATAATTTTTCAACTGTGACAACGGAAGCGAAACAACTATTGGTTGAGCATGCCGATAGTCCTTATGCCGTGGCGGCAGCATTTTTATTGGCTAAGCATGCTATGGAAAAGTCGGATTGGGAAGATGCGCAAGCACATTTGCGTTGGGTGCTGACACACAGTGAGGAAGTTCACTGGCGCTCTTTGGCAGTCATTCGTTTATCACGTGTACTGATTGAAGCCAATAAGGCTGATGAATCGGTCGCTTTGTTGGTTAAAGAGTCACCAGCGATGAGTAAGTCATTTCAAGGCATGGCAGATTATGTGCGTGGTATGGCGTTATTATCGCTAAACAAACTAGCAGAAGCAGAGAAAGCCTTTGCACAAGCACAAGCGAATGAGGCACTTTCGAGCAGTGTGCGTAGTTTGTCTCAGCTATGGGTGGATGATCTAGGACAGGTAACACCATGATGAATCGTCGCCAATTTATTGCTTTGCTATCAGCTACGGGTTTGGTGATGGCTGGCTGTAGTCGTAATGAACCCATCAACCCACCGACACCCTTGCAAGCGATTACGCCAAAAGTGAATCTTTCACCTGTTTGGAGTCAATCAATTGGTTCAATGGGGCGCAAAGATGTGCCAGGGTTGAAGCTTGTTGAGCACGAGAAAATGGTTTATGCAGCGGCAGGCAATGGTGGTGTTGCAGCCGTTTCTCTGGAAGGTCAGCTACAGTGGCAGGTGAAGCTAGATCAAGCCTTGGTTTCGGGACCAGCCTTTTCAGAAGTCTCAGAGTTGCTTTATGTTGGTAGTGCACGCGGACAGGTAATTTGCTTAAAAGCCAAGACTGGTGAGCAGGTGTGGAAAACACAAATGGAGACGGAGGTTCTCGCTTTAACAACAGGATCGGGACGTTTGTTTGTGCGCACGGCCGATGGTCGCTTAACGGCTTTAGATGCCTTGGCGGGGGAAAAGCTATGGGTGCTTGACCATGATATGCCTTCTTTATCGGTACGTGGTATGTCGGCTCCAGTGCGCTTATCAAACGCGATTTTGCTGGGCTGGGAAAACGGTTCGGTTGAAGCGATTTTACAAGAAAATGGTGAGCGTGCTTGGGAAGCACGCATTGCTTTGCCACGGGGTCGTACTGACATTGAACGTATGGTCGATGTACAGGCATCGATTTTAACGGATGGTAAGCGTATTTTTGCTGCGGCAACTAATGGTAAAGTCACGGCATTAGAGGCTCAATCGGGTAATCAGCTATGGACAAGTGATACGGCTACTTGGGTGGATATGGCACTGGGTGAGCGCAGTTTATTTGTCGTTGCTGAAGATGATACCCTACGTGCGTTATCGATTGATTCGGGGCGGGTGCTTTGGAAACAAGAAGCTCTAAAGTATCGTCGCGTGAGTAAAGTCATTGCTTGGGGTAAATGGGTTGTCGTTACGGATATGCAAGGTGTGTTGCATCTATTGGATGCCGCTGATGGCAGCTTGGTAGGGCGTGTAGATGGTGCAGTTAAAGAAGGCTTGGCCGATGGATTAGCTGTTACTGACCGTCGTTTGTTATTATTAGATGTCGCTGGTAATTTAACCTTCTGGCAAGCTGGAAGTTTGGAGTAAACCTAATGCAACGTGTCGTCGCCCTTGTAGGAAGGCCTAATGTCGGTAAATCGACGCTTTTTAACCGATTAACCCGTTCACGTAACGCGTTAGTGTCCGATTTTCCTGGCTTGACACGTGATCGTCAGTATGGCCTAGGTCGCTTGGGTGATGAACCTTATATTGTTGTTGATACGGGTGGCTTGAGCGGGGAGACGGATGGCGTCGATGTGTTCATGCAACAGCAAGTACAAATGGCGTTAGAAGAGGCATCAGTTGTTTTTTTTCTAGTTGATGCGCGTGATGGATTGGTGCCTCATGATGAGGTTATTGCAGCTAAAGTGCGTGCCTTAAATAAACCCGTTTACTTGTTGGTTAATAAGAGCGAGGGGTTGGCTGAGTCTCGTGCGCAAAATGAATTTTTCAGCTTAGGGTTAGGTGAGCCGATTCCGATTTCATCGGCGCATGGCGACAACATTCAATCGCTCATGCAATCGACCTTTGAAACCTTGCGCGAGCAAGATGAAGGTGTGGAAAGCTCAGTAACTACGCTAGCACCAGGTATTCGTATCGCTGTAGTTGGTCGTCCCAATGTCGGTAAGTCGACGCTCATTAACCGTATGGTAGGTGAAGAGCGTGTGATTGCCTATGATATGCCAGGCACTACCCGCGATAGTATTTTTGTGCCCTTTGAGCGCGATGATCAACAGTATACGTTAATTGATACGGCTGGTATTCGTCGCCGTGCCCGTGTGAATGACATGATTGAAAAGTTCAGTGTGATTAAAGCTCTGCAAGCAATGGAAGCGGCGCATGTGGTCATCGTCATGTTGGACGGCTCAGAAGGGATTACTGACCAAGATTTGCACTTGGTTGGCATGGCGCTTGAAGCGGGTCGTGGTTTGATTTTGGCCATTAATAAATGGGACGGTTTAACGAAAGATCAGCGTGATCACGTTAAAGGTCAAATTGATTTGCGCTTACAGTTTGCTTCTTACGCTGAACACCATTTCATTTCTGCTTTACATGGTACGGGTGTTGGTTTGTTATTGGGTATGGTCAAGCAGGTTTATGCCGCTGCTACGCGTCAGTTATCCACGCCTGCGTTGACGCGTGAGTTGCAAGAAGCTCAGTTGGTGCATCAACCCCCGTTGGTGCGTGGTCGTCGTGTCAAAATGCGTTATGCTCATACGGGTGGTCATAATCCACCGATTATTGTCATTCATGGTAATCAGTTAGATGATATGCCAGCGGCTTATACGCGCTATTTAGAGCAACGTTTTCGCAAGGCTTTTGATTTGTACGGTACGCCGGTTCGCATTGAGTACAAAACCAGCGAAAACCCTTACGAAGATAAGCCGAATAAGTTGTCAGAGCGCCAGATCAAGCGTAAAAAACGCTTGGTAAAATTTGTTAAAAAGGCTGAAAAACGTAAACGTCGTTAGTTTTTTTAGGATTAGGCACGGTGTTTGCTTTTTGTTGAATGACTAAAATACGACTTCCTTGAGCGAGCCATCACATGAAAGCCTTTAATGCCTTATCAATGCAGCGAAAACTTTGGCTAAGTTTAGTGCCAGGGTTAGTGTTGTCGTTGGCTAGCCTTGTCTTGGTATTGCTGGTGTTAGCTGGTCATGTAGTGACTGGGTCGTCTGAGAGTAGGCTTTCCGCTAAGCCAGTCTCGGTGATGGTGTCTGAGCCTTTACAAGCAACCCCCGTTAAGCCCTTATCAGCCTTAACTCAGGCCGAAGCCGTACTCAGCTTAGAAGCCCAATTAGATAGCAACTTTGCCTTGGCTTGGATGCCCTTAGCGGCGCAACAAAATGAGTTATTGTCGCTGATGCGTTTGTCGTCGGTAGTTGTTGATGCTCGCCAAGAAGCCTTACAAGCCTATGAGCAGCTAATGCATAACCTGACTGAAGTACAAACAGATCAGGTACTATGGTCTGAGTCTGTCAATGTGTATTTGCCCAAGTGGTCGTCTGCGTGGCAACAACAGTGGCATGAATGGCAAGCACAATCAGTAGCCTTATCCCACTCATCCGTCATTGCGACCACCAATTCTGTTGAATCTGTTCATGAAGCCTTAACAAATGAGCCAACCTCTTGGTTGCAGTCATCTTTATTGATCAGTTTGCTATTGACCTTATTTTGGTGGTTATTAGTATTATTTTGGTGGTTAAGTTATTGGCAGCAGGTATGGCTACCGAGTTTGCGTCAATCAGGTTTGGCTCATCAATCCGGCGATGAAATGCAATGGTTGATGTTGTCGTGGCGTCAACGCCAACAAGAAAAACAACAGTTGAATCAAGTATTGGCGCACTGGGAAACTTATCAGGGACAAATTAGCGGACAAATGCAGGTATTGCAGGCAGCTAAATCGCAAACGCATCAATGGATGTTGGATCAGCAACAAGCGAGTGGGCGGTTAACGCAAAGTTTGGCTCGCATGCAGCAAACGGCACAAGAGATGAGTGTACTGTTAGATCGCAGTGGTAATCAGATTAGTGGTAGTTTGGCACAAGCCCAGCAAGGTCAGCATACGGTGCAACAAATGCGTCAAACCATGCTGACGTTTACGACAGAATTAGCTCATATTCAATCGGCAGTTGCTAGATTGGTTGTCGACGGTCAATCAGTTGGGCAAGTGCTGAAAGCCATTCAAGGTATTTCCGAACAAATTGCTATGTTGTCGTTAAATGCCGCTATTGAGGCTGCACGCGCGGGTGAATATGGTCGTGGTTTTGCCGTCGTTGCAGATGAAGTTCGACGCTTGGCTAATAAGACACAAGAGTCTACCGATGAAATTCGCCAAATTGTCGATAACATTCAACAAGCCACAGCAGATGTTGATACCGCATTAAACCGTAGTCGCGATTCACATCAGGCGAGTTTGCAGACGACTGAGCAGGCGTTGGAGTGGCTGACACCGCTCTCGGCTGATTTAGCGACGGCTAATGAACAGCTACAGCAAAGTCAGTCACAAATGACAAGCTGGCAAGCAGAGGCAGAACAAGGGCAACAGTATGTAGCTCAACTAAAGCCATCTCTAGCTGCTACCGAGTTAGTTCACAGCGTTGATCAATTGTCGCGTTCGGTACAACAACGCCCGATGCCGTTTAAGCGTGGATAATTGAGTGTTGCTTTTTAATCGGTTTTAGGGAGTCATTATGGCACGTCGATCTACACGAAAATCAGCGATAAATAAATCGTCTCCTTCGTTAGTCAGAGTGCTGATTTATGCCGTTGTGGCGCTAGCAATCAGCTATTGGTTGACGCATCAATTGCCGGCAAGTGTGACGGCTGCTTCTTCGCAGCCAGTCATGAGTAGTGAATCAACTTTGCCTTTTGGTTGGCCAGTCCCTATTGTGGATACCAAGGTGATCGATCCAGTACAGTTATTAGAAAATAAATGTTATGACGTGGGTTATAGTAATGCACGCGCTAACCCTTTGTGGGTAACTTATCGACTGACTCGACACAAGGACGATGGAGTAGATAAACGTCAAACTAAGTTTATTACCGACACACGAACGTTAGCGCAGATTGTGCACGAACATTACAATCGCTCTGGTTATGACCGTGGTCACATGGCGCCCAATCATGCTATTGGTGCCCTGTGTGATGATGAAGCGCAAAAAGAAACTTTCTTTATGACCAACATATCACCACAAAGTAAGGCGTTAAATCAGCGTTGGTGGGAACGCTTAGAACGTGTTGAGTTTAACCATTTTACGCGCATTTTTGATAAGGTATGGGTGATTGCGGGACCGGTATTTTCTGATTATCCTGTTAACTTGCCCAATGGTCCTGTTCAGTTACCAGTGGAGTTTTATAAAATTTATTTAGCCGAAAAGGCCGGTCAATGGCATGTGCTGGCTTTTTTAGTGGAGCAGGGTGTAGAAGGAAAGGAACCTTTATCTCAGTATCGAACGAGTATTGCGGAAATTGAAGCCAAAACGGGGTTTGATTTTTTGCCAGAGCTAACATTAGAAATGAAACAGCGATTAAGCTCTGATAGGCACGACGAAAGTTGGAAGTTAAACGAAGTCGATTTAATTCCAACTCGTTATTAGTTCAGATTAACCCAGCACTGTGCTTAACGATGTTGTTGAATCCATTCTGGCCAAGCCTTTGCCAATGAGGGACAGGCACCCACTGCTGAGCGTGCTGTCAAATTCAGAGGCGATGTTAAAATGCTTTCACCCGTAAGCGTTTGCGCAATACATCCTGCTTCTTCTGCAATCAGTGCTCCAGCAGCAAAATCCCACAACTTTTGCTTGCCATGCAAGTAAGTCTGAATACGTCCATGAGCCAACCAACACCAATCTAAAGCAACAGATCCGAAACTTCGTTGAGAGTGATAGGGGTGCTGTTGACCAATGGCTTGCGCCAAGTTGGCTTCTAATCGTTTAGTATCGATAATAGCCATGGCATGTTTGAGTTGATTGCCGTGCTCTGCAGAGTTGCGTTTGAGTGGTTGACCATTAAGCCACGCGCCTTGATCACGAACAGCATGAAAGCATTCCTTACGGTTAGGATCATACACCATACCAGCAACAACTTCTCTTTGTTGTAGCAAGGCACAACTAACAGCATAAACTGGAATGCCGTGACTGAAATTACTCGTTCCATCTAGGGGATCCAGCAACCAACAATTCCCCGTTGCTAAAACGGCTTGTTGTTCAGCTTCGGTCATTTCTTCGCCCAGTACAGGGATGAGAGGAAAATGTCGAAGCAAACAGGTGCTGATCGCGTTTTGCAACGCCAAATCTGTCTCGGTAATTAAACTACCATCACTTTTTCGATCACTTTGTTGGTTACCCGCGCTTACTTGGTCAAAAATGTATTGCGCTGTTTGAACCATATCTTTCAACAATTTTTGCCATTGGGTTAAAAAATCATTTGTCATGCTAAAACTACCTCAATAACAAACTGTGAACCTGCATAGCCCAGCACGATCATCGCATAACCCCACAACACCAAGCGCGCAGCACGTTGACCACGCCATCCGTGCTTAATGTGTCCCCAAATCAATATGGCTAAGAGTAGCCAGCTGATAACTGAAAAAAAGGTTTTATGGACCAAATGCTGAGCAATCATATTATCGATAAAAATCGCACCGCTAAGCAGCGCAAAACTTAAAGTAACAAAGCTCGCTACCAACCATTCAAGTAGAGTTTGCTCCATTAAAGCCAGCGGGGGCAAAGCGCCCAGCAATCCATGCCATTTACGTTCGCGTAGGCGTTTTTCTTGAAAAATAATCAAGGCAGCTTGAGCTGCTGCCAACCCAAGTAAGGTGTAAGCAATTAAGGAAGCCAGTGCATGAATACCAATACCCATTGCCAATAAATGCGGTGGTGGTAACAAGGGCGTTAACCAAAGGCTGATCAAACTGAGTGGGAAAACAATAATCCCTAAGGACTCCATGGGTTTTTTAATGCTGCTGATAATGACCAGTAAGGTCGATAGCCAACCCGCCAAACTTAGGCTAACGCCCAATCCCATTTGAATGCTTGAATCGTCTAACAGAGTACCCCACAGCAGAAAACCGTGAATGATGCTAGCTAGAATAACCAACCCCAGACTGAAGTTTCTTGCCCAAGGCAGTTGGTAGCCTTTCATGCGAGCGAATAATAGTGCGCTACTCAGTAGGTAAGCCAAAGATGCAATAAAAATGAGTTTACTCATAGGTTTTTCCACTTTAAGGCGCAGAAGAAAGTTCGCCCTCGCTTATAATAGCAATTATAATCGTGACAGCATAAGTTGTTGATAAGTATGTTAATTTCTCCGTTGTTTAACTTGATTAAAGGCGGAAAACATGATCGTTATATCAACAATATCTACCAAAGGTGGGGTAGGAAAAACCACCTTAAGCGCAAATTTAGGTTCTATTTTAGCAGACTTCGGCTACCGAGTGCTTGTCGTTGACGCTGACATTCAGCCGTCAATGTCGAAATATTTTCCTTTAAAAAAGATTTCTAAGAACGGTCTAACGCACGTTATTGAGCATGGAATTATTGATGAAGACTCAATTTCAACGACCGATCTTAATTTGGTGTCAGGCGTGCTTGATATCATCCGCAGCGATTCGCCAGACGGATCTCTAAATAATTTTTTAATTAGCCAAGTTGATCGAGGATTTCGACTGGCAAAGGCTATTAATTGTGCATTCGTGAATGAGAATTACGATGTGGTTCTGATTGATACGCCTGGCTCCGTGGGGGCGCTTCTTGACGCCGCGATTCTAGCATCAACTCACCTCATTTCGCCTGTTGTGCCCGAAACACTCTCAGCTCGTGAGTTCGTAACGGGAACGATTGACTTAATGAAAAGGTTTGAGATTTTTTCAAGCATGGGCATAAAAATACCAGTCATTAAAGCTGTGTTGTATCGTCAAGATAGAACAAATGACGCAAAAAGCGTCGCCCAAAGTATTCGTACCGCTTACTTTGAATTGAGTGGTCGCGCTGAAGTATTGAACACGGTCATACCAAAAGCTAAAGCTTACACAGAAGCAACAACTAGGCAAATACCCGTGCATAAGCATGAGGTAGTTAGCGTAAATCAAAGCCCTTCAGCATGTGAAATAATGCATCAACTAGCTTATGAGCTTTTTCCTAATTTAGATGGTTTGGTTGCTGGAAAGGTTGATGATAGTGAGGTGACTCATGGCTAAATCATCTATCGTACCGAAAAAATTAGTTAAGTCAGTCCTTGATCTTGCACATCAAACCAAGACGGTTGACCCTGAAAAAATGGCGATCAGAGCAAAGAGCAATCAGAGACGCGCATTGCCAAGCCTGTCAGCTTTTGCAGATGGTGAATCACAAGTATCTATGGAAAAAATACCATCGCCTTTGTCTGCGGCACAAGTTAAATCTTCTGTCACTAGCAAGAGAAAGTTAAGTAATGAGGAGGTGACTAGAAGTTTAAGTATTCCTAATCCGGTCGCACAGCATTCTTCATTTGCTGGATTGCCGCCATTAGGCGTTATGAACAATGGTCTTTTGGTGATTCGTGTGCCAGAGCTTGAGTTTTATGATCGAAATCCACGACGTGAACGCAACCCAAAATTTGAAGAAATCAAAGCGTCGATCCGCGAGAGCGGTGCGGCAACAATTACTTTTGAGGTCACTAAACGACCCAATGAAAATAAATATATGGTTGCTCGAGGAGGTAACACCAGACTTCTGGCTCTAAAAGAACTTTGGTCAGAGACGCTAGATCCGAAATACGAACAAGTAACCTGCATATTTAAAGCATGGAATGGTGATTTAAAAACGATGGCAGCGCACTGGTTGGAGAACAACTTGCGCGGCGATATGAGTTTTATCGACCAAGCGAATGAAATTGCAGAAATGCGTGCCGAGCTTGAGTTAGAGAGAGGTGAGCCTTTAACGCATAGAGGTTTTTCTGATGAGTTAACTAAGCTTGGAATTGTTATTAGCAAAAGCAGTATGTCGTATCTTATTTTTATGGCTGATCGCGTGTCTGTAATGGGTGAAGCGTCAAAGTTTGTAAACCAAAATGCGATTAAACGATTACAGCCTCTCTGCAATCGAATTGTAACTATGGGTGAGTCAGGTGATTTCGGTGTAGGGATTCGAGAGGAAGAGGTCTATGAGCAAATCATCAACCCTGTATTCAAAATATGGGCTGAGCAATTTGAATTAGCAGAGATTGAAGAGAAGCAGCATCCAGATGTGGATGATTTTGAAAAGTTGATTATTAAGCAACTTGTTAAAACACAAGAGCTGGAAACCAGTAAAGTAAAATCCTTGCTTTACCCTGAAAAGCAAGTAAAACAACAAGATCAAAGTCCTCATAGGGTTGAGGAGGTAGATAAAAATGAGAATGATTTACTTGGTCACTCGGTGACCACGGAGAGAATGATTCTCAACAACCCATCAATAATTGGTGCAACGCAGTTAGCTAAAGCGTTCGGTTTAGATAAGTTTTTGGCTATTTGCATTCTAAGGTTGGGGTGTTAATTTATCGAACTACCCCGTTCTGTGCAAAAGTTGGTTGACAACGATTTCAGCCTATTGTATTGTTCCTGAATCCGTGTTCAAACCTATAAATAACACCATAACTCATTGAAATGGTG
>CAZYER010000021.1:3570-26533 GCA_964646525.1 uncultured Francisella sp. | reverse complement strand
GGTGTAGATGCGGTGGTATTATCTACACAACATAATCCTGACATTAGCACCAAAGACTTACGTGAAGCGGTGATGGAACACATCATCAAACCCGTTATTCCAGCTGATTGGTTGCATAAAGACACCCTGTTCCACATCAACCCAACGGGACGTTTTGTTATTGGCGGACCAGTGGGTGATGCAGGCTTAACGGGACGTAAAATCATTGTCGATAGTTATGGTGGTATGGCGCGTCATGGTGGCGGTGCGTTCTCGGGCAAAGACCCCTCTAAGGTTGACCGTTCTGCCGCTTATGCAGGACGTTATGTCGCCAAAAACATTGTTGCCGCTGGTTTAGCCGATAAATGTGAGATTCAAGTATCTTACGCCATTGGCGTGGCACAACCCACGTCAATCAGCATCGAAACCTTTGGTACGGCAAAAGTAGATACCGCGCTGATTGAACGCTTGGTACGCGAACACTTCGATTTACGCCCACGCGGCATTATCGAAATGCTCGATTTGTTGCGCCCAATTTATCGCCAAACCGCCAGCTATGGTCACTTTGGTCGTGAGTTACCTGACTTTACTTGGGAAAAAATCGACAAAGCCGCCTTATTGCGTGCCGAAGCTGGGCTATAATGCTGAATAAAGAACAAATTAAAAAATTATCAGACACAGCAACCGTGCTTGCTTATGCGCAATTCGGCGTGTTTGGTTACAGCGCATGGCAAGCAGGCGACTACATGGGAACCTTTATTTCTGGTTCTGTTTTTGTGTGGTTGCAGGCAACGGCTATTTGGATTTTAAGTTTTCCAAAGGAGAAACAAGATGCTTGAAAACCCTGTTCTGCAAGTTATATTCGGATTTGTGATTGCCATTGGTGTCGCTGTCACGCTATTTGCTGCCTACTTAGAATATCAATCGCGTCATCCTAAAGATAAAAGCGACGCGCACGCATGAAACTCTCTGCTGAATTTTTCCCACCACGTACGACAGAAGGCTTAGACAAGTTAGTTGAGGTGGCGGAAGGTTTCCGTCCCTTTAACCTCGACTACCTTTCGGTAACCTATGGTGCTGGCGGCAGTACGCAAGAACGCACACTGGCAACCGTTAAAGCCTTGCGTGCGCGTGGTTGGGATGTTGCTCCTCATCTCACTTGTGTCGATTCAGAACGCGGTAAGATTGCCGAGCTTCTCAGAACCTATATCGATCTTGGTGTTCATCGCATCGTTGCCTTGCGTGGCGATATTCCTTCAGGCATGCGCGATTTAGGTGATTTTAACTACGCCATCGACTTAGTTAAATTCATCCGTGACACCACGGGTGATCATTTTCACATTGAAGTCGCGGCTTATCCTGAAGTGCATCCGCAAGCCAAAAACTGGCAAACCGACTTGCAACATTTTGCTGACAAAATGGCTGCTGGAGCCAATGCCGCCATTACGCAATACTTTTTCAATCCAGACAGCTACTGTCGTTTTGTTAATGCAGCGCGTGAATTGGGCGTAAAAGGCGACATTATTCCTGGTCTCATGCCCATTACCAACCACGACCAACTAGCCCGTTTTTCCGATGCTTGTGGTGCGGAAATACCGCGTTGGTTACGCAAACGCTTAGAAGCCTTTGGTGATGACAAACTGGCAATTAGCGAGTTAGGGTTAGAAGTGGTTGGTGACATTGGCGAACGCGTCATCCGTGGCGGTGCGCCTGGTGTTCATTACTATGCGATGAACAGCTTAGAGCCAACTCGTGCGCTCATGGAACGTCTGCGAAACTTTACCGCTTAATTAGCAAACCAAGTATGCGTCATATTCGTGTTTATGTTGCAGGCGACTATCCCGCTGTCGGTCAGTCGCTCGAACTGCCCGAAGCAGTGCGTCATTATGTGGCGACCGTACTCAGAGCGCGTGATGGTTTCCAAATTCAGCTATTCAATGGCGCTGGGTTAACGGCTCAGGCGCAACTGAAACTGGATAAACGTAGCGCCCATGTCGTTATCTCAAGCCGTGTTGAAGACACCAGCAAGGAATCCCCACTGAAACTGATTCTGGCACAAGGTATTTCGCGCGGTGAACGTATGGATGTCAGCATCCAAAAAGCCACCGAACTGGGCGTTAGCGCCATTCAACCACTCTTCACCGATTATTGCGAAGTAAAGTTGGAAGATGACGATAAAGTGGCTAAACGCATGGCACATTGGCAACAGGTCATCATCAGCGCCTGTGAACAATGTGAACGTACCGTATTACCTCAGTTATTCGCCCCTGTCTCACTAACCGAATGGTTAACGCAACAACCCATGGGCTTGGTGTTAGACCCTTATGATGGCGAGCGTTTAAGCGCTTTAGGCGCAACACGATTTTCAACGCCACAACACCTGCTCATTGGCCCAGAGGGCGGACTGAGCGACAAGGAATTAACCAAAGTGCTCAATGTCGGCTTAACGGGTTGCCGACTCGGACCCAGAATCTTACGCACCGAAACCGCTGGCCCAGCCGCTATCGCGGCACTGCAAAGCCTGTATGGGGATGCTTAATCTACCGCTCTTCTTTCTGCCAAAAACAATCGCTAACTCACCACATAACCAATACAACCCTGCTCCGTTGCCAGCTTAATACGGGCTTCTAAATCACGGCTAACGCTATCGCTTATGGTAAATCGGCTTTCTTCACTGTTATGGTCTAGCCCGACTTGTTCGCGGTAAAAGCGTTCTAAATCGGTTATTAAGCCAACTTTTTCACCGCACTCACGCAAATACAGCACATAGCTATGCAGTGCCAAATCACGGGTAACAAAGGCGCGGTCGGTTTTGGTTTCGTCTGTGCCTTCTGGTTTGAAGGCATCACCTGCTAAGGGTTTATAACTGCGATCGAGTAGTGGAAAGTGTGTAAGGACACGCGCATATTCTGCCACGCTCAAGCCGTAGCACTTGGCAATGCGAGCATCAATTTCGGCACGCAACAGCGCACGTGCGGCCAAATCGGTCACCGCACTGTGTGTTGTCCAAGGAGAATCAGGGAAAATCGCATTCCAATAACTTGCCATTTCTGGCGTGGTGCAACTCAGCTTCACCACCCTTTCACAGAGTTCCTGAGTTAGCTTTTCATCAAAATCGGCGAACTGTGGTACGGGTACTTGGGTTAAATAGTTCATTGTCATATTGGTAGAGACTCGCAAACGAACCAAAAAGTCCCATGTAAATGAACTTAGTAAAGCGATAAATAAAAGCGTATGTTTGATATTTCCACTATCAACCACAAAATTTGGCACGCTGTTACCACAAACCGAATAAGGTGGTAATAATGAAGCTAATGTACTTCTTTCATTTGTTGCGCCTGTGACATGAGAAAAACCAATTCTATGTAATGGCTTTCCTGCTTCTGTCTCAGTCATTGATATGTACATTCTGGAAATAATTTTTTTATCGCTATACGCTAAATCTTCCCATATCGCCGTTCTGCCTTCACCCGCCACATAACGCTTTTGACAATGATCGAAAATATGCACCATGCGCCCTTCATACAAAGGCACGTAGGTTTCATTTGGCACAATGTAAAAATGCGCTTCTGTTAAATGCGGATTAGCTGCGGCTTCTGCCACATCGTCTTTATGAATAAATACGCTCAGTTGGGTTTTATCTTTTAGCGTTAGTAGTCTGGGTGAATAATCGTCGCATCTTTCTGCATACCAAGCTTCTGGCTGACTGGTCAGTGTAACGGCATCAACCCCTCGACTGAGCAACCATGGCAAGCTTTTGAAAAAGTGCGCGTCGTTGGTCATGTCTAACTCTCGACGATACTTGACCTTCCAATCGCTTTTGCCAAATGGGATGAAATTTTGATGTAGCTTTTCAATTAAGGCTTTGTCGCCTGCCGACTTAAAATCGAGCATGGCAAGGGTATCGGGACTTAACACCTGCACCAAGGGCAAGCTAAGCTTCATCAGGCGTGGGCTGTTGCTGTCGTTGATTAGGCTATCGTTGCGCAACATAAATCCTGCGTTAAAACTGGCATCCTTGGCTGGCTTGCCTTTTTGAAAGACAAAACTGGAGAACTTGAATCGTGTATCAATTTGAAACGCCCATTTGCGAAAATTTTCGAAGCTAAACACTTCTTCCAGCTGTGTCTCGTTAAACAGTAGCTCGCGCAATGCCGTTGTGCCCTCGGCTTGCCACAAGGCCGCTGGGGTGACTAAGCCCACACGACCTGTTTCATGAACACACTGAAAAGCTCGTTCGATAAAATAACGATACAAATCGGGGTCACCACCTGTCTTTTTGCCCTCGACCAAGGCTACCTGATGGTCATAGTGTCCTGATTCACGTAAAAAGCGATTGGTGTTTTCAAGCATCTGTTCATAATCTTGCCAAACTTGCACTAAATGCGGAAACGCCTGTTCGGTTTGATGAATCAGTTGTTTGGTACTCGTGCCTTGGCTGGCAATAATGCTGGGTTCGTAAGGTGCGTAAAAGGGTTTCGATTCGGGCTTAATCTTATCCCATGGCGGATTACCAATAACGGCATCAAAGCCATAATCGGGTTTAGCATGACCTTTATCGTCGAAAGCCACTTCGGGAAATTCGAGCTGCCAATGAAAAAACATGGTCGGGCGTGGACCATAACCATGTTGGGTATTGGCTTCAACTTGTTTCACAAAGGCATTATTTTTGTATTTTTCTAACTCGCTAATGCGCTGGTTATCTTCTTGCAACTGGCAAATGCGTAATAGTTGTTGATAAAGCCCGTTGCCATGCTCGCCATAGGCTTTCATGCCGTTGTCATCGGGCAGTACAAAAAACCATTGCGCACACCACAAGTCGGCAAGCAGTTTATGGGCTTTGAGTTTTTCGCTAATGGCTTTGTACTGAGCGCGTTTTTTCTGCACATCTTCGCGCTCATTGGTGCTGGCAAGTAATAAACTTTTAATTTGTGTTAATACGCCACTCATGAGGGTTTCATCGACACCAAACAACAAATCGAGCTGTCCTGTGGTTTGCTGTGCTTTTTTCTTTTTATCGCTGATAGAAAGTTGCTCTTTGCTCAGTTTCACTTGCCACACATTGCCAGATTTTGTCGCTTTAGGCACTAAGGCGGGCTTAGATAATTCGTCGATATTAGCCCCAAGCAACGCATTACCCACTTTAAGATGATGCGCTAAAAAGGATAAGGCTTTGCCATATTCTGCCGTGTGCAACCACAAAGCCACTTTCGCCAACTCAACCGACATGGGGTTGTAGTCCACACCATAAATGCAATTTTCAACAACTTTGCGTTTCCAATAGGCTTTTTCGATACTGTCGTTGGTGTTTTTAACGCCTTTATCGGGATTCGCTAATTGCGTGGGGTCGCAATGCATGGTTAGGTATTGCGCCATCACATCGACGGCTTTCACCAAAAAGTGACCACTACCCATCGCAGGATCTAGCACTTTAAGTTGTAGCACTTTATTCGCATCACTACCGCAAGCTTCTAATAACGGCAATAAGGTTTTTTCTGTCACGCGCGTGACTAAGCTGTCGGGTGTAAAGTAAGAGCCACTGGCTTTGCGCTCCCCTTTTTCGTTGCGCAATAGCAGCTCTGCGCCGTGTTGCGCGGCATCGGTGAAGATCAGGCGTAATTCGAGCAAGCCTTCATACACATCGCCTAGGTCGCGCACGTCTAACTCTTTCCAGACAATATGACGCTTTTTGTCTTTGTCGGCATACATGAGCGCGGTGAGCACTTCTTTGAGTGCGCCATCGGTCATGCGCCATTGCGCTAATGATTGATGGGTGTCGCTATCGAACAATCCGCCGTTGTAAATGGGAATTTGAATCTCGCTATCGCCTTGGTCGATCGCCTCAAACAGCATCATCAGTCGATTCTGATACACTAATGAGCGCTCTAATTGTGCTTGCGTTCTGGCTTCTAAGTCCGCCAAAATCACCGACAAGGCATAGTCTTCGGCATAGGGTGTTTTTTCGCCCTTGTCGTTCACTAATGGCAATAGCCCACGGCTTTCTGCTTTAAGCACAAACAATAAACGATACAGCAAAATCAGCGACTGCTCACGTAAGAAATCCAACTCTGGCTGACTCGGGACTTCGGTAATGCCATAAGTGCGGTTATGGCTATTGTGCCAAAAGCCTGTGGCAATCTTTTCTACTGCGGCATGTGCATTGCGTTTGAGCACTTCGCGCAAGTCCGCAATCGATTTCTCTGTTTCGGCATAAAGGTCTGCCAAAAAGTCTTTTGCATGAGCAACCTTGCCAAACAATCGCTCGAATAGCGCAAAGGTTTTAACCGCCTCATCATCGGGCTTAATCGCATTTTTGCCAATAAACTGGGTTAAGAAAAGCCCCAAATGAAACTCAAAAAAAGCATCGACACTGTTACGGTGATACAAACGCCACGACAAACCATTAGACAGCACACCCCACGACTTATCATAGTCACGCAAGTAACCGTGTAACTGATTAATGTGTTTCTGATTGTCGAGCGGCTCGCTGGTTTTCTTGGCTTCTAAAATAAAGTCGGCAGCGCGGCAAAAATCGCGTCCGTTAAAGTGTTTATCTTCCGATAAAGCCCGAGACACCGCTTCGATATTGGCATGAGAAGCAAACAAAACCATATCGGGTCGGTTGTTTTTTTCGCCTTTTTGTCGTGCTAAGGCACGGTTGTTAGCGATTAAATGCTCATATCCCATCAATTCAAGCGTTTTGCGAATCAGTCCTTGCTCAACCTCACTTTCAGACGTTGCCAACAAGCCAAACCCTGCGGGTACGTAATCCATCGGCTGGTCTTTGTCTTTGGCGGAAAGGGGTTTAAGTAGCTGCGCGTGTGCCGTTTCCCACCATTTAATCAGTGTCGCGAGTGTTTTACTGGCACTTTTGAGTTCGTCTTCACGAACATAAAGCTGCTTTTCGTTGGCAAATCGGGTATCGAATAACGATTGATTAAATAAGGCGTGGTTAGCAAAAATGGACACGATTAAAACCTTTGCAATAATGTGATTTAAGTTTGTTCATTATAATGGAAAGAAAGATAGCAATCGTCAGAAAAGCAAAGCTCTAAACAGTGGGGATAATCACCTGCATCAATCAATAAGTAAAACCAAACAACCATAGTGGAATTTTGTTTCCACTACCCACTTCAATATTATCTGCGGCAACGTAAGCATTGTCCGCTTTATTTAACACCTGTGAAAAGTCTTTACTTGCCCCGCCAACTTCAAAGGTGAGTGTTTCATCAACCAAAAAATCGCCCTCGTTGCTATAAGCAATCTGATGATTTGGTCCTAATTGTGATGCAAAAAATGTTTCACGAACAGTACCTACTTCATGAGTCAAACAAAGCGCCGAAAACAAATTAGGATGATATAAATACAACTTATCAGGACGGCGAATTTGCTTATGCTTTTTCAACTCATTCGGTACCAGCCTTAACAACTCGCCCCGTTGCAAGTAATCTAAGTAGTGATAGAGTGTCGGCTTAGATAGTTCCACACTGGCGGCAAGCTTTTCAATCGATACCTCGAATGGTTTGGCGCGACACAGCACAGACAAAAGCTTTTTAAGCATATCGATTTTATCGGGCTGAATGTTGAACAAGCGCCCTAAGTCGAGACTAATGGTTAAGCTAATGGTATCGTTTAGCTTTTGCAAAAAGCTATCTGGGCTTTCAAAATAAAAAGGATAACCACCATGTTCACAATAGTCGCGATACAGTGGCAAAATTTTATGATCTGATAATTTTGACTGTATGTCGTAGGCGACATCAATATGATTCTTTAACAAGAATGCTAATGTGTAACGAGGCAAGCTAACACCCAAACGCAAGGCAAGGTACTCGCGAAAGGATAATTGCGGCAATGCGTACATGGCGTAGCGACGACTAAAATCGGGGTTGGTTAGCTGCACAGCCGATGACCCAGAAAAAATAACGGCAATGTCTAAAAAATCATATACCGATTTAAGTGCCTGCTCAAAATCGGCAGCTTCATGAATTTCATCAATAACAATGAGCTTGCCACCCATTTGAGAGAAATAGGCAATAAAATCGAATAACGAAACACCCTTAAACATAGGATGATCGCAAGATATGTACAAAACATCAGACGCAGGAAACGACTTGGCTTGCATCAACTGTAACATTAAGGTTGTTTTGCCAACGCCTCTTGCGCCATAAATGCCAATGATACGGCTTTGCTGCAAGATCAGAACATCATATAAATGGCGATGATAATCGGGTAGCTTTTTTTTAGTTCTCGCAAAAGAAAGCCGACGCGCATTTTCTAGCAGTGATTCCATGCACACCCCCTTAAAGTAAGTTTAATGTATTTTACCAAAAATAGAATATTAGTAAAACAAACTTTACTTAATCAACCTCTAAAAATGCAATGGGTTGGGGGAAAGGGATGCACACGATTAGCCTGTAACTTATTGAAGGGAATCTCTAAAAACCTCGCTTCGCTTGTTTTTAAACTTTCCAAGTTTATTTTTTGGCTGAAAGAAGGGGTTTTATTACTGTGTTACATGCTATTTTCAGCAACCCCTTCCTTCAGACTTCCTACCCATTGGGCTATTAGAGGTGCCCTGAAGTTAACCCTTCCACCGACTAAAAAATAACTCAGGAAGTCTGAAAAAAAGGCGCAAGCCGTATTTTTCAGACTTTTCTTAATTAATCACCCCCGCATTCAACTGCTTCAGTACAGGCAAAATCGCATCGAAATTAGCGTAAACCACCACATCAAGCGCTGACAAGTCCAAACGCTTAGCTCCCTCGCCGCCTAGCCATAAGGCAATAGAAACAGGCAAACCCTGACGTAACCGCACAATCGCTTGCTGAACCCAAGCAGAATCCGCTGCTTCAGAAATAGACAAACACACCACCTGAACTTGATGTTCTAGCCCAGCTTGAATGATGGTTTCAACGGGCGTTTGTATACCTAAATTAATCGACTGAACACTCTCTAAACGACATAGGTTTTCAATCATCAACAAACCCAAACCATGTTGCTCATCGGGCAAAGTCGTTAGCAATACTTTGGGCGCGTCCTGACTTGGTTCTGGCAGTCTTTCTAAGCTCAAGCGCAGCTTACTCTGTAACTGTTCAGTTAATAAGTGTTCATGATGAATATTCAATTGTCCCGTTTGCCACGCATAACCCACCTGAACCAACCAACTGGGCAATAACTCAATAACAAAAGCCTCCAAACCATGTCGTAACAACCAATAATCTAAATACTTAGAGAGTGTTACAGGTTGATTACTTAACAGCAGTTCCATCAACTGCTCAACATGCGGTTGAAAACGCCCACTTTGAATCGCCGTGGGCACACTCAACATTTGAATGAGCTCTTCGTCCGCCAGTTTCATTAAACGTCCAGGACGATGCCCCAAATCCATCAGACGCTTAATTAACACTAAACGCGCCAAATCCTCCGCGCTATAATTGCGCTCACCACTGGATACACGTGAAGGCATGGGGAAACCATAACGTCTCTCCCACATGCGTAATACGTCTTTTGAAATGCCTGTTTCACGCTCAACACGACTAATCGAGTACATGTTAGTTTCCTTTAGTCAATTCACGGTAACGCCAGCAACTCACTTGATGCAATTTCAGCTGATAATGACGCGCATCATCACGCCACACACTAGGCAATTCAACAGGCGCTGAAATTAACTCAAAGTGTTCCGCCAATATATGTGCAATGCTGTCAAAACTGCCCACATTTTCACCATCCTGTTTATAACCACCCAAACGCTCAGAAGCATCCGTGCGTTGATTGTCACAACCATAATGACTGCTAATCACCAACAGCCCACCCTGGTTCAGGCGTTGGTGAATTCGAGCCAGAAAGTCTTTGGGTTGCGCCAAAACTTCCAAGGTCTGATTCAACACAATCACATCATAGCCTGTGAAAATGGGTTTAAGATTGTTCGGATCTTGTTGCAAAAATGTCAGGTTCTCCGAGTTGGCTAAATTCAACTCATCAAGAGAATGCTCGACAAAATCAGGAATCTCACCCTCAATCGACAAACGATAACGAATGCGTCCCTCGGTCTGTAACTGATTCGCCACACGAATAAAACGGGCTGACATATCAAGCCCCGTCACCTGCTGTGCATAAGACGCTAGGGCAAAACTGGTACGTCCAACCGAACAGCCAATTTCTAATACCTTGCCAAGTTTAGGTTTCACTGAAACAATTCTCTCTGCCAAAGCTTGCGCATAATTACCCAAGCCTAAAACCGATTGCCCATAATGCAGCTCACAGGCTTGAACCACATCAGGGTCTGTTTCAACAGGACTAAACTGCGTAATCACAGGCGCTTCACTGGCAATATAGCGAAAACCTGCGTGTTGAAAAAAGTGACGACGGAAGGCATAACGTGAATGCAAGTTGGCTTCGTTGCCACTAGAAATCCACGAACCACCTTTGAAAATATTGTGTTTATTATCAAATGTTGGCGTCGTGAAGTCATCGTACAAAGGATGAACCTTAAAACCGTCAAACGGATAAATCGGTGTTTCAGTCCACTGCCAAACATTACCAACAATGTCGTAAACATCACAAAATTGATTAGCATCGACGGGAGTAGAAGAAGCCCATTGCTCCAAATTCAAATTCGCGCCGATACCAATCGCCGAATCGGTATCGGGCAAACTGCATTGCGCACGTAAATGCAAATACTCATCTTCGCTTGGCAAACGGATTGGCTCTCCAGTTTGTTCGGCTTTCCAGTTACAAAAAGCTTTCGCCTCTAAGTAGTTCACTTCCACTGGCCAAGACCAAGGCATAGCAATTTCTTCGGTCATGGTTCTCAGCCAATAGCCATCATCGCGCTTTAGCCAAAAACTCGGCATAGTCGCTTGACTGAACGACAACCAACCCTGTCCTTCTTCTGTCCAATAATCAGGGGTTTGATAACCACCCGCCTTAACAAAAGCTAAAAACTCTTGGTTAGACACCAGCATGGTTGCTGCCTTAAAGGGCGCTACTTCTGCCTGATGCACCCCGTATTCATTATCCCAACCATAAACTGAGGCTGGGTCTAAGTGGTTAATCGACACACGACCCGCTGGCACGTTAAACCAGCCATTAACAGGAACAGCGGTTTGCTGATGAGGACAAATCGGAAAGCTCGCATGGGGTTGAACAGCACTAATCGGCAATTGTCGAATCAAAACAGAGGAAGTTTCTAAATGGATGCGCTCATGCTCAATGCCCATTAAAATAGGCCATACTGGATTGTGCCAATTGATTGGAAATTGAATATCAATGCGATCAATTAATGCCAATATAGTCGCTTTAACTTGGTTACGATATTCACGCACGGCATCCACCGTTGGCCAATCGTAGTGAGCATCATTGAGGTCATCCCACGACATTTCATCGACACCAATGGCAAACATGGACTCAAAAGTTGGGTTAATTCGATCAACCAACTTAGCCAACACCAACTTATTCATGAAAAAAGTTGCGGTATGACCAAAATAAAAGATCAGAGGATGACGCAAAGAACAAGGACGATCATAATAACTGGCATCATCGCGAATCACTTCAAATAGGCGCTCATACAAACACCAAGTTTGCTCAAAATAATCGCGCAGCTGTTGACGGAACAACAGAGAATCTTGTGCCTGCAAACAAAATTTGGGATAGCTCATTACCAGAGATGTATCGGCAACCATATAGACAAACCTTATACAAAGTCGAACAATATGGCTTATTATACTTAACAATCGCTAAACAAAAAGACTTTTATGCACAACAAACAACAACATTATTCCGCCTTGGCAGAAAACTTTGATCAAGTATGGCAATTCAGCCCAGATTATGAACCTTGGGTGGTTGCACAAATACAAGCCCATTTAGCGTTGCAACCTTATGAACACTGGGTTGATTTTGGCGCAGGTACTGGACGATTTAGTTTGGCAATTCATCGACATGTACAGCCCGCTTCCACTCTATGTGTCGAGCCAGATGCCGCCATGTGGGCAATTGCTCGACAAAAGACAGAGCTGAATAGCCTACAAGCCTGTGATCAATCCTTTGTCCAACAATCCATTCGCTACGACGCACTACTAGTCAAAGAAGTTATTCACCATCTCAGTGATAGAACCGCATTCTGGCAAGGCGTGAAACGCCAACTAACGGCTAATGGCCGTATTCTGCTCATTACCCGGCCACAACAAACCACACTGGCTTTATTCAGCCAAGCCAAACAGCGTTTTGCTGAGCATCAACCCGCCATTGAAACCCTTTGTACGGAACTAGAACAAGCGGGGTTCAGCACTCAAGTGTCTGTACTTGACTTCCCACTTCAATCAGATAAATCTCACTGGTATAGCATGCTCAGAGCAAAATTCATGTCTGATTTAGTGTCTTTTAGCACGATCGAAATTGAAGCGGGCATTGCCGAATTGGAAATAGAACACCCTAACGAATGGATTGATCACAGGGATCGTTTATTGTTTGTCGTAGCACGTCCTTCCCGTTAGGTTTTTAGCCTATTTATGGTATTGTGGTACAATTTGCCGCATTTAGATGAATCCGAGCCAGCATGAGCAAAGACGTTGACACCAACCTGCCTTGGCTAGAAGCCATTGTATGGGATGAAAAAGGACTATTGAACACCATCGCTCAAGACGCTGATAGTGGCGATATTTTGATGGTAGCATGGATGAACCGCGAATCACTTCAGCTCACCCTAGCTAAAGGTGAAGCTGTCTACTGGTCACGTTCGCGTAATCGACTGTGGCATAAAGGTGAAGAGTCTGGCAATACACAACAAATCGTTGATATGCGTCTCGACTGCGACGGTGATGTGTTGTTACTAAAGGTTCGTCAAAATGGCGGCATTGCTTGCCATACGGGACGAAAAAGTTGCTTCTATCTTGGACTGAATGCTGAAACACAACGCTGGCAAGCCATCGATCCTGTACTGAAAGATCCGAAGGAACTCTATGGAAAATAATGCCTTATTACTGGCTGAATTAGCGCGAATTATTGAAAGCCGTAAAAAAGAAGACGCCAAGTCGTCTTATGTCGCCAGCCTATTTAGCAAGGGAACCGACAAAATCTGCGGCAAAATGGCCGAAGAGTGTATGGAAACGGGACTCGCTGCTAAAATGGACGATAAATCAGAAATCGTCTACGAAATGGCGGACTTATGGTTCCATTGCATGGTATTATTAGCGCACCATAATATTGACCACGATCAGGTTCTACAAGAACTCGCCCGACGCTTTGGCGTCTCGGGGCACGTGGAGAAAGCCAACCGCACAGCCACCGCTTAAGCCAGCGGGTTTGTGACTAACCTTGGGGAACTAAACCATGAGTACAATTTTTGGTAAGATTATTCGTCGCGAAGTTCCGGCAGATATCGTGTATGAAGATGATAGAGTGCTTGTTTTCAAAGACATTAATCCGCGTGCGCGCGTACATTTGCTGATTATTCCGAAAAAGGAAATTGCCAGCATGTTTGATGTCAAACCTGAAGACAAAGACCTAATTGCTCACATGATGCTATTGTTACCTCAACTGGCTAAAGCTCAGGGTTTAGACAAGGGTTTCAAAACACAAATTCATACGGGCGAAGCGGGTGGACAAGAAGTTTATCACCTTCATATACATTTATTAGGCAACTAACACTTTACAAGGAAACAACCATCATGGGATTCAGCATTTGGCAACTATTAATCGTTTTAGCGATTGTATTGGTACTTTTCGGTGCAAAACGTTTACGTAACGTTGGTGGCGACCTAGGTGCTGCCATCAAAGGTTTCAAAGATGCTGTCACTGATGGCAAAAAAGAAGGCGAAACACCCGCTGCTGGTAACGTTTATGATGCCCAAGTAGCGCCAACACAAGCGCCTCAGTCGATTACGCAACAAACAGCAGCGGTACAGCCTCAAGCAACAGTAGCACCTCAAGCGGCACAACCAACGCCGACACAAGCACCACACAACCACGCGTGATGATGGTTGAGTTTGTTGCATAGATCAAGGTCTTTTTGAGTGTTCGAATTCGCTTTCTCAGAGCTCATGCTGGTGCTGATCATTGCCTTGGTAGTGATCGGTCCAGAAAGGCTACCCGAGGTTGCTCGTGGAATTGGTCGTACCGTCGGTAAGGTAAAAGCCTTCATTGACAATGTACGCAATGAAACCAACTTGCAAAGCGAATTAGCTGATCTAAAGCGCCAACTAGACCTATCAAAAGAAATGGCTAACTTGCAAAATATTGGCCATAACTTGCAATCAGATATCCAATCTAGCATCAATGAAGTTGATTACTCATTCTATAATCGACCGAGCAGTGACGAGATTCGCCGTCAACACAACGAAGCTAATCAAGCCAATGCCAACGCTCACTTAGATGAAAAAACAACCGACGCTAAGCAAGAAACAGATGAACTAGCCAATATTCAACGACCAACCTTCGGCCGTGAATTGTACGAAGAATTACCACCTTGGTATCATCAACAATCTGACGGATCTATGACACCTAAAGTGCCCAGCGCACCTGAGTTGCCAACAGAAACACCTGCAGCCAGCGCTGGGTTAACAACCGCACCTACTACTGAAAAAACGGCATGAGTTCGCAAACACCCGCGTCACCACCCACTGAGCAGGAAATGTCGCTTATTGGACATTTACTGGAATTAAGAGATCGTTTGGTTAAATCGGTTCTCGCTATTATCGTTATGTTTTTGGTATTGTTCCCATTTGCTAACGATATTTATAGCTACATTGCCGAACCACTTACCCGCTACCTGCCTGAAGGCAGTAGCATGATGGCAATTGGTGTTATTTCACCCTTCTTAACACCGCTAAAGCTCGCGTTAATCGCGTCTATTTTCTTATCTATGCCCTTTTTGCTTTATCAGCTATGGGGTTTCATTGCGCCAGCACTCTACCATAATGAAAAGCGCCTCGCCGCACCTATGTTGATTGCCAGTACTTTTTTATTTTATGCTGGTGGTGTCTTCGTTTTTTATGTGGTCTTGCCTTTAGTCTTTCAATTTCTAGCAGGAACCACACCTGATGGTGTACAAATCGGTACAGACATTCAGTTGTACCTTGATTTCGTTATTACCATGTTTTTCGCTTTTGGCTTGGCTTTCCAAGTGCCGGTAGTGACAGTATTATTAATTGTCACTGGCATGGTCAGTACCGAAAAAATGCGTCATACTCGACCCTATATTATTGTTGGTGCCTTTATTATTGCCGCCTTCATTACCCCGCCCGATGTTATTTCTCAAGTGTTTTTAGCCGTACCTATGTGGCTGATGTTTGAAGGTGGTTTATGGTTTGGTGCACGCATGGTCAAAAATCGTGATGCAGAAAAAGCAGCTGAAGAAGCCAATGACAACAACCCGCCAACACCACCTGAAGGCAGTACACCAGCAAGCACAACCTCAGCTGAAAACCTTACCACCGCTGCTGTTGCTGGAACTGGAGTCATAGCCACAACCACCGCCAGTGCTACAGAGGCAGCAACCGCTAGTGTTCAACCGCCAGCAGAAGTTGCTCATACTGCCACAGAGTCGTCTGATGCAGTGTTAGAAAACGCCTTAAACAGTGACGAAGACTTTGAACGTGCTTTTGCAGCCATAGATATGGAACGTGCTAAATTACACGCACCACTAGAGCCGACTCAAGTAGCCGATGCACCTAACACAGAAATGGACAAAACCAGCACAACGAGCAGCGCATCAACCTAGTCAATTATTGACGATTAGCTGCGCTATTTTTATAATCACAAGATTAATAACTTACAGGGAGGGAGATTGAGATGAACACCAACAGCCAAAATCTACCAAGCATTGCCAAAAGCATTGCCCTTGCCGATCCCAGCAATGACCTTAACGGTTATTTGCGTCTGATTCGTTCACTGCCACTACTCACAGCAGAAGAAGAAATGGAATTAGCGCGTCGCTACCATGAACACCAAGACTTACGCGCTGCAGAACAGTTGGTACTATTCAATCTGCGCCATGTTGTACCCATTGTACGCTCTTACAAAGGTTATGGCCTAGCCGAAGCCGACTTACTACAAGAGGGCAGTATCGGCTTAATGAAAGCCGTTAAGCGCTTTGACATAGGTGCTGGTGTACGCCTAATGACTTTTGCCTCGCATTGGATTCGTGCCGAAATCAATGAATACATTCTGAAAAATTGGCGCATGGTCAAAATTGCGACCACCAAGGCGCAGCGTAAATTGTTTTTCAAACTGCGTAGTCACAAAGATAGCCTAGACGCAGTCAATCAGTCACAAGCCCTACGTATTGCTCACGAGCTCGGCGTCAAACCAGAAGAAGTCTTAGCAATGGACGCTCGACTCTCTTTGCCCGACGTGTCGGTTGCCACACCAACAGATAGTGACGAAGAAGATCAACCACAGTTGACCCTAGTGGATAATCGCTACATTCCCGAAGACATGGCGATTGAAGCTGAAGAAGAACAACTCACCTATAGCCGTGTGCATGAGGCCTTAGCAACGCTGAGTGAGCGTGAACAGGCTATCATTGAAGCGCGTTTATTGCGCGATGACAAAGCAACCCTAGCAGAACTGGCCGAACAATTTGGTGTTTCACTAGAACGTGTGCGTCAGATTGAAAGTGCTGCGCTGAAAAAGCTCAAAAATCATCTTTCTGTGTTGGTTGCCTAAACACACGCAAGCAACTGGCTTAATTCAAGCTGTTAAGCCAGTTTCAAAGAACGCCAAATCCTAATTTTCTGAACCCTGCCAGCGTTTAATGGCACTGACAGGGATTGAAGCAGTTTGTGGCAAACCTCGCTCCACAGATGGTTTCTGCTCTGCAATAAAGGCGTGTGCATAAACCACTTCAAAGGTAGCGGGAATACGACCATCGGGCATGGTGTGTTGGGCATAAGCAGCTAAAAAAGCTTGCCACTTGGTTTTACCCATCAATCCCTTTTGACGCTGACCGCTGGCATTAGTTGCTCCAATCGCTTTAAGGTCTTTCAGCGCCGCTGGTGCGTCGGCATAGGTCAGCGTGATGTGCTCAACATCACATACAGGGTCACTAAAACCCGCGCGTCCCAACGCATCGCCTAAGTCGTGCAAATCGGCAAAATTGAGCGTATGTTCAGCGGTTTCGCCATCAACTTGTTGCCATGCTAAGCGAATTTCTTTCAGTGTATCTGGACCTAAACTAGCCATAAACAGCACACCATTTGGCTTTAACACACGCCGACATTCCGCCAGTACGCTGGGTAAATCATCGCACCACTGCAACATTAAACTCGATACCAACATATCCATGCTGTTATCAGCAAACGGCAGTTGGTAAGCATCGGCATTGATAAAAGCCACCCTATCAACCGTCGCAAATGGATTGAGCTTTTGCCACCAAGTGGGTTCAGGACATAACTTAGCGCGACTTTGTTGCAACATTGCTTCAGATAAATCGACGGCATAGAGTTGCGCATCGGCATAATATTGGCGCACTTGGTGCGATAAAAATCCCGTGCCTGCCCCTAAATCCATCACCTGTTGCGGCTGCATTTTGACTAATGGCCAGCGCTCTGCTAAACGTGAAGCCACTTCTTTTTGCAGTACCGCAGCCGCATCGTAAGACCGAGCGGCACGGCTAAAATGTTGCGCCACCGCACGACGGTCAATCATGAGCCTTTCCTTGTAAAAATGAAATGATGGCTTCTGCCGTGACACTGGGCTGAGCAAGAAAAGGTAAATGTCCCGAAGCAGTAATCAACTGACAACTTGCCTGTGGCTGCCACCGTTCAATCTCCGCCATCAGGCTGCTGGGCACAATAGCATCGGCATCGGCAAACAACCACAGCGTTGGTACAGTCAATCGTACCAATTCAGCGCGAAAATCCAGCGTCTTGAGCAAGTGCAGCCCCTGATATAAAGAAGCTTGATGCCCTTCGATGAGTTGATTTATCAAGGGTAACAACTGCTTAATCAGCTGTTTCGGTTGCTGACTCCCCAGTGCTTGCAATGAAAAAAACGATTTAAGCAGTGTCTGTGTTTGTTGCATCACTTCGGTTAAGTAGCGTGCAAATAAGGATGTTTCTAATGCCAATAACCAATCATCACGCTGAACAAAACACGGACTAGTTGCCATTAACACCAGCCCCTGCACGCGCTCGGGATAACGCAATGCTAAGGCTTGCGCCAGCAAACCACCCAAAGACCAACCGATGATCACTGCGGAATCAGGTAGTTCTACAACTAGCGCTTCCAGCCAAGCATCCAGCACCTGTTCATCAGCAACATTCAACTGTGGACTTTGCCCGTGACCTGGTAAGTCGATGAGCGTGACTCGATAGTCGGCAAAATGACCTTCAATCCATGACCGCCACAGTTTACTATTTGCGCCCCAACCATGAATAAAAACCAAGTCAGAACCCTGTCCAAATTGCTGAATCGCTAAAGGCATTGTCCCTCCTCACGCTGACACAGCGCTAGGGCTTCAAGCAACCCATCCAGCTGTTGACGAGAATGTTGTGCTGACAAAGACAAACGCAATCTCGCTTTACCTTCGGCTACCGTCGGCGGACGAATAGCAGGCACCCAATAACCCTGCTGCCACAAATGTGCCTGCCAGGCCAAAGCTCGCTCATTACTTCCCAATAAAATCGGTTGAATCGGTGTTGACGAGGGCATCAAACTCAGCCCCAGTGCTTGCGCACCCTGACGAAAATAAGCAATCAGCTCATCCAACTTAGCTCTAGCAGCTTCGCCCACATCTCCTGCCAGCAACCTTAAAGACGCACGACTGAAACTGGCTTGATAAGGCGGCTGAGCAGTGGTGTAAATGTAACTGCGCCCCCATTGAGCAATGGTATCAATCAGCAAAGATGACCCCGCAATAAAAGCGCCACTACTGGCAAAGGCTTTGCCCAAAGTACCAACACGCAACACCGATGCATTCGCTGTCTGCTGTTGCTGAACAAACAAGCCTCGTCCTTGTTCACCCAGCACGCCAAAACTGTGCGCTTCATCTACCACCAACAAAGCCTCATGCTGCGCCACCAACGGCAGAAGTTGGCTTAACTCAACGCTGTCACCATCCATGCTAAATACGCCATCGGTCACCACCATGGTTAGACCTTCTGTCGGCTGAGCCAAGCGACGCGCCAGCGCCTCCATGTCATTATGCGCATAACGCTGAAAGCGAGCGGAAGATAAATGTGCACCATCTAATAACGAAGCGTGATTGAGTTTGTCATGATACAGCGCATCACCGTCTTGCAACAACGCGGTTTGCACTGCTAAATTGGCTAAATAGCCACTAGAAAACAGTAAGACACGCTCAACACCCAACCAGTCAGCCAGTTCATCTTCCAGCAAATGATGGGGCAAATGATGCCCCGCCAACACATGAGAAGCCGTACTCCCCGCCTTGCCAGCTTGTTGATGCAGTGCTTGCGCCAACTGGGGCAAAGTTACAGACTCTGCCAAACCTAAATAATCATTACTGGCAAAGCTCATCAACCATTGACCATTGACCTGTACACGCACCCCCGGCGCACTGGTCAGTAACGGGCGTGTGCGCCACAAACCCAGCGCCTGTCGTTGCTGATGACGTTCGAACAGTCGCTGTTGCCAACGCGATGACATAGCGACCTAACAGCCACTCGCTGCTTGGGTTAAGCCTAGACGCTTAAACAATAAGCGGTCATGCTGTGCGTCAGGGTTATCGGCAGTGAGCAGTTTTTCACCGTAAAAAATGGAGTTAGCACCCGCTAAAAAGCACAGAGCTTGCGTTTCATCACTCATTGAGCTTCGACCCGCCGATAAACGCACATAAGAAGTCGGCATCATAATACGTGCCGCGGCAATGACACGAATAAAGTCGAAGGGATCAGTTTTACCACGCATATCGGCTAAAGGCGTGCCTTCAATCGGCACCAGCAGATTGATCGGTACTGAGTGCGGATGCTCTGGCAAGTTAGCAAAGGTACGCAATAGCTGGGCGCGATCCCCTTCACCCTCACCCAAGCCAATAATGCCACCCGAACAGACTTTCATACCCTGCTTGCGCACACGCGCCAAGGTATCTAAGCGATCTTGGAAACTGCGTGTGGTAATCACCTGCGGATAATAGGCTTCAGAAGTGTCTAAATTATGGTTGTAATAATCCAAACCTGCTTCTTTTAACCGACTCGCTTGCTCATCATTCAGCATACCCAGCGTACAGCAGGCTTCCATATTTAGATCTTTCACGCCACGCACCATCGCCAGCACCAGCTCGAAATCCTTAGCATTCGGATTGCGCCAAGCTGCTCCCATGCAAAAACGGGTAGCGCCGCTGTCTTTCGCTGCTTTCGCTTTGCTGAGCACCTCGTCCAACTGCATCATCTGCTCTTTTTCTAAGCCAGTATCGTAGCGCGCGCTTTGTGAACAGTAAGAACAGTCCTCAGCACAGCCGCCCGTTTTAATGTTTAGTAAGGTCGAAGTTTGCACGCTATTGGCATCAAAATGCTGACGATGTACCGTTTGCGCTTGAAAAATCAAATCGTTAAACGGTTGCGCAAGCAGTGCTTGCACTTCTTCTAACGTCCAGTCGTGACGAATATCGCCTAATGCCATGCTGCATTCCCTTGTGATAATATCTATGTATTCGCTTATTTTACCATCAAACGCGAGGCTAACATGAACTGGCTCGAAAGATTCCTATTGCCACCCCACTGCCAACTCTGCGGTGCCACGGCGGATAAAGATGAACTCTGCGCTGGCTGTGCCACCGACGTTCATGTGATTAACACGGCTTGTCCGCTCTGCGCCCTACCCAACGATGACCATAGCGTCTGCGCCAGTTGTGCAAACACGCCTCCTGTTTGGCAAGCAGCACACAGTTGTTTCATTTATGATGGTACGATCACCCAGTTGATGCGACGCTGGAAATACGGCAAACAAGCTTCAGCAGAGCGGGTGTTAACAGAAGCTTTTTTCGGTTGGATGCAGGCCATGAAGCTCACCAGCGAAGCCACGGCCATTATTGCCGTACCCATGCATCCGCACAAATTACGCAAACGTGGTTTTAATACTGCCTATCAATTGGCCAAGCAAGTCAGTAAGCACCTAGAACTGCCACTGCTCGACAAAGCATTAATACGTCATATCCACACCGATAGCCAAGCGGGTTTAGATAAAACCGCACGACAACAAAACCTGCGCGGTGCTTTTAGTGTCGAAGCGCACGCCTTACACCAGCATCAACGCATTGTGTTGGTCGATGATGTTTACACCACAGGATCAACCGCTCAAGTATGTAGTCAGTTACTGCAATCCGAAGGCGTGCAACACCTGCATTTAGTTACACTGGCGAGAGCCTTACCCCATCAATAGCACAAGCTCATGGCTTGCCATTCAGAGTTTAACCTCGTAAACTGCTTCATCAATCATTTGGGAAACTCTAAAAACCTCGCTTCGCATGTTTTTAGACTTCCCAAGTTTATTTTTTAGCTGAAAGAAGGTTTTTATCAATGTGTTACATGCTATTTTTAGCAACCCCTTCCTTCAGACTTCCTACCCACTGGGTTATTAGATGTGCCCATTTATTAATTTAAGGAAACGCAACATGAGCAATCAGTTCGATCAAGTGTCAGTCACCAAAACAGCCAATGTTTACTTCGACGGAAAATGTGTTAGCCACACAGTCATTTTCGCTGACGGTACGCGCAAAAGCGTCGGTGTGATTTTACCTTCGATCTTGACGTTCAATGTTGGTATCCCTGAAATCATGGAATTATTGCAAGGCAAGGGTAAAGTCAGCATTAACGATGGTGACTGGCAGTCTTTTGACGGCGCATTTACCTTTGCCGTGCCTGAAAATGGCAAGTTTGTAATTGAAGTCACCGAAGACGTTCATTACGTGTGCCACTTCGGTTAATTAAAGACCGCTCAATATCATTAAAGCCGCTCAATTGAGCGGCTTTACTTTTGACACTTACAGGCGTGCTAACCAAACGGTTACATCGTCTAATTCTTCAGGCAAAATACTGTGCGCCATCGGATAACTCGCACTGACAACCTGCCTAACCCCTAAATCGCTTAATTTCACCTTAGCGCGCTCATGTGCTGCCATAGGCACAATGTTATCGAAACGCCCATGACCTAACCAAATAGGCGTTTGTTGCTGTTCGGCTGATAACCCAGCCAAGGCATGCGACGCTGGCAACCAAGTCGACAAGCCCACCACCGCACCCACCCGCATAGCGCCAGACAAAGCCGCATGCAAGGCAACCACTCCACCCTGCGAAAAACCCAATAGCACCATGCGACTCAGATCAACTCCCCTTGCCGCTTGCTCCGCCATTAAGGCGTGCACCTTAGCCGCACTCTGCGCAATGCCCTGTTGATCGACTGGATCAGTCGGGTTGAAGCCTAAAATATCAAACCAAGCGGGCATACGCATACCCATATTGGCAGTAACCGACAACTCGGGAGCATCGGGAAACAACCAAGGCACGTCATCCATGCCCATCATCTGCTGTAAGGGCATTAAGTCGCGACCATCAGCACCCAAGCCGTGCAACGCAATGACACAACTCGGCTGCATTAACGAGGGCTCTCGAAGAAAATATACTGTGCTGTGTATTCTCCCAATTCAAAATACACTTTTTTCTCTTCAGGATCTTTAACAAAATTCAGGTTTTCGTCCAACACACCATAGCCGAATCGATAAGGGCGGGCTTGTCCATCGCTGGTACCGTAAGCGGTTGACAACTTATCCACTTGAATAAAACGACGCACCACCTTTTCACCCGCATAAACTTCAACCACACCATTCGTGCCTGTCCAGTTTTGAATACTGCGCGAAATCTGATTTTGCGATTCTTGTGTGCAAGCGCCCAAGCCCACACCTAGTAACACCATTAAAGATACGATAATACCACGCCTAACCATAACATCACTCCTATCCAAGTATTCGATTTGAACGCCCGAAAAGCGGCTTCTCTTTCACCCTCTCGTACCAACCAAAGTTGCCAAGCAA